>CBFIBF010000006.1:0-46852 GCA_965660795.1 Gammaproteobacteria bacterium
TTACTTTCAAAAGCCAAAAAATAATTTCAAATATTTTTATATTGCAGGTTTCAAAATTGGTGTAATGATATGTTGGGATCAGTGGCATATGAATTCATATGCATTTATGAAAAAAAACAATATCAACCTAATAATTTGTCCTACTGCAATTGGGTATTGCTTTTACAAAAAGAGAATTTTTAACTTAAAAAATGAACAACGTAAATGGCTTGATGTCATCAAAGCTAATAGTCTTATGATAAATACACCAATGATTGTCGCCAATAGAATTGGTAATGAAACAGAAGTAAATCGAGCTATAAAGTTTTGGGGTAATAGCTTCATTACAGATTCTAATGGTAATATTGTAAAAAAATGCAAATCAAGACAGTCTGTGGTACTTCATAAAATAGACTTCCGTGATCAAAATACAGCAAAAAAATCATGGAATTTTCTAAATTAAGCAATAATTTAGTGATTATTATAAAAAAACATGTCAAATCTCATAAGTAAGCATTATAATATTCATAATTCAATCAGTGCTTAAAATAAAGGAGATTTTTACACAATGAGAAACTACTTTTTGCTATTAGCAATGCTTATTATGAGTATTTCAATATCTCAACCATCGTTTGCAGATAATGAAATAACCCCAAATATAATATTTGCTGAGGATGGGGAAAAAAAGTCTTCAGATGATGAAGAGCCAGATTGTGAATAATTAATGGGAGGAGATATGTTAAAAATTAAACATAACGTATTATCAGCTGCTCTACTCTCTTTTGTTCTTGTATCGTTTTCTGCATTTGCAGGTAAACCAGTTGCAATTTCAAAAGCAGATGGTCCAAATTCACTTGAATTAGGACTTTCAGTATCAGTTGGTGAACATAAAATCATGAGAAACCAAGATAACAGTGCAACAGTTAATCCTGCTTTTGCTAAAACTTCTAGACCTTGTCCGCCATTTTGCATTCAACCAATGCAATTAAGACCAGGTATTGAAACTCTTGGTGAACAAGAATTAATTCATTATGCTGTTATGATGAGTAAAGGACAAAAGATGCCAGATGGCTCAGAGATCATGCTTATAGACTCTAGAACACCTGATTGGGTCGCTAAAGGAACAATCCCTGGTGCAGTGAACTTACCTTGGACTCTTTTGAGTGAAAGAAAAGGTGCGGATCCGCTATCTATAGCTGAATTAATGACTAGTAAATTTGGCGCTAAAGAGCAAAATGGGCTTTACTATTTTGATGATGCAAAAACCTTAGTTTTGTTTTGTAACGGAATGTGGTGCGGTCAATCACCTAATAACATTAAAAGTCTACTAAGATACGGATATCCAGCAAATAAAATTAAATGGTACCGTGGTGGTATGCAAAACTGGGAAAACTTAGGATTTAATACCGTTAAATAAAACAATATTATCCGATTAAGCAGCACATGATTAAATGTGCTGCTTTTTTTTTGAAATTATGAAACAACTTAATAAAGGTTTCAATGTTGTAAAAAATATTGTTGGCTCCTCTTATATCATTGAAATAGATGAGCTATCAAAAAAATATAAAAGTACACTAATAATTTTAGACAATAATCATCAAATTGATGCTTTATATAATGAATTATCAAGACTATATAAATCAAAAAAAATTCTTAAATTTCCAAATTATGGACTTGATGATTATAGCAACGTCGCGATTGACAAAGATATAATTAAAGACAGATATGAATGTTTGATAGAGTTATCTCTTAATGCTGACAATAAAATAATAATTACATCCTACAGGTCAATATTTTACAAAATTCCACAATTAAATGAAACATTAAAATCATGGAAAAAAATTGACAAGTACATAAAATATAACGAACTTATAGATAGATTAAAGTCTTTTAATTATGAAAAAACATCTAAGGTTATTGAGCCTGGTCAATATCGAATATCAGGATCAATTGTAGACTTCTTTTCTATATCTTCACATGATCCTGTAAGAGTAAATTTTTTTGAAGATAGTATAGAATCTTTAAAAATATTTAATTCAACTACTCAATTAACAAAAAATGATATTGATAGCAGCATACTCACATCTGAGTGCATTTATCACTTAGATCAAAAAAATATTGAATTTTATAAAGCAAACGTAAAAAAATATTTTGATTCTGAATATGTCGAAGATATTGAGTATGAGAAGGTTATTTCAAATGATAGTAAAAATTATATTCATAACCTAATCCCTATGCTCTTCAGAGAAACAGAGTCATTAATATCATCGCTTGGTAATAATTTAGTTTGCTTCATGAACAAAAATTTTCATGAAGAATATAATGACTTCAGAAATACATTAAATAAAATCTATGATAATGAAATATTTAACAGATATCTTATTAAACCAGATGAACTAATAATAAGTGAAAAAGATATTGAACATATTATCGACAATAATTATTTTTATATAGCATCTGATTATATGAAAGATATGGATTTTCATAAATCTAGCTATACAACTGTACCGTCACTGTCTATCAATTATAATTATAAAAATCCATTTATAAATTTAGAAAAAGTTATTTTTAATACTGAATATAATTTTATATTTTTTATAGAAAGAAGTGATAATTATAAAACATTAACAGACTACCTAAATTCTCAAAATATTGAATTCTATGAAACGGATAATATAGGTATTTCAAGTAATAAAATTCAAATAATGAGAGAACATATAAACGAAGGATTTATTGATAATAATAAAAAAATTATCTATGTCAGCTCCAATGATCTTTTTGGACTTATTAAGACACGATTATCTTCTAAAGAAATACTCAAATCATCAGTTATTGATAACCTTACTCAAATAAAATTCAATGATTATATTGTTCACCAAGAACATGGAATAGGAAGATATAAAGGTCTTGAAATCATGAATATCGAAAATAAAGTAACAGAATTAGTCAAGATTGAATACGCAGATAATAATAATCTTTATATGCCTATTACTTCTTTATCTTTAATACAAAAATATATTGGAAATACTGGAATCAATACTAAACTTTCAGAGTTAGGGACAGACAGATGGCTAAAAGTTAAACAAAGAGCTAAAAAGAAAATTGAGGATATTGCTGCTGAATTACTGACCATTCAAGCACAAAGAGAACTTAATAAAGGTTATAAATTTAATGTAGATGCACATGAATATGGAAAATTCTGTAATTTGTTTCCATATGTTGAAACAGACGACCAATTAAGCAGCATAAATCAAGTGATTGAAGATATGTGTTCATCAAAAGCTATGGATAGAGTTATCTGTGGAGATGTAGGTTTTGGAAAAACAGAAGTGATACTGAGGGCCGCATTTGTTGCAATTAATAATAATAAACAAGTGGTTGTGATAGTACCTACAACTGTACTAGCTAAACAGCATTACGATACATTTACAAAAAGATTTATAAATTATGATACTAAAATTGAATTGATGACACGTGCAGTTTCACAAAAAGAAAAAATAGATATCAAAAATAATTTGTTAAAAAGTAAAACTAATATAGTAATAGGTACTCATGCATTATTGAATAAAGAAATTAAATATGCAGATTTAGGATTATTAATTATAGATGAAGAGCATAAATTTGGCGTTAAACATAAAGAATCTATTAAAAATATTAAAAATAATATTGATGTTTTGACATTAACTGCAACACCTATTCCTAGAACTCTTAATAATGCTCTCTCAGAAATCAAAGATATGAGCATTATTAATACTCCTCCTATAGGAAGAAAAAATATACAGACGAATATTATTAATAAATCAGAAAGTGAGATTAGAGAATACATAGATCGTGAAATAACTAGAGGTGGACAAGTTTTATATATTCATAACAGAATTGAAACTATGAATGACGAGATATCATATTTAAGAGAAATAAATTCAAATTATAAAATTGATAATGTTCATGGAAGAATGTCAACACAACAAATTCAAAAAGTGATGAATAGTTTTTTGAGTGAAAAAACAAACATACTTATTTGTACAAGTATAATTGAAAGCGGCTTAGATATGACTAATGTAAATACAATTATAATAAATAATGCTCAAAATTTTGGTTTATCTCAACTTCATCAAATTAGAGGTAGGGTTGGAAGAAGTGCAAAACAAGCATATGCAGGAATGATAGTTGATGATCAAAATAAACTTACAAATGAAGCTCAAAAAAGGATGGATGCATTTATAAACACCAACAGTTTAGCCGGAGGACTAGATATAGCTAGTCATGATCTAGAAATTAGAGGTGCTGGTGAACTTTTAGGGGAGGAGCAAAGCGGACAAATTACTGAGATTGGTTATGGCATGTATACCTCTATGCTCTCACGTGCTGTTAATCGGCTTAAGAATATTGATGAAGCAGATGATACAAATCAAGTTGAAATTGACGCGTTCGAATCAACATTAATTCCTCAAGATTATATAGAGGATATATTTCAAAGGTTGGATTTTTATAAGGATATCTCAAGCGCTACAAATGATCATACTATTAATGAAATTATGACGAAATTAATTGATATATATGGACCTATACCAGAACACTTGTTAAATCTCATAGATCTTAGCCGAGTAAAAATTGCAGGAAGCGCATTAGGTGCGCAAAGAATAAAAATTAATAGAGATAATGTTGTAATAGTCCTAAATGATGAAAATTCAATAGATACTGAAACTCTTGTAAATATATATACAAATTCAAAAAGAATTAAAATTATCAATAGCAATCAAATTAAATACTCGATTGAATCAGATGGAAGTTTCTCAAATATTTGTTCTGAAATCATAAAAGTAATATCTGAAATTACGTGTTAGTTCTTATTAATAAATACTGTTGATGTAGGGTAAGCAATTTCAGCATTATGATTTTCGATAATTTCTGCGATTTCAAATAGTATACCTTGTTTAATAGATAGAAATTCTTCCCAATCTTTTGTAACTGTAAATGCATAAACAAAAAAGTCACATGAAGAAGGCGCAAAGCTTTTAAAATATACTTTTGGTTTAATGTTCTGATCTATTTTTGAATTTTTTTCCAAAGCATTTCTGACATCATTAAGTATAAGGTTCATGTTTTTAAGATCATCATATCTAATTCCTATTGTTTCATTTAATCTTCTATTCGACATTCGTGTAGCATTTTCAACGATAATACTTGAAAATGCGGTATTTGGAATATACAGAATATTTTTTGAAAAGGTTCTTACGACCGTTAATCTCCACCCAATCTTCTCAACAATACCTTCGATATTTCTATCTGGGGATTTAATAAATTCACCTACTCTAAATGGCCTATCAAAAAAGATCATCATCCCACCGAAGAAATTAGAAAGAAGATCTTTTGCAGCTAAACCTACAATTAACCCACCAACACCACCAAATGCTAAAAGACCAGATATGCTTAATCCCAATTCTTGCATGATTAATAAAATTGCAATCACTACAACAATAACTTTAATTATTCGGACGACTATTTCATATGTCTCAGTTACTAAGGCTGCGTCATCTTCTGCAGAGGTATTTTTTAAAAAAGGTTTAGAATCAATATAAAAATTTAAACCCCTTTGAATTGACCATGAAATTAGTATAACCATTAAAATGAATATAGATGATGATAAATGGAAATCATAAATTATAATTTTTTCATTATTAAGATAATTAAGAAGTAGCAATAAATAACCAATTATAATTAAATATGAAGATGGTGTTTTTACTGAATAAAGTAAAAGTTCATCATAAACTGTATTTGTTTTTTTTGACAAAGATAATATGACATTAATGATTTTATTTTTTAATGTCAGCAAAAATACGGCCGCGACACTTAAAGTGATCAAATCAAAATGTGCATTATCAAGTATTAAATTCATTTAATTTAAAGAGATATTATCCAGATATTTAAGAGCATTTTTATAAACATGAAAATCACCTATATTATATGATATATCATCACTGCATGGAATATTGATATCTGATATCTGAATTTTTCCTGATTTACCTAAAGGTTCAATAAATTCTTTCTGATAAAAGTAATAACTTTTTTTATCTTCAATTATTTTCTGATTTTGCATTGTAGTTATAATTGTCATATCGCACCCTGAAGAGATGACTTTATGAAAGATATTTAACCTAGATTCATCTTTAAAAAGATCAGATAAACCTTTCATTTCTAGGTCATCACTTATAAAGAAAGGTTTGTGAGAAAAAATATTATTAGATATTTCTTGTAACCATTTAGAAGATGATGTGACAGGTTGTTCTGAAACCTTGGGATAAATAATATGGCCAGTCATAATTGGAATATTCATTTTTTCATGAATATTTTGAAAACTACAAATATGCAAATCAAGTTGTTCATAAGGAAGATCACAATATGAAATGTCTGTATGTGTATCTGTTGTAATTACACCATGTCCTGGAAAATGCTTTAGTGTAGGTATGATGCCATTATCAACATAACCTTGAATATATTTGCATGCTAGCTCTACAACGATATTTGGGTTATCTGAAAATGTTCGACTGTTCAAGACGGCACTCTTTGTTGTTAAATCAATAACGGGAGAAAAATTAATATCAATTCCAACATCTTTCAATTCATAACCTGCAATATATCCTGAATAGTAAGCTAGATCCTCAGCTTTTATAGTATCAATAGAATATAAATTACCAATAGCTTGAAATGATGGAAGTGAGGTAAATTCTTTCTTAAATCTTTGAATACGTCCACCCTCATGGTCGATGCATATAATAATATTTTCTCTAATTTCCTTAATAGATGATATTAATGACTTAATTTGATTTTTATCTACATAGTTATGATTAAATAAAATTACTCCTCCAATCAAATTACTTGATAATAGATCTTTTTCCTCGGTGCTTATAGATGTTGAGTCCAAATTAATAATTATAGGTCCAGAAGCACTAATCATTTTTTTACCAAAATATTTACGTAGCAAGCTATGCCTTGATTGTTACCGATGATACCAGTTTTCTGATACGTGGATGATTTTATGCTTATGAGACTAGTTTCACAACCTAATGTCTTAGCTAGATTTAAGCGCATGTCATTAATCTTTGTTTGAAGATGCGGCTTCTCAAGTACGATAGTTATATCTATATTATTAATAGTGTAATTATGAGATTGTAGAAGCGACAGTGCATGACTGATTATTTGTTTACTATCAATATTTTTATTCTCATTGTTTGATGGAAAATGTGTACCTATATCACCTTGAGCTAATGCGCCATAAATGGCATCAGATAGTGCATGAAATACAATATCACCGTCTGAGTGAGCGTCAACAGAATATTCAGATGAAATATTAATACCTCCAAGCTTAATAGTGTTTCCTTTTATAAGTTTATGAAAGTCAAATCCAAAGCCTATTTTAAAGTCATTCATAATAGATTCTTGATGTATTGAAGGTCGCTTAAATAAGTGATTTTAATATTCATCGGATTAGACATAATTAAGGAACATTTAAGATTATTAAGAACCAAAGCTTCTATATCATCATCTATTTCTGTTTCATTGGCAATACAAGCTTGAATTGATTTATAAAGCTTGTCTGTTTTAAAGATTTGAGGAGTAAAAGATGACCATAAATGATCTCTAATAATATTATTCTTAACATTTAGATTAGATAACTCTTTTATAGCATTAGTAACCGGGTAACCAAGAGATACGCCATCCATTTTATTATTTAATGATTTAATCATTTTAGTTATATCAGATAGATTTAAAACTGGTCTTGCAACATCATGAACCATTGTAAGAGGTGTTTGTAAATTATTATTATAAATATAATTTAAAGAATTATTTAATGACTTCAAACGGGATGTTGAACCAAATGTTATATATTCATTTTTTTCAAGAGATTTAACTTTCACTCTTTTATTAATTACGATATATCTTTTTGATGAATTAAAATATTTAGAAAAGAAGTTTCTTGAATAATCTAGTAGTGATTTATTTTTAATTTTAATATTTTGCTTTAATTCTGAAGAGTCAAATCTTTTGCTTTTACCTGCACCCAACATTATCACTGAAATATGTGTACTCATTTGTTGATTATATGAACATATATCTCATCACTTTTGACAAGCCCCAAATTATATCTAGCAAAGTTTTCTAGTGCATGTTTTGATGATCTAAGCTCATTTATTTCGATTGATATTTTTTTATTCGCTTGATTTATTTTTGATATTTTTTCTTTTAAAAGATTATTTTGAGAATTTAAATAGAAAAAATCAACTATGTTATTATTAGCAAAAAAAAGAGAATGTTGAAAGTTAATAAAAATTAACAATCCAAGAAAAAAAAGAATTTTTTTCATCAGTTGAGGTATTTATCTAGTTTGTTATTTGGAGTTAGTGTAGCTAATCTCTCTTCAATCCTTAGTAGCTGATTATACTTTGCTACCCTGTCAGATCTTGACATAGAGCCAGTTTTAATCAATCCAGATGATGTGGCAACTGCTAAGTCAGCAATTGTTACATCTTCTGTTTCTCCAGAACGATGTGAAATAATAAAGTTATAATCATTTTCTTTTGCTAGATTAATCGCTTGAAGTGTCTCTGATATTGTCCCTATTTGATTAAGCTTTATTAAGATAGAATTCGCAATTTGACTATCAATACCTCTTTTAAAAATTCTTGGATTAGTTACAAACAGATCATCGCCAACTAGTTGAGTATTATTACCAAG
The DNA here is from genome assembly GCA_965660795.1 of Gammaproteobacteria bacterium. Lineage (GTDB taxonomy): Bacteria > Pseudomonadota > Gammaproteobacteria > CACLCV01. The sequence goes on from CBFIBF010000006.1 coordinate 8,713, forward strand.
TTTAGCTGTTAATTTTGACCATCCATCCCAATCATCCTCAGCCAAACCATCTTCTATAGATAATATTGGATAATTTTCGCGTAATTTAGAGAGATAATCTATGAATTCGGTAGAGTTTAATTTCAAGTTCTCTGATGATAATGTATAAATTCCATCTTTATAGAACTCACTACTGGCAACGTCTAACGCTAGAAATATATCCTCGCCTGGTTTGTAGCCTGCTTTAGATATCGAATCAAGAATTATTTCAATAGCTTCATAATTACCGTTTATATTTGGCGCAAAACCACCCTCATCTCCAACAGCAGACGACATATTAAGTGCTTCTAAAGAACTTTTAAGTGTATGAAATATTTCTGCTCCGGCTTTAATAGATGAGCTTATTAAGTCAAAACCTACGGGTAATATCATAAACTCTTGAAAGTCTAATTTATTATTAGCATGAGCTCCGCCATTTAAAATATTCATCATTGGAATGGGAAGCATATATGTGGTCTCTTCAGTAAGTGATTGATACATAGGTATTTTTGCATTCAATGCTTTTGCTTGGGCAAATGCAATACTGCATGCAAGAACCGCATTAGCACCAAGTCTTGACTTATTATCTGTTCCATCAAAATCAATAAGAAATTGATCAAAAGATTCTTGAGTATAAGCGTTATTTTTATCAATTCTGTTTGAGATTTCAGTATTTATATTAAGTACAGCATTTAATACTGACTTACCTAAATAGCTGTTTGGGTCATCATCTCTTAATTCAATAGCCTCAAGTTTTCCTGTGGATGCTCCAGACGGAACGGCCCCTCTTCCTATGATTCCATTATCTAAAATTACATCAGCTTCACAGGTAGGATTACCTCTGGAATCTATTATCTGGCGTCCTATTATTTTTTTAATTTTTATCATTTTTTAATTTAACTCCACAGGTCTGGCATTATTTATATTAATTATATTTTTTATAAGAATTTCTATATCATTGATATTTAGACAATTATCACCATCACTTATGGCATTAGCAGGGTCTGGATGAGATTCAACAAATAGACCATCAACTCCAACCGCACATGCAGCTCTTGCTAGTGGGATAATAAATTTACTATCACCGCTAGATGCACCAATTTTAGCACCCGGCCTTTGCACAGAATGAGATGCATCATAAACAATGGGGCAGTCATTTTCTTTCATAATAACTAATGACCTCATGTCAGAAACAAGGTTATTATAACCAAACATATACCCTCTTTCACATAGATAAATATTTTTATTCCCTGTTGAATAAGCTTTATCTAGAACAAACTTCATCTCTTCAGGCGACATAAATTGACCCTTTTTAATGTTTAGAGACGCCTGAGTAGATGCAACTTTGGTAATAAAATCTGTTTGTCTACATAGAAATGCAGGAGTCTGCAAAACATCTACAACATCAGCTACTTCATCAAATGGCGTATATTCATGAACATCTGTCAGAACAGGAATTTCAAATGTATTTCTCACCTTATTAAGAATTTCAAGACCATCTTTAATACCCACTCCTCTCTTTGATGTTATTGACGATCTATTCGCTTTATCGAATGAAGACTTGTAAATAAAATTGATATCATACTTTTCGGTGATGTTTTTTAAATACTCAGCAGTTAACATTGCTGTTTTCTCAGATTCAATAGCGCATGGTCCAGAAATAATAGTTAAGTATTCTTTAGATACTAATTTAAATTTATTTTGTTTCATAAGATGTTTTAATGAAATTATTAAATAGGGGATGGCCATTCATTGGTGATGAAGTAAATTCAGGATGAAATTGGCTTGCCAAATACCAAGGATGATTTTTTAGCTCAAGTATTTCAACTAAATTATAATCTCCAGAGAATCCAGAAAACAATAAATCAGAATCATTAAAATAAGATATATATTTATTATTTACCTCATATCGATGCCTATGTCTCTCAGTGATAGTCTTTTTCTTATACAATTTATGCGCTAAAGAAGGTGTAATAAGACTACATTCTTGTGCGCCTAACCGCATAGTTCCTCCAAGATTTTTAGTTGTCCCCTTCATATTACCTTTTAGAAAATCCTCCCATTCTGAAACAAGAGATATTACGGGATATGGTGTATTCATGTCAAATTCAGTACTATTTGCTTTTTTAAAGCCAAGAACATTTCTAGCATACTCAATAACAGATATTTGCATACCTAAACAAATACCTAAATAAGGTATATTTTTAGTACGCGCATGTTTTGCCGTAAGAATCTTGCCTTCAATACCTCGATTTCCAAATCCACCTGGCACTACTATACCTTGTAAATTATTGAGTAATTTCATATTTGATTTCTTTATATCTTCAGAGTCAATAAACTTAATTTCTAATGAAATTTGATTATGTATAGACGCATGTAAAAGAGATTCATTTAAAGATTTATAAGAATCTTCTAATTCAACATACTTCCCGACCATACCAATAGTCAGTTTTTTATTACATTTTTTAATCTTATTAGTAAAATTTATCCAAGGTTTGATAACAGACTTCTTGTTTGGTAATTTAAGTTTTTTAAGTATGTAGCTATCAATTTTTTGCTGTTTATAGTCAATAGGTATCTCATATATTGATGATGCATCTTGAGCCGAAAAAACAGCCTCATCGGATACATTGGTAAATAATGATATTTTGCTTTTGATATGACTATTTAACTTATTTTTAGCACGACATAATAATATATCTGGTTGTATCCCTATAGATCTTAATTCTTTGACAGAATGCTGTGTGGGTTTTGTTTTAATTTCATTTGTAACTTCAACCAGCGGCAGGAGCGTTAAATGAATGAATAATGTATGGCCATCATTCATTTCCATATTCAGCTGTCTAATCGATTCAAGGAAAGGTAATGATTCTATATCTCCTACAGTACCACCAACCTCAACAAATGAGACGTCTGCACCTTTAGAACCTAATTTTATTAATTTTTTTATTTCATCAGTGACATGTGGTATCACCTGTACTGTACTACCAAGGTATTTTCCTTCTCTTTCCTTTTTAATTACATTTGAGTAAACTTTTCCTGCAGTTACATTTGAATTTTGATTCATAGTAATACCAACAAATCTTTCGTAATGACCAAGATCAAGATCTGTCTCTGCTCCATCTTCAGTAACAAACACTTCACCATGTTGAAAAGGACTCATAGTTCCAGGATCAAGATTGATGTATGGGTCGAGTTTTTGTAAGGAGACTTTATAGCCTCGCAGTTTGAACAATGACGCTAGGGAGGCGGCGGCAATACCTTTTCCAAGGGATGAAACAACACCACCTGTAATAAATATATATCTAGCCATTCAGATGCTTAAATTATAATGCATAAAGGTGAAAAGATATAGATTTATCTTATATAAGATGAAATAAATATATGGTTCTCACTATACGCAACCAACAGAGTTTCTTGAGAAAAAAACAATATAAATCTATCTCTTTCCCATGTAGGAATTGAGTTACTTTGGAAAACTTTTTTTAAATATTGAGAAAAGTTCTTATTTAATGATATCTTTTCCTTTCCATTAAATGATTTAAGAGTTATGGGTGCTTTATTAGATAAATAATCATATATGCCTTTTTCTTTTAGTTTTTCGATTAATATTTTACTTTTTCCGAAAACAATATCACTTTGTAGATCCCAAACTTTATCTTTTATTAAAAGCTTTTCATGAGCAGAGAGTATGTATAAAGTATTATTATATTTTGTAATTATTTTCTCATTTAATAAATATCTTGGATAATCATTATTATTACTATTCATTATATTTAATAGATTTAATAAATCATTCTTAGAGAGTTTATAATCAATATTTGACTCAACCCAAAATTTAATGAATATAGTATGTATGTGATCTGGAAAGACTTTGAGTCTATTTATTTCAAGATTATCATTGATAATAATATCATTATATATTTTATCGCAATAATCATTTGCCATTTTATTATACTGATCCTGTAATAAAATATTATGGTGCATAACCTGATTAAGCTTTGGCCATATTTTTTTTATAGGAGGGATGATTTTTTTTCTAATATAATTTCTATGATAATTTAAATCATCGTTAGTTGCATCATTTACAAAATCCAAACTAAATTTTTCAGCAAGATTAATGAGTATGCTTTTTGAAATAGATAAAAATGGTCTGTAAATAATTTTATCATTTTTTATGGATATTTTTTTCATAGATGATAAACCAATTGGAGATGAACCTCGAAATAAGCGATAAAAAAATGTTTCAACCTGATCATCTAAATGATGAGCAAGTACAAGGGATTCATTTTTCGATAGTGTGTTAAGAAATATTTCATATCTTTTTTCTCTGAGATATTCTTCTACATTTGAAGTCTTAGTTGGCTGAATATGTTTTATGACAAGGTCTACATCATATTGATTACATATGTGGATACAACGTCTTTCCATTTCATTTGAATTTTTTGAAAAGTTATGATTGATGTGAACAGCTCTAAAATTATAACCATATGTCAATTTCAATTCATAAATTATTGATAGAAGTACAAGTGAATCAACTCCGCCGCTGATACCGACAAGAAAGTCTTTATATTTTGATTTATTAAGTAAGTTACTTACAAGCTGTTTAGCTTTAGGAAGATTCAAATTGTCCATAAGATGAAATTTTTGAATTTCTAAATTCTAAAAGCTCTGAAATAGGAATTATTTCTACCTCATCAATCAATTCATTGATATTAGTTTTCAGTGAAGAATACATGGCATTATAATCTCTATGTGCTGCACCAATAGGTTCTGGAATAATCTTATCAATTAATTTATGTTCTAATAATTTTTTTGAAGTTATAGATAGTGCTTCTGCAGCAATATTTGCTTTAGATGCATCTTTCCAAAGAATGGAAGCGCATCCTTCGGGGCTAATGACAGAATAAATACTATATTGAAGCATTGCCAACTTATCTGCCACACCAATTGCAAGTGCGCCACCCGATCCTCCCTCTCCTATCACTATAGATATGATAGGACATTTAATTTTTGACATTTGGTAAAGATTATCAGCTATTGCAATGCTTTGATTCCTTGATTCAGCATCTATGCCAGGATATGCGCCTGGAGTATCAATGAACGTAACGATTGGTATTTTAAATTTTTCCGCAAGTTTCATTGCTCGCAACGCTTTTCTATATCCCTCAGGTTTAGGCATACCAAAGTTTCTAAAAACTTTATCTTTTGAATCTCTTCCCTTTTGATGTCCAATTAACATAATTGATCTTCCATCAAGCTTTGCTAATCCACAAATAATCGCCTTGTCATCACCAAACATTCTATCTCCATGAATCTCTACAAAATCATCAAAAATATTAGAAACATAATCAAGCGTGTAAGGGCGCAAAGGATGTCTTGCGATTTGAGAGATTTGCCAATCAGATAAAGAAGAAAATATTTTAGAGATATTTTTCTCTAACTCTTTATTTAATGAATCAATCTTATTTCTGTCTCCTTGAGATGTGGTAGCGCTAGTTTTAATTGATGCAATCTTATTTTCTATTTCTAATAGAGGCTGTTCAAAATCAAGGTAGTTTAGATTATATTCTGACATCTCTACATTATAATTATTATCATTAATAATTCTATTAGTATTTGATTATAACATTTTTAGTACCAACAATGGATTGCAATGATTGCATTAATTTATTGTTGATTTTAATAGATATCTCTTTCTTGAATCTTATTGGAACAAGAAGATCTCTAGATACATAGCATATTGTTACTTTAGTATTTCCTGCTTCAGATTCAGAAATAATATTTTTGATAGACTGTAAAGTTTCTTTTGATTTTAAATCAGAAGTCAATATGATTTCAATATATTTAGAGTGTCTTTCTCTGGCATCATTTAATGAATAAACGTTATCTACTCTCATTGAAAGTTGTGAGTCATATTCATCAATATAAGTTTCTCCATGAAGAAATAAAATTACATCCTCTTTGATAAGATGCTTGTAAGCGAGATATTTTTCCTCAAAAAATGAAGCATTAATAAATCCACTGCCGTCATCTACTTTGAATATATTAAGATATTTATTTTTACCTATCTTTTGTATACGAGAATCTATAATGACGCCGGATATAGTTGTATTTAGCTTTGTTATAGAATTATTAATAATATAGTTGTTTATAGATAAAATATTCTTTAAGTTCATGTCATTTAATTCATCATGATATGATTCCATTGGATGTCTAGACATATAATAACCAAGAACTTTTCTTTCCATTATAAGCTCTTTATTTGAGGGAGAAATTTTGATTATTTTTTTTTGAATATTAGATTGTGATGATGATTCTGATGAGGAAAAAAGTTCATTTTGACCAGCCGCTATATCAAGTTGGTTTTTCTGTCCTTGTGACATAATGATATTAAGGTTTTCTATGGTAGACAATCTTGAAAATTCATTTATGTTGTCAAAGCAGCCCGATGATATTAATGCATCTATAGTGCCTGAATTGACAGTATTTAAATTTACTCTTGAGCAGAAATCTTCAATATTTTTATATGGTCCAGTTTTATTTCTAATTTCACAAATATGTCTTGCTGCATTATCACCAACACCCTTAATAGCACATAAACCATAACTGATTGTATCTTTCTTTTCAGGAAGAAATCGATAACTTGATGAATTTATATCTGGTGATAAAACAACTATGCCCATTTCATTACATGCAGATAATAAATTAATAATTTTATTCGTATTATCCATATCTGAGGACATAGCGGCAGCAAGAAATTCACTGGTATAGTATGCTTTAAGATAAGCAGTTTGATAGGATAACATTGCATACGCAACAGAATGAGATTTATTGAAACCATATCCAGCAAACTTTTCCATCTTATCAAAAATAGAAATTGCGGTTATTTCATTTATGTTATTTTTCTTACATCCATTTATAAATCTTGATCTGTGATTTTCCATTTCTTTTTGTTTTTTCTTGCCCATTGCTCTTCTCAATAGATCAGCATCACCAAGTGAATAACCACCTAAAGATTTAGCAATTTCCATTACTTGTTCTTGATATAATATTAATCCATTTGTCTCAGAGAGTATCTTTTCTAGTAATGGATGTTCATATTTGATCTCAGCTCCGTGTTTATTTGCAATAAAGTCATCAACCATATTTGTTCCAAGGGGACCAGGTCTATATAAAGCAACTAAAGCTACAATATCCTCAAATTTATCTGGCATTAATTGAGCCATATATTTTTTCATTCCTAATGATTCAAGTTGAAAAATACCCGTTGTCATTTTCTTTTTTAGAAGTGAAAAAACTTTACTGTCATCAAGCGGTATAGAGTTTAATTCGAAAGTATATTTATTTTTTTTAATCAATTTCAATGTATCATCAATCACGGTAAGTGTTGTAAGTCCAAGAATATCGAACTTTACAAGACCTAAAGATTCAATATCATCTTTATCAAATTGAGTGATAAGTTCGTCTTTATCCTCTAAAGAATAAACGGGCATAAAATCTGTAATATCTGATGGTGCTATAACTATACCAGCTGCATGTGTTCCTGCACCACGCGGAAGTCCTTCAATTTTTTTAGCTAAATCTATAAGTGTCTTTACGTCGTCTTTAGTTTTATATTCTTTTGAGAGCTCTTTACTGGCTTTTAGAGCTTCATCTATAGTGATACCGAGCGTAAATGGTACTAGCTTGGCAATTGTGTCAACAAATCCATATGTATAATCTAGAACTCTGCCAACATCTCTTATTACAGCTCGTGCAGATAGTGTATTGTAAGTTATGATTTGTGATACTTTATCCTGTCCGTATGTATCAATGATATGATCAATAACCCTCTGACGCTTATTCATACAAAAATCTATATCGAAATCAGGCATTGATATTCGTTCGGGATTTAAAAACCTCTCAAAAAGCAAATTGTATTTAAGCGGATCAATGTTTGTAATACCTAGAACAAAAGCTACTAACGATCCTGCTCCAGAGCCTCTTCCAGGACCGACCGGAACATCGTTTTTTCTTGCCCACGTAATAAATTCTTGAACGATAAGAAAATAGCTGGAAAAGCCCATATTATTTATTACTCGAATTTCCTCTTCAAGCCTTTCTTCATAAATTTTGTTATCAAATGTGCTTGAACATAAATAATCTTTCAGTCCATCATTACAGAGATCATTAAAATACTGTGTGTCATTTTTATTTGATGGGTTTGTAAATTTAGGTAAATGATACTTAAAATCAGGGAATTTAAAATTACATCTCTCTACGATATTTTCTACATTAGTGAGAGCAGATTTCAAATCTTTATACAAAGATGCCATTTCTTTTGTAGTTTTAAAATATTGATTTGTAGAGTAATCGTCTTGGTTTACCCTATCGTCTAACTTAGTTTTTTGAATTATTGATACTTTAACCTCGTTAGCCTCATAATCAGAATCAGTCATAAATATGACATCATTGGTTGCTACAATGGGTAAATTAAGATTCCGAGCATATGTTAATGATAATGAATTATATTCTTTTTCATTAGTTCTGTTAGTCCTATCGATTTCAACATAGAATCTATCAATAAATATTTCAGATAATTTTGAAATAATATCATGCATGATCTCATTTGGATGTCTTAGTAGACTTAAACCATTAATGCCATTTCTTCCTCCGGACAAACATAATAAATCAGAATTATATTTTTTTAGAGTTTCAATATTTGAACCTAGATAAGATGATCTTGATTTGTGTATTAAAGACAATATTTTGTTTATATTGTAATAACCTTCAAGGTTTTGACAGAGTAAAACAATATTACCAACACATATATTATTTTTATAAAGCAATGGAATCTCACAGCCAATGATTGGTTTGATAGATGCTTCAATGCATTTGTTATAAAATTTAACAGCTCCAAATATATTTAAATAATCTGTCAGTGCTAATGATTTGAAATTGTTTTTCTTAGCGAAACTGACTAAATCATCTATCTTGATGGTCCCTGAATTCAATGAATATGCAGTGTGTAAATGTAAATGAGTAAAATTATTCATACTGTTCGAAAAATGAGTCTCTATGATAAATGGTTTTACCAAATGATGCTATTGCTTGTTTATGTTGTCTTGTTAAATAACCTTTATTTTCCTTTAAACAATACATGGGATATCTAGTATCAATATAGTTCATCTCAAAATCTCTCGTTACCTTTGCTACAATGGATGCTGCAGAGATTTGTTTGATTTTATCGTCTCCCTTAATTATTGACCTGCATTCAATATCAATGTCTGGTAAGTGGCTACCGTCAACTAGTACTAAATTCGGCTTTACATAAAGATTATCTATAGCTCGTTTCATACTTAGTAATGTAGCATTGTGTATATTTATTAAATCAATTTCTTCTTTAGTGGCAATTCCAACTGATACACTCAAAGAGGTTTGAATGATTTTATTTGCTATATCTATTCTCTTTTTTTCAGCTAATTTCTTAGAATCTATAAAATCATTAGTGGGCGTATTATTACATAATATAACTGCAGCAGAGACAACTGAACCAACAATGCTTCCTCTGCCTACTTCATCAACTCCTGCTATTATTTTCCTTGATTGCATCTAAATGGTATATAATGTGATATCGCCAATCACTATAAATAATAATATATTATGACTACTAAAATTAGAATTGGAATAATAGGATTAGGGTACCTGGGTAAATTTCATTATCAAAAGTATATGTTAAACCCATCTGTGAATGTAACATCTGTTGTAGATACCGACCAGACTAATTTTAAAATTATCAAGAATAGTAATATCTTTAGATCTAAATCATATAAAGATATTCTTGATAAAGTTGATGCTGTATCTATAGTTACGCCAACAATAACTCATTATAAAATTGCTAAATTTTTCTTGGAAAATAAAAAGCATGTTCTTCTTGAGAAACCAATGACTGAAACTGTCAGCCAAGCAAGCTTGATCAATAAAATAGCAAAAAAAAATAAATGCATATTACAAATTGGTCACTTAGAACAATTTAACCCTGCTATTAAGAAATTAAAGTCACAACTCAAAAATCCAGAATTTATTGAAGTTCATCGCTTATGCAAATTTAATCCTAGAGCAACAGATGTTGACGTTGTTTTGGATTTAATGATACATGATATAGATATTGTTTTATCACTGGTCAATCAGGAGATAAAAAAAATATCTGTGTCAGGAAAGAAAGTAATTACAGAATTAATAGATATAGCAAACGTTCGAATAGAATTTAAAAATAATATTGTTGCTAATTTAACGGCAAGCAGAATAAGTACTAAGAATGAGCGTAAAATGAGAATATTTTTAAAAAACTCTTACTATTCTGTTGATTTTATTAATAATGAGTTGAAAAAGCTCAATAAGAATAAAAACAATACGTTTAATCATATTGACTATAAGTTCAAAAAATCTGATTCTCTACGTGATGAGATAAATAATTTCATAAAAGCTTGTTATGGCAAAGATAAATCTGTAACCACCGGGATAGATGGACAAAAAGCCTTAGCTGTAGCTAAAAAAATTACAAGGAATTTTTAACAATGATAAAATCATTTGACTTAACTGAACAATATAAAAAATTAGAAAATAAAATTAATAGAAAGGTGCATGAAGTTCTTGCGTCTGGAAATTATATATTAGGTGAGAATGTTAAATTTTTTGAAAAAAGAATAAACGATTATCTTGGAAGTAAATATTCAGTTAGTTGTAATTCTGGTACTGATGCATTAATTTTATCACTTAGAGCAATGGGTATCGAAAAAGGTGATGAAGTAATCACAACACCATTTACATATTTTGCTAGTTCAGAGGCAATATCGCTTGTTGGAGCAACACCGGTGTTTGCAGATATTAATCCTCATACCTTCAATATTAATCCCAAAAATATAAGAAAAATGATTAATAGAAAAACAAAAGCAATCTTATCAGTCCATATTTTTGGACAAACATGTAAATTAGATGAAATTAATACTCTAGCAAAAGAGTATAACATTGCTCATATAGAGGATTGTGCTCAATCTTTCGGCGCAACTCACAATAATAAACAAAGTGGAACATTTGGTGAATTTGGATGCTTTAGTTTTTTTCCAACAAAAAACCTTGGATGTTTTGGTGATGGAGGTTTGATTACTGCAAAAAATAAGAAAGCTTATAATCTATTATTGAAACTTCGTACCCATGGTGGAATCAAGAGGAATCAACATGATGTAATTGGATATAATAGTCGACTAGATGAATTACAAGCCGCCATTTTGACAGTTAAATTACCATACATCAATAAGTTCATAGAGAATAGAAGAGCTGTCGCGAAAATGTATTTCAAATTGATAAATAACGAAAAAATTATATTACCTTTTGTAGATAAAAATTCTAAGCATACTTTTAATCAATTTACTTTGAGAGTTAAGAATAGAAACAAATTTGAAAAACATCTGAAGCAAAATAAAATCCCTTATGGGATTTATTATTCAAAGCCAATATATAAATATAAAGCTTATGATATATATAAATACAACCCCCTGCCAATGGTTGAGAAAATATCAAAAGAATGTATATCAATACCTATATATCCTGAGTTAAAAACAAATGATATAAAAATGATATGTAATGTTATAAATGAATATTAACAATACAAAAAGAATATTCATTATTGCAGGGGAACCATCTGGTGATCAACATGCATCCAGACTTATTAGGCAATATACAGAAAAAAATAAAGATATAATAGTTGATGCCTTTGGTCAAAATGAATTAAAAAAAACTGGAGCTAATATTGTATATAATACAGAAAAAATTTCTGTAGTAGGAGTCATTGAAGTTCTCTCGAAGATTAACGAAATCTCTAGCGCTCTGAAGATAGCCAAAAGACATATCAAAGATACTAAACCTACTCTTATAATTTTAGTAGATTATGTTGAGTTTAATTTGAAAATTGCTAGATATGCAAGAAGTTTAAATATTCCTGTTTTATTTTATATTGCTCCACAGCTTTGGGCTTGGAGAGAAAAAAGAGCTAAATCTCTAATTGAAAACATAAATTACTTAGCAGTGATATTTCCATTTGAAGAGTCTTTTTTCAAAAAATATACAAAAGATGTGTCATTTGTGGGACATCCTTTATTTCAAAACATTAGTCTGATGAATTCTGTAAAAAACATTAATGAAAGATCAATTGATCTTGGTATTTTTCCAGGAAGCAGAGAATCAGAAATAAAAAATAATATTCACATAATGCTGGACTGTTTACAAAATAAAAAAGAACAAAATATTGCAATATTTTATGCCAATAAGACGTGTTTAGAGTTACTAAAAAGGTTATTGCCTGAGAACTATCATCCGTATTTAAAATCAGGAGAAGATATCAATGCAATAAGTGACTGTAAAAAAGCTATATGTGCATCAGGCACAATTACACTTCAACTAGCAATTCTAGAAGTACCGATGGTCATAATGTATAAATTATCATTAATCACATACTTTATTATGAAGTCTTTAGTTAAATTAAAATATATAGGATTAGTTAATTTAGTACTTGGTAATACCATAGGATCGAAACCTATTGTAAAAGAATTCATTCAACCATCATATTCAGATCAAATTGATGCAATGGTTGAACTAAACAAGATTGATAATGACAATGAATATAGACAAGATATGATTGATATGTACAAGGAAATCAAAAGTTGTCTATCAAACAAGACTCAGGATAATTTAAACAGTATCATAGATAGATTGCTCAACGTTATCTAGTAACGCCTCTTTTACTTTCGACAAAAAAAGTTACAAATTTTTTTGTGAAATCATTTTCTAAATTAAGAGAATTATATTCATGTAATTTTTCAACAGAAGTCTTTTTTGATTTTATAAATAATTTGAAACATTTCTCAAGTGATTGAATAGTATTTTTATCAAAACCCTTTCTTTTCAGTCCTTTAACATTTATTTTGTATGCTTTTGCATGATTTCCTGACACCAGTGTATAGGGAGTTATATCTTGCGTAATAACAGTCCCAAGTCCAGAAAATGCATATTCACCTACTCTGCAAAACTGATGTACTAAACTGAACCCTCCTAAGGAAACATATGACTCCAGATATACATGTCCAGCTAGACTAGCAGCGTTTGATAGTATGCAGTTGTCATTTACTATGCAATCATGTGCCACATGTGTATAAGCCATAAATAAATTGTTACTTCCTATAGATGTATAAGATATGCCTTTTTCTGTGCCACGATGTATGCTGCAATATTCTCTAAAAGTATTGTTGTCACCTATTGCGCAAGTAGTGTTCTCTCCATCAAACTTTAAATCTTGGGGGTCTTCACCAATTGTGGCATATTGATAGATGATATTATTTTTACCAATTGATGTATTTTGTCTGATAATTGCATGCTCTTTTATTATTGTGCCCGCTTTAATGGATACATTTTTTTCAATAACAGAATAAGCGCCTATTTCAACGCTCTCCTCTATGTCAGCTGAAGGATCAATGATTGCTGTACTATGTATCATTCCTCGGTCTTATCGCTCCAATTAAATCAGCTTTACAAACAGTTTCTGATTCTACCTCACAATATGCGGCAAATTTATGGACTTCACTTTTGCTTTGAAGTAACTCTGCATGAATTGTAATTATATCACCGGGAAGTACCTGTTTTTTAAACCTCGCATTGTCTATACCAACAAAATAATATAGGTACTTCGTCATATCTCTTTTATTACTATGTACATCAAGGATAGCTGTAGCTTGTGCCATAGCTTCAATTAAAAGAACTCCAGGGAACACTGGATGTTCAGGAAAATGTCCTTGGAAAAAAGGTTCATTATTACTAACGTTTTTGTTTGCTATTATTGTCTTGTCTTTTTCGATTTTAATAACTTTATCAATCAAAAGAAAAGGATATCTATGAGGTAAGTAATTTTGAATTATCATATTATATTGCCTATTTTTTCTTATAAAGGTTTCTGAATAATACTTGATTTTTGCTCCAATTACGAACTGTATCGGCTGCCATTGCTGACGCATATGATCCTTCTTTTTTGATCGATTTAGTAACCATTGTCATACCATGAATATGCACGTTATCGCATAATGTTATATGACCGTTAATACCAACACCTCCACCTATAGTACAGTTATTTCCAATAATCGTACTCCCTGCAATTCCAGTGCAAGCAGCGATTGCAGTGTTCTTGCCTATCGTTACATTATGCGCAATATGTACTAAATTATCTATTTTACAGTTTTTTCTTAGATACGTATTATCAATCATGCCTCTATCAATGGTTGTTCCGCTACCTATTTCAACGTTATCCTCTATAACAACAGAGCCAACATGAGGGATTTTAGCCCATGAGTTTTCATCACGATAAAGTCCAAAGCCATCAGAGCCAATTACAGCATTAGGGTGAATTATTACATTGTCTCCAATGATAGTATCATGATTAATAAATACTCCGGGATATAGTAAACAATTTTTTCCAATTTTGACGTTCTCTCCAATTGTGACGTTCAAATGATTATCTAATAATTCATATTTACTACTGTTACTAATTCTGTAAAGTAATTTGGATAAGGATTTAGATACATTTTTAGTCCTGAATAATAATATATCTTTACCTATATCTTTTGAAAACGAAAAATCAACAATTAAACCAGCAAATGGAGATAAATCATAATTATTATGATTTGTAAGAAAACCTAGTGAGCCTTTAATAGGATTAGTTATAGTTGATATGGTATCAAATAAATTGTCACTATTTGAATTACACTCTGCGCCAAGGACATTCTCTAGTTCACTAATAGTATAAGCTTTATCTAGCTTCATTCTAGTTGAGCTTATTTATAATCTCTTGAGTGATATCAACATATTTTTTAGCATACAAAGTTGTTCCGTCAGCTCTTAATATTAAATCATAGTCATTATCTTTTGCATATTCATTAATAGCATTCTCTACAATAACTCGTATTCTATTTAGTTCAGAATTCTGTTTGGTTTGTAGTTCTTTCTGAAGAGATTGTTGTTTTTCTCTAAATTCTTTTTCAATTTTATTAATTTGACTTATTTTATTTTTTCTCTCATCCTTCGACATGACTCTCTCGTTTTTAAGATAATCGTCATTTAACTTATTCCATGAAGTCTCTATCTCTTTTAATTTGTCTGCTTTAGGTTTAAATTCATTTTTTATATTATTTTGAGACTCTTTGTATATAGGTATTTCTTTAAATAACACATCAAGCTTTACAATTCCTACTTTAATTTCAGCTTGCACTAGATTTGGTAAAATCACGAGAATTATAAACAAATAAGTACTGAATTTCTTCATCATCAGAATGCCCCTCCAAGAGAAAATATAACTGGTTTTGTATCATCGCCAGATTTGGACTTGAATGCATTCACAAATCCAATAGATACAGCACCTACAGGAGTTCTGAAATTGCCTTGAATTCCATAACTACCTCGTAAATCACTATAACTAAAATCCGCAATATCTTCAAATACATTACCTATATCAACAAATAATGATGCTCTGAAGTTTCTATTATCCTCGCCCAAAAATGGCGGAGGAGGAAAAATCCAGTCATTCTGAATTGCAAAAAGAAAATCTCCACCAATAGCATCACAAGTTTTGGCTGTGCATGTAGTATTATTTTTGAGTGGTCCCAGGCTATTAGAATCAAAACCTCTTACAGTTCGGTCGCCACCAGCAAAAAATTTATCATGAAATGGGAGACTTGATGATCCTATCAAACCTGTACCAATTCCAAGTTGCGGCTTAGTTTGAAGAACGGTATTCCAATCAAACATGTTTAAAAAGTTCAGCTTGTAAGGCTTGTTGTATTCACCCATAAATTTGACAGATGCGTATGAGTAATCAAAATCAGGTGGTATATAAAAATTTGAAATTATACTTTGTCTTTTACCAGTAGACGCATAAATAGTTCGGTCTCTTGTATCTTCAGTATAATTCGCATTAAGTAGAAAGCCTAGATGCGTATCACCATGTTTATTTAAAAATGATCTAACATTTGATGGAGAACCTGAGGTTATTGTATATTCAGTTAGTACTAGCTGCGCTCCGTAGCCATAAGATTTAGTCTCAGATATTGGGATATTAAAATCAAAACCATATGCTATAGTATCTGATAAATATGCAGCTGTTGAAGTTGAAGATACGTCAGTTTCACTAAAAACAAGATTGGTGCTCTTAGAAATTCCATCACTTGTATGATAAGGATTTGTATTACGATATCTAATCAACTTTCTATAAGAACTTCTTTCTAGTTCTAAAGAAACGTTGTTCCCTCTTCCTAGAAAATTATCTTGTTGAAGCTTAACGTTAAAAATAGCTCCCGAAGAATCAGAATAACCCGCACCAATTTGAAATTCACCTGATTGTGTTTCATCAATTATAAAATCAATATCTATTTCACCTGTCGATTGATTTATGATTGTCTTCTTAACCTCAACATTATTTACATATTTTAAACGTTGCAATCTTATTTTGGATCTATTAATTTTATTTTCTTGATACAATGATGACTCAAATTGTCTTAGCTCGCGTCTGTAGACTTCATCATTAGTCTTGGTGTTTCCAATTATATTGATTCTTCTCACAAAGGACTTAGAATTTGAGTTGATAAGAAAAGCTATATCAACAGATGAAGCGCTATCATCAAATGAAACGTTGTAATTGATATCAGGGAATGCATATCCCTTCTCGCCTAGAATAAACTTTATACTTTCTTTTGTTGATTCAATTTTTGATCGATCAAATGATGTTCCTGGTTTTAAATTGAATTTTAGGATATTTTTAAATATTTCATCATTGAAGTTTTCAAGACCCATTGCGCTAACATTTCCAAATGTATATTTTTTTCCTTCGTCAATTGAAATAGTTATATAAATATCTTTCTTGTCTGAGGACAAGTTAACTTGTTTAGACACAATCTTTACCTTTGCGTAACCCATATTCTGATAGTATTGTATTATTGACTCAATATCTTGATCTAGCTGAGTATTGTTATATATGTCTTTATCAGACCAAAATTCAAACCAATACTTAGGGCCAGACTTAATGATAGATTTAATTTGACGATTAGAAAAACTTCTATTACCTATAATTTTAACTTCCTTTATAGTTGAAGCTTCGCCTTCATTAATTTTTACATTGAGATTAACTAGATTATTTTCAACCGTCACTACTTCAATTTCAACTGATGAAGAATAGCGGCCGTTGTCATAATATAATCTGACAAGTTCCTGTTCGACCTTATCTAATAGATTTTTGCTATAGGGTTTACTTTTTTTTATGCCAATACTTTCAAGAGATGAAATGACTTGATCAGTTTCAAGAAGTTTGTTGCCTTCAACGTTTATTTTAGATACTAGAGGTGTCTCTATTACATTAATTATTAGAGTATTATTTTCCGCTTTAATGCTTATATCTGTAAAAAGATTCGTAGAGAATAAACGTTTTATAATCTCAGAAATATCATCCTGATTGTAAATCTTGCCAATCTCAAAATTAGAATATTCAATTATCTCTTCATTTGATATTCTTATGTTTCCATCTATTTCAATGAAATTTAGTTGCTGTTCATCAGCATGAGATAGATTTATATAAAAAGAAATAATGATTAGGCAGAAAATTCGAATCATGAAAATATTCTGACGAAATCGTTATAAAATGCAATTATCATAATGAACCCAAGAAGTGCTATACCTATGAACTGGGCTATTAATTGAACTTTATGAGGTAATTCTTCACCAAATACTATTTCATAAATATAATATACAAGATGGCCTCCGTCTAACATTGGAATTGGTAACAGATTTAGCACTCCCAGACTTACGCTTAAGATTGCCAATAGATACAAGAAATACGAAAATCCCATTTCAAGAGATCTTCCTGAGAATTGAGCGATTGAAAGTGGGCCACTAAGGTTTTTTACATTAGCCTCACCAATAACAAGTCTCCCAATCATTTTAAAGGTTAAAAGCGTGTAGTCAGATGTACTGGTAATTGCACGATTGATTGAGTCAAAAAAGTTGTAATTTACAAATACGAAATCTGTTTTATCAATTTTTTTTGAAACTCCTAAAAATCCATTTCCATTCTTTTCAAGTACGCGTGCGTCATAATCAATGACCTTGCTATCACGTAACGCAACTATGTTTATTTTCTGATCAGGAGATTCCTTAATAATACTTACAAAGTCGCTCCAACTATCTACAAGTTGTCCATTGATACTCAAAATTTGGTCGTCAACCTGTATATTTTGATTATTAGCATTAGTATTCACATCACCAATTATTGCATCACGTCCAGGATATATTATGTTTAAACCTATATTTGATACGATGTCACCTTCCATGTTTAAGATGCTTGCATCATATTTGACAGGAAATTGATTAAAGTTATTGTTTATGTCTTTAAGTGTTAAGATTATTTTTTTCTGATTTACCACATTATTCAATAACTCAACTCTTACATCCTGCCATCGTTGTACTTGGTTATTATTTACAGAAACTACATCATAAACATTATTTTCCAGAGATATTTTTGGCTTAACACCACTGATGCCATACATAAAAGTTATAGCAAAAAATATTACAGCTAATATTAAGTTAAAAATAGGACCTGCTGCGACGACTGCAAATCTCTGGTAAACACTTTTTTTATCAAAACAGTGTTTATGGTCATTTTCATCAATTTCGTTAGGTTGTCCATCTGGATTTTTTGATTCTAGCATCTGTACATATCCGCCAAGGGGAATCATGCATAGTGAATATTCAGTATTTGTTTTACTTGAAATCCAAGAGTAAATAGGTTTGCCAAACCCTACACTAAACTTAAGTACTCTTATATCGCACATTCTAGCCACCAGATAATGACCATACTCATGAAAGGTAACCAAAATACCTATTGCAATGATGAAACCGATTATACTATTGATTAATTCCATATTTTTTACTTATTATTTCTTCTGTCAATTTTCTTACTGAAATGTCATTTTCTATTATAGACTTAATATTACTGTGACTACATAGTTCATTTTGATCCAATACATTATTGATGATATTAGATATATCTGTAAATTTAATCATGCCTTTAAGAAAATATTCTACACTAGTTTCATTAGCAGCATTAAGAATAAGTCCAGAATTTTTTCCAACTTCTGCAACATCTCTTGCAATCTGGTAACATGGAAATTTGTTTATTGGGATAGCTTCAAATGTCAAGTTAGAGAAATCAAAAGACTTTGATGATCCTGTGTATAGTCTATCAGGAAATGTTAATGCGTATGATATTGGTACTCGCATGTCAGGTTGAGAAAAGTGAGCAATGGTGGCTCCATCAAAGAAATCTACTAAAGCATGTACTTGACTCTGACGGTGTATTACAGCATTGATATTAGATAAATCCAAATTGAATAACAATTTTGCTTCTATTATCTCTAGACCTTTATTCATCATCGTTGATGAATCTATAGAAATTTTATCACCCATTTTCCATGTAGGATGCATAACCGCTTCCTTTGGAGTCACTTTTTGTAAGTCAGAAAGCTTATAATCTATGAAGGGTCCGCCCGATGCAGTAATTGTAAGTTTATTAATTTTAGATTTGTAATAATCATTATGAAATATCTTAAGATCTAGCCCTGATGATAAAATTATTTGTAGAATAGCATTATGCTCACTATCGATGGGTAGTAGTAAAGCATCCGATTTAAGCATTAAATCTCGAATAAGTCCGCCAGCAGAAACTAGTATTTCTTTGTTAGCAGCTAATATTGTTTTATTAGTTTTAATGGCACTTACAACAGGTTTTAAACATTCAAATCCAACTATCGAGGCTACAACTATATCGACATCATTGTTAGAACATATTTCTTCAAGACCATCAGAGCCAAATAATATTTCAGTATCTTTTAACTTAATTCCATGTTTTTTTATAAATAAATTATATTTATCAAGATTTGTTATTACAGCTATGTTAGGTTTATATTTATTAATTTGTTTAAGTAATAAATCAGTATTACTATTACAGGAAATTCCATATAAAGAGAAATTGCCCTTCAATGATGCCATGACATCGAGGGTGTTTCGTCCTATTGATCCTGTCGAACCTAGTATACTTATCTTTTTCATGACAAGAACCAAACAAAAAATACTGGTAGTGAAGGGAAATAACTATCAAGTCTATCTAGGATGCCGCCATGACCTGGTAGAATAGATCCTGTATCTTTTTTCTTATAAGTCCTTTTAATAAAACTCATAAATAAGTCTCCAAAAAAAGTCATTAAAATAAATATCAACATAATCATCAAGTCGAGTGATGTCCAATTGAAGTTTAAATAAACAGAAATAAGATAAAAAGTAAAAAATGTTAAGAACAAAGAACCTATATAACCTTCAAACGTTTTGTTGGGACTTATATCTGAACCAATCTTATTTTTGCCTATTGCTTTGCCACATATGTATGCATATACATCAACAGATGTAACCAACAGTATTAGTATCAAAAAATATAATTTATTATCAATTAATTCATTATCTATAATTATCGTATTACTTGAAGGATACAAATTAGTAAGAAAGGTGAAAAATGAGGAAATAATAAGAGTGCCAATCAGCAAAGAATACTTTTTGATAAAATGTTGAAGTGATTTTTTAAAGAAAAATAGATAGATAGAAAGTAACAGCCATAATGAAATACAGATATATGAAAACATTGTAAGATTAATTATAAGAAAGTAATGTAAAAATATAAGTAAAAGAAAAAAAGGGATAAAAAATGTAATTGATTTGGATGTAAGTCTTAACCACTCTAGGTATGCGACTAAAGATATCGCGTATATTGTAATGTTAAAGATAATATTAGAGCCAAAATAAAAGAGTAATGCTAGTAATATCAACATAAACATACCAGTGAGAGTTCTTGTTAAATATTCTGTCATTAGTTGACTTTACCAAAGTTCCTTTTGATTAATTTATAGTCATTAATAATGTTCTCTAACTCATCAGAGCAGAAATCTGGCCATAAAGTATCAACAAAAACTAACTCGCTGTATACTGACTGCCAAAGCATGAAATTACTTAATCTTTTATAACCTCCAGTTCGTATGATCAAGTCTGGATAGTTTCTGCCTGTAGACAGATAATCTGGTAATTTAGTATTATCAAAGTTACCGATATCATCAATCATGGTTTCAATTGCATTTATAATGTCCCATTGACCGCCATAATTATATGCAATATTAAGAGAGTATTTATTAAATTTAGAAGTCAGTTGCTCAGCTTGTTGAATTGTTGTTTTTATTGAGATTGGTAAATTTGTAATATCTCCGATAACTTTGAATTTTACTTTATTATTCAATAAATCATGCAAGTGATGTTTGATTGATTTATCGAGAAGATAGGAGATATAATCAGTTTCTTCTTTTGACCTATACATATTCTCGCTACTCATTGCAAAGAATGTGGCTGAGTTAATGCCTAAATCTATACATGAAGAAAATATATTATAGACATTTGATGAACCTGATTCGTGCCCATGCTTACGAGCTTTTTTTTGTGAATTAGCCCATCTTCCATTGCCGTCCATTATAAAGGCTATATGGTCCATGTTTATATTTCACTTATTTCATTAATCTTGTTATCTGAAATATCGTCTGAGATCTTTATATAGTTGTCAGTAAGTTCCTGAATCTCTATAGTGTAGTCCCTTTCAAAATCCTTAGATATCTTCTTTTCCTTCTCTAAATTGGAAATTGATGTATTGGCTGTTCTTCTAATATTTCTAAGTGTGACCTTAATGTTCTCTGTCTCTTTTTTGACAATTTTTTTCAATTCTTCTCTTCTTTCCTGAGTAAGTGGCGGGAACTTTATATGTA
This sequence comes from Gammaproteobacteria bacterium, assembly GCA_965660795.1. Taxonomy (GTDB): domain Bacteria; phylum Pseudomonadota; class Gammaproteobacteria; genus CACLCV01. The sequence goes on from CBFIBF010000006.1 coordinate 30,651, forward strand.
GATTCGTTCCGTTGACAACCGGATTAACCCCTAGGTTACTTTCATTAAGAGCTTTCTCTATTAATGAAACCGCATTTTTATCCCATACGCTTAGACTTATTGTTGATGCATCTGTAACAGTTATATTAGCAAGTTGTTTGATGGGGGTATTGGTACCGAAGTAATCAATCATGATTTGATCAAGAATGCTTGGGTTTGGTCTTCCTGCGCGAATTTTTGATAAAACCAACTTAAAGTTATCTATGCTTTTATCCATTGTTGACGTGGTGTCAGATTTAATTTGATCAAACATATGAATATATTAGCTTATTTGATTATAAACTTCTTGCGCAAAGTCTTCGGATTTTTTCTCTAGTCCTTCGCCAACTTCATATCTATGATATGACAATATTTCATTATTTGTAATAATTTTAGTAAGAGTTGTAGATGGATCCTTAACAAAAGGTTGATTTAATAATGTATTATCATTAATAAATTTCTTCATTTTACCATCGAGTATGTTTCTTTTAATATCCTCTTTCTTGTCTATTTTATCTAATTCCTTTTTATAAATTTCTCTTTCAGATATAAGCGCTTCCTCATCAAGCGATGATTCATCAAGCGCTAATGGGTTAGATGCTACAATATGCATACAAATATCTTTTGCAAGTTTCTCATCTGGATTTTTCAGCTCAACTATTGATACGATTTTATTATTATGGGTATACCCATAAAGATTATTGGTTTTATCAATTTTAAGATATCTTCTAAGTTTGATGTTTTCTCCGAGTTTAGATATCGACTCAGTGACAATGTTATTGATAGCATCCATGTTATCAGATTTTTCTTGATTCAGTAATATTTCAGCTATAGATTCAGAGAGAGAAATAAAATTCTCATCTTTCGCAACAAAGTCAGTCTCTGAGTTTAATTCTAAAATGAGAATGCTTTTTGAATTTTCAAAATAGTTAACTAAACCTTCAGCTGCTATTCTTGATGATTTTTTTTCTGCTTTCTTACCAGATTCAGTTCTAAAGAGTTTTACTGCATCATCAAGGTTGTTGTTTGTTCTTTCTAAATACTTTTTACAGTCAAGAATTCCTGCGCCAGTTATCTCTCTTAACTGTCTTACTAGTTTCAGTGAATCGCTCACTTAATTATCCTCAGATGAGTTAGCTTTTTTTTCACTTACTTTTTTTTCAGAAGCTACTTTCTTGATATCAGTTGTTTTTAGAGATTTTTTAGCTTTAATAGATTTAGTATTATCAATTTTTTTTGTAGCTGACTCAGATTTTGCTGGTTTAGATTTAACAATAATTTCAGAAATAGATTTCATAAATAAATCGATAGAGGACATAGCGTCATCATTTGCAGGAATCATATAGTCGACACCATCAAAAGAATTATTTGAATCAACTAGTGCAATAACAGGAATGTTTAGCTTATTTGCTTCTTGTATTGCGATTCGCTCATATCTAGTATCAATTACAAATAATGCATCTGGGAGTTTTGTTAAATTCTGAACACCTAATAGATTTTTTTCTAATCTGTCTATATCTCGCTTTAAATCAATAATTTGCTTTTTCGAAAGTTTATAAAGTGTTTGATTTTTAAGTTTATTCCTAAGGTCCTCAAGTTTAGATATAGATTTTTTTATCGTGTTGAAATTAGTCAGCAAACCGCCTAACCATCTATTATTTACGTAAGGCATTGAAGTAATGTCAGAGTATTTTTTTACTATATCTGAAGCTGCGCGTTTAGTCCCAATAAACATAATTTTTCCATTATTTGATACCAGTTTCTCAATGAACTTCGCTGCTTCGGTATATCTTTCAGAGCTTTTTTGAAGATTAATTATGTGAAGTTTTTTGTGTGTTGTATAGATATAGGGTGCCATCTTAGGATTCCAATACTTAGACCTATGACCAAAATGAACACCTGCATCGATCATGTCCTTGATTGATAATCCTATCATGCCAAAATTACTCCAATAAAATTCATAAATTGTTGTATCATATTCGAGTGATTAGAACAACTATAAACTACTATTTTTTTTAATGATTTGATAACTTTTAAAATCCTATGAATGAGTACATAAAAACCCCGGGTGAGATACAAAAAATGAGAGTAGCTGGTAAGCTGGCATCTGATGTTTTGATGATGATTAAGGAATATATAAAACCAGGTGTGACGACTGGCGAACTAGACACTATATGTCACAATTATATTGTGGATAATCAAAAAGCTATTCCTGCACCACTAAACTATCGAGGTTTTCCTAAGTCAATATGCACATCAGTAAATCACCAAATTTGTCATGGAATACCATCAGATAGTAAAAAACTAAAAAATGGTGATATTGTCAATATAGATGTAACAGTAATCAAAGACGGCTTCCATGGGGACACTAGTAGAATGTTCATAGTAGGTAAAACATCAATCCAAGCACAAAGGCTTTGCGAGGTAACACGACAAGCAATGATAGAGGGAATAAAAGTGGTAAGACCTGGAGCTACTACTGGAGATATAGGTTTTGCTATTCAGAGTTATGCTGAAGCTAACAATTTTTCAGTTGTTAGAGATTATTGTGGTCACGGCATAGGCAAGAAATTTCATGAAAATCCACAAATACTTCATTATGGTAAAAAAAACACGGGCATAGAGCTTCATGAAGGAATGATTTTTACCATTGAACCTATGATAAATGTTGGTAATTATAAAACTAAAACACTTAGCGATGGTTGGACTGTTGTAACTCAAGATCATGAATTATCTGCACAATACGAACATACAATTTTAGTCACAAAAGATGGTTCAGATATACTAACCATAAGACCCGAAGAGGATGAAGATGAATTCAAATAATGAAACTATGAATGTTTTATCTGATTTGATTGAATTTGAGTCAGTAACGCCAGATAAATCAGGTTGTCAAAAATACATAGATAATTATCTGTCAAAGTTCGGCTTTGAAACAAAATATTTTAAGTATGGTGATGTGAATAACATGGTAGCAAGCCTAGGGGAAGGTAATCCGTGTCTGGCATTCATTGGTCATACTGATGTAGTTCCACCAGGAGAATTATCATTATGGAAATCAAATCCATACACACTCTCACATAATGATGGTCTGCTCACGGGCAGAGGCACTGCGGATATGAAAGGCGGTATTGCATGTTTTATGACAGCTGTGAAAGACTATGTTCAGAATAATAGAGAAATAAATGGTTCAATTAGAATTATTCTCACAGCTGATGAAGAAGGTGATGCAATTAATGGGATACGTAAAATTATTGAAGAGAAAGTCTTTCAAAAAAATGAAATTGATTATTGTCTCGTAGGAGAACCATCATCCTCATACGAAATTGGTGATGTCATCAGAAATGGTAGACGCGGTTCAATCACAGGTCATCTAACCTTATTTGGCATACAAGGGCATGTCGCTTATCCAGAGAAAGCTGATAACCCTATTCATAGCTCTTCAAAAATCATATCCAAGTTTCTTGATATTAAATTTGACAAAGGTAACGAATATTTTCCTCCAACCTCATTTCAAATATCAAACGTTAATGCAGGAACAGGTGTTGATAACGTAATACCTGCTGATATAAAAATCGCATTTAATATAAGATATTCTACTGAGACATCTGCCGATGAAATTAAAAGCAAAATAACAGACATTATAGAGAGCGAAGATATTAAATACGAAATTACTTGGAAACATTCAGGAGAACCGTTTCTAACCACAGATAAAGAGTTTATGAATATATGTAAACAATCAATCAAATCTACTACAAATCAAGATGTTATTGTAAGTACTAATGGTGGTACCTCAGATGGTAGGTTTATGGCAAAAGTATGCAATCAAGTTATTGAACTTGGATTAACAAATCGCTCTATACATAAAATTAATGAGTCCATAAGGGCAGATGATTTAGAAAAGCTTAAGAATATTTATCAAAACATCTTAGTTAATATTTTTAAGAAATAAATGAAGACTCTAATAGTTTTTGAGTGTATACATGCTTGGGTTTATCGAAAATCTCTTTTGCAGTCCCCTCTTCTACAATTGATGAATCCTTCATAACATATACTCTGTGACATAGTTTTTTAATTAAACTAAGATCATGACTGATGAAACAGTATGATAGATTGAATTTTTCTTGAAGGTTTATCAGAAGTTTAATGATATTTTCCTGTACTAAAACATCCAGCGCACTTGTAGGCTCATCAAGTATTAATAATTTTGGTTGAAGAACTAAAGCGCGTGCAATTGCTATTCTTTGTCTCTGGCCTCCAGAGAATTCTTGAGGATATCTCAATAACATATCTTCATCTAGACCCACTTCATTCATTACTTTCGTGCACATTGAATGTATGACTTTCTCATCATAAATATTTAACAGGTTAACAATACCTTCAGAAATAATTTGTTTGATAGTCATTCTTGGTGATAATGAAGAAAAAGGGTCTTGAAATATGATTTGAAAATTCTTTCTCAGTGATCTATCTTTACTTAGCTCATTCTTAGTAATATTTTGACAGATTTTTATTTCACCATCATATCCTAACAAGTGCATTATCGACATTGCCAAAGTTGTTTTGCCAGATCCAGATTCACCAACGATTCCAACTGACTCTCCTCGATTAATATGAATATTGATGTTATTTAATGCTTGATAATATATTTTATTTTTTTTAAGAAGACTGTCTTTAGTTAAATATTTACAATTAAGATTTTTCGTTTCCAAAATATTTTCTGTTTTATCAAAATTTTCTTCGCGATATGATATTGATTTAATATTTACTAAACTTCTAGTGTACTCATGTTTAGGATAAGTAAATATTTTATCTGTAGTATCTTTTTCAATCATAGACCCGTCTTTCATAACAGCGATAGAATCGCAATATCTCTTTATTAATTCAATATCATGAGAAATTAACATCATCGACATGTTCATGTCATTTTTTAAATTATTGAGTGTATCAAGAATTTGTTTTTGAAGTGTTACATCTAAAGCTGTAGTAGGCTCGTCGGCAATAATAATGCTTGGTTTTCTCAATACTGACATTGCAATCATAAATCTTTGCCTTTGACCACCAGATATCATATGCGGATAGCTAGTTAATATTTTTTTTGTATCATTCAGACCAACAGCAATTAAGGCATCCCTAACATCACTAATATCTAAATTCTTATCTGATAGTTCAATGCATTCAACTATTTGAGAATGAAGACTTTTTACAGGATTAAGTGAAAGCATTGGTTCTTGAAATATCATAGAAATTTTATTTCCTCTAATATTATTTAATTCACTATCTGTGATGTTATTTATATTTTTATTATCTATAGAAATCTGTCCTGATGTTTTAAAAATTTTTTTATTTAATAATCCAAGCGTTGAGAGTGCCGTTAATGATTTTCCAGAACCGGACTCACCTACAATACCGAAAGATTCACCCTTTTCTATTTCAAAAGATAAATTTTGAACTAAATTAACCCCTGTTGAAATTAATGAAATGTTCAACTTATCAAATTTAACTAAACTCATGATGATTTTCCGCTTATGGATTCTCTAATACCTTCTCCAATAAATATCAAAAGTATTAATGTGGTTACTAGGACAATAAATGTTGTAAGTGATAACCACCAGGCTGAAATATTATCTTTTCCTTGTGAGAGAAGTTCGCCTAAGCTAGGAGTTGTTGATGGAACACCTAATCCCAAGAAATCTAAGCTTGTTAAAATCAATATTGCTCCACTAATTCTAAATGGTAAAAATGTTACAACAGAAATAAGACTGTTAGGCAGTATATGTTTAATTATAATTTGCCAATCTGTAAGACCTAATGTTCTTGCTGCATTGACATAGTCCATATTTCTACCTTTCAAAAATTCAGCGCGAACATAATCTGATAAACTTATCCAGCCAAATAGTGATAAAAGCACTATAAGCAAAAGAATGCTTGGTTCGAAAATTGAGGCAAATATAATTAAAATATATAACTCAGGCATCGAGCCCCAAATTTCTACAAATCTTTGTAAATATAGATCTACTCTGCCAGCAAAGTAACCTTGTATCGCACCAAAAAACAATCCTATAAGTATTCCTATCGCAGTAAGTGCTAGTGCAAATATAACTGATATTCTAAATCCGTACAAAAGTCTTGCAAAAACATCTCTTCCTCTATCATCCGTGCCTAAGATATTATCCATCGATGGCGGAGCCGGGTTAGGTGCTGTACTATTAAAGTTTATGGAATTATACGAATGCGGATTAATTGGAAATATTGCCCAATTGTTATCATTGTTTAATAACTTCGAAATATAATGACCTTTATAGTCAGGAGATGTCTCAAAAACACCGCCAAAATCAACTTCTGTATACTCAATGACATATGGATAGTATATTTTGTCATTAATACTCATAATAATTGGCTTATCATTACTTATAATTTCTGCAAACAAACTAACAATAAAAAGTATTAAAAAAATATAGAGTGAGTAAATACTTCTTTTACTTCTTCGAAAGTTTTTCCAAATTATAGAATAAGTGTCCATTACAAGTTTTTTTCTGAATTAGATGATGAAAATTTTATTCTTGGATCAACATATACATACATAATATCTGTCAATAATTTAGTGAGTAATCCTAAAAGCGTGAAGATAAATAATGTGCCCATTACAACAGGATAATCTCTTTGAATAATTGATTCATAAGATAATAAGCCAATCCCATCCAAAGAAAAAATAGTCTCTATAAGAATACTGCCCGTGAAAAATGCAGAAACAAATTGTGCAGGGAAACCTGTCAGGATCGGTATTATGGCATTTTTAAAAACATGAGAATAAAGGACTTTATTTTCACTCAATCCTTTAGCTCTAGCAGTTGTTGTGTACAACTTATTAATTTCATCGATAAAGCTATTTTTAGTCAACATTGTCATGACTGCAAAGCTTCCAATAATTAGACAAATTATTGGAAGCGTGATGTGCCATAAATAATCTAATATTTTTTCAAAGAAATTTAGATTTGACCAATTATCAGAAACTAGACCTCTTGTCGGAAATAGATCAAAAAAACTTCCCCCTCCAAATAATACAATCAATCCTATACCTAAAACGAATCCTGGTATTGCGTATCCAATCAAGACTATAGAACTTGACACTAAATCAAATCTACTACCATCTTCCATAGCTTTTTTTATTCCAAGTGGAATACTGACTAAGTAGACAATTAAGAAAGACCATAACCCAAGACTAATAGAAACAGGTAATTTGCTTATGATCAATTCACTAACACTTTGATTATGAAAATAACTGACTCCTAGATCAAAAAAAGCATAATTGCTAACCAGGATTGTGAACCTTTCAAAAAAAGGTTTATCAAATCCATAAAATTCATTTAATTGACTAATATGTTCCTCTGAAAGACCGTTTGAACCTCTATATAAATTTGACGATGAAGAGGATTCAGATATTGCATCTAAACCCGATAGCTTATTTACTAGCTGTTCTACAGGACCACCGGGTACAAATTGTATGATTAAGAATGTTAAGAATAAAATTCCAAGAAGAGTGGGAATCATTAATAATAATCTTTTTATAATATATAAAGTCATTTTGACGACCAGGTTTGTAATACATAATTTGTTGCTTGATAATATAGTGGTAAATTTTTGGGCATTTCGAATTGATTGTAGTAGGCTACTCTATGAGTATCTATATACCAGTTTGGGACCATATAATATTGATTCCATAAAATTCTATCCAGTAACTTCGCAGAAACAAGCATTTGATTCCTTTGCTTTGAGTAAATTATGTTTTTAATGAGATTATCAACATCTTTATCTTTTATCCCAGGAAAATTAAATGCTCCATTTCTATTTGCACTATCAGATGAAAACATACTCATCAACTCAGACCCAGGTGACTGAGATTGAGGATAACTTACAACGGTCATATCATAATCGTAATCATCTAGACGTTGTTGATATAAGGATAAGTCAACAGTTCTGTAGTTTAATTTAATTCCTAATCTTTTCAAATTATTCCTAAATGGTGCAAGAATTCTTTCGAATCCTTTCTGCGCAAGCAAAAAGTTTATTATCACGGGTTTTTTGTTAGATGAATAGAGTTGACCATCGTAAATATAATATCCTGCCTTATCAAGAATTTCTTTGGCCATGATAAGAGAATTTCTATAATCAGCTGAATCTTTATTAATAGGTAACTTCATTTTAGGTTGAATTTTATGTGATGAGATTTTCAGCTCTTTTGCAAGCTCAAGCTCTTTGTCAGAAACTTTGATATCACTTTTCAACTCACTATTACTAAAATAACTATCAGATCTTAGATATTGTCCATAAAACAGTTTGTTATTAGACCATTCAAAATCGAAAGCATAAGTAATTGCTTTTCGCAGATGAATATCAGAAAATAGGTCGCGTCTAGTGTTAAAGGCAAAACCTTGGATTCCAGTATTGTTTGAATGTTTTAATTCTGTTTTGATTATTTTGTTGTTTAAAAAATTAGGGCCATTATAGTCTCTTGCCCACCTTTTAGAATGATTTTCATGTATGTAATCATATTCTCCAGCTTTAAAAGCCTCTAGAGCAACTGTCATATCTTTATAGTACTTGATCAATATTTGGTCAAAATTAAACATATGTTTTCTAGTTGATAAATCTTTTGCCCAATACGATTTATTTCTGATATAAGTTATATTTTTTCCAATGTTAAAATCAGATATTATATATGGTCCACTTGTTATGGGAATTTTTTTAACTTCTTTAGAAAAATTATTTTTGTTAAGCCAATCTCTTGAGAAGATTGGAAGATCGCCTATTATCATATGAAGTTCAGGATTAATTCTCTTAAATATAAATTTAATAGTCTTCTTATCTATTATTTCTACAGATTTTATATCATTCCAATAAATTCTATATTGAGGATGAGCATCTCTAGAAACCAATAAATCATAAGAGTGTTTTACATCTTGCGCTGTTACTTCATTACCATTACTAAACCTTGCATTTTCATTAATAAAATATTTTACAGAAAGATTATCTTTTGACAGTTGATATGCTTTGGCAATTAATGGATAACTAGATGATGGTTCATCAAGGCTTCTAGTCATTAAGGTGTCAAACATTAAATTATTAATTTGTGCTGGTGATAACGATTTTAATAAAAATGGATTTAATGAATCAAAAGTGCCAAATGCAGAGAGTATAATTTTACCTCCTTTTTGAGCATCTGGATTAACGTAATCAAAGTGATTAAAATTCTGATATTTTGCCTGATATCCAATACTTATGGACGTATTCGCCTCAGTAAAGTTCAAAAGAACAAGAAATGTAAATATAAGGGTGATTACTTTCTTTAATATCATCTTTGTATAATATATTATATTACAAATATATAATGAATCTTAAATCAAAAAACATACTCGTCACTGGTATAGCAAGTAATAGATCCATCTCATTTTCGATAGCAAAAATATTACATGATGCGGGAGCGAATGTAATAGTCTCATATCAAAACGAAAGATTAAAGGATAGAGTAATCAAGTTAACTGATGATATTGGCATAACAAACAATGCTTATCAGTGTGACCTCACGAATGATGATGAAATTCTAAATATGAGAAATGATATTATAGAAAAATTTAATAATCTTGATGGCATTGTTCATTCCGCTGCATTTGCACCACGTGAACAACTCAATGGCAAGTATCTAGATAACATTACAAAAGAAGGATTTTTGATTGCTCATGATGTCAGCGTCTTCACTTTTACAGCTCTTGCAAAAGCATTTCGTGATGATTTAAACGAAAAAGCATCTCTTATTACTCTATCTTACATAGGAGCAAATAAAGTTGTCCAAAACTATAATGTAATGGGGATAGCTAAGGCTAGTCTAGAAAGTAGTGTTAAATATCTTGCTGATTCTCTTGGTGAAAAAAATATAAGAGTTAATGCAATTTCAGCAGGACCAATCAAAACATTAGCAGCTTCTGGAATTAGTGGATTTAATAAGATACTTGATATTTATGAAAGTAAATCTCCAATAAAAGCAAATATTACAAGTGAGGATGTTGCACAAACCGCCTTTTTCTTATTGTCTGATTACTCAACTGCTATTACTGGACAGACACTGTACGTTGATAATGGTTTTAATATAATAGGTTATTGATTTAGATAATCATTATTGATATCAATTTCAAATGTATCATACTTAGAAAGATAGAAACTATTATAGTCTGACTCAGATTGTGTATTTCTCAAGTAATCTAAATAGTTATCATCGTCCACCTTATCTTGTCTGACTGATGATAAATTTATTGATTCAACCTTAATTAATACATAATCACCACTCCCTAACTTGCTAGAAGTAAAAGTATTACTTATTGACTGACTATTTATAATCTTCATGACTTCATCATCAAAAGTTTTATCATACTGATACACTGAAAATGATTTATAGTCATTATCCACTCCTGCATTTAGACTTTGTAATTTTTTAGATGATAGTTGATTTAGTTTTTTACTACTTTTTTGAGTCATCAGCAAAGCCTTGATTGCTTGCTCTGATTCACTCAGTGTTAATTGAGAAGGTGGATAATATTTATTTTTCTTAATGAAAAGTATATCGTCATTTGAAATATATATTGGGGGAAATATATTTGTAGAACCAATGTCATTGAATAATTGATTAATAACTCTACTGGACAAAATATTATCACTATAATCTTCACCTATTTTTTTAGTCCTTAACAGCTTAAGATCATATGATTTCGATATTTCTTCGAAAGATAGATTCTGAATGTATATTTTCTCTTTAATGCTATCAAGCATAGAAAAATATTTTTTTGTACCTTTATTCTTCTGAATTTGCGTTCTAATATCCTTTCTAACGTCTGCAAACTTTTTATTTTCAGGCGCACTAGACTTAATCAACTTTATGATATGTATAGCATTTGATTCAGATGATACTAATTTAATATCACCAGCTTCCATTGAAGTTAGATTATTTTTTATAAAGTTAGGTAAATCATCAAAAGATAACTTGCCAATAAAACCTAAATTATTTTTAGTATCTTCATCAACTTCATATTTTTTAGATATATATTCAAATGACTTGTTTGATAATAATTCATTTAAAGCTTCATTTGCATTAGCTAATACAGACTCCTTATTATCTTTTATTGGAAAAACTAGATGATTTAAAGTATATGTTTTGTCAAGAGATAATGAACCTGAATTAATTTTCTTTTGATAGTCTTCTAGCAATTCACTATCAGATACTTCAATCGAGGAAATGATAGACTCTTTGCTTAATCTTATGTAACTAAATTCGGCAGATGATGATGACAAGAATGCTTCTTTATTTTTAATGTAATAATCATTGATATCATCTAATGTAATATTAATTGTATCTTTCATATCCTTGAGTTTCAAAAATAAAATTTTGCCATCACGTTTATGATAATTTGCGTTTATGTTTAACTTTTTATCAGTAAGAGTTAAAATTGAGGAGTCTGTAATTGTTTTTCTAAGTTGTTCGCGAATACCTTTTTGATAAAGATATTGTTCGTAGACGTCAGGGTTCATATTAATTAGAAATAAACGCTTTTTATATAAACTTGGATTAAAACCATTTTCATCTCTAAAAGACGATGTTTCTTGAATTTCATTAATAATTGACTCGTCGCTGGTCACGAGGCCAATGTTCGAAGATATTGAATTCTCAACATTTCTACGTATCAGATTATCAAATGTAATTTTTTTAATAAAATTATCAGTGTAGATTGGTGGGATATTACCTTGATAGTTTTTTCTCAAAACCTCTTTGAACTGAGACATTTCTTGTTGAATAATAGATTTACTAATATCTTGATCATTAACACTGAAAGCATATTGCTCGTGGTTTGAACCATAGTCACCTACGCCTAAAAAAACTAAAGGTATAGCAACAACTGTAATTAGCAATCCTATTACCCAAGTTTTTAATCTATCTCTTATTGCACTTAACATTTTAGTAGTATTTCACGGAGACGAAGGGACTCGAACCCTCGACCTCCTGCGTGACAGGCAGGCATTCTAACCAACTGAACTACGCCTCCGTGTTGTGATGTATATTAACACAGATTATTATTACTAAAGAAGCAGCTTTCGCTGCTTCTTAGAATAATTTTCTGGTGGGTGATGTAAGAGTCGAACTTACGACCTCCGCCTTGTAAGGGCGGCGCTCTAACCAGCTGAGCTAATCACCCTTAATTAGAATTTCTAATTAAGAGCATCTTTTAAAGCTTTACCAGCTTTAAAAGAAGGTACTACAGAAGCAGAGATTTGAATAGATTCTCCTGTTCTAGGGTTGCGTCCAGTTCTTGCTTCTCTTTTCTTTGCCTTAAAAGTTCCAAAACCGACAAGCGCAACTTCACTATCGCTTTTGAGAGCATTAGTTACTACGCTTATCATAGCCTCAACATGAGCTGTGGCATCAGACTTGCTACTACCTGCTGCTTCAGAAACAGCATTGATAAATTCTGCTTTATTCATTTAACACCTCTTTAATCGCAGTTATAGAATGTTGAATGTATTCAACATAAGATTATTCTACATCAATAAACTTTAAAAAGTAGAGTAAATCTAACAAATATCATAAAAAACTATGGATTTTCGATTACTTTTAGGAATTTTTGTAAGCTATTGTAAATTTTTAGAAATATTTTCTAACTTATTTTTTTCTGGAGTAGTTTTATTTACTTTAGATTTTGATTTAATTGGTTTGCTTTTAAGAGCTATAGCAAACACTTCATCAACGAATTTGACAGCATTTATTTTTAGTTTATCTAAAATAATACTTGGAATATCTCTAAGGTCTTTTTCATTATCCTTTGGAATAATGACTTCTTTTATACCTGATCTTTGAGCTGCTAAGAGTTTTTCTTTAAGACCACCTATCTCCAGGACTTCTCCTCTCAATGTTATCTCGCCAGTCATAGCAATATCAGATTTGATTGGAATATTAGATAACGCTGAAGCAACAGCTAGAGCCATGGTTATCCCAGCACTAGGTCCATCTTTGGGTGTTGCTCCCTCAGGGACATGTATGTGAATATCTTTTTTGTCAAAATCTTCTAAATCTATTGCTAAATCTAATGATCTCGTCTTAACAACGGTTATAGCTGCCTTAATAGATTCTTGCATTACATCACCAAGTTGACCTGTTTGTGTAATTTTTCCCTTCCCAGACATGGCGGCACACTCAACTCTTAACATTTCTCCACCAACAGATGTCCAAGCAAGACCATTTGCTTGACCTATCATATCTTTCTTGTCGCGCATCATTGAGGAGAATCTTTTCACACCAAGATAATTTTCTATTTCGTTAGGTGATATTTTTAATTTAGTTTTATCTGACATTAAAATTTCTTTGACAACTTTTCTGCAAATTTTGTTTATTTCTCTATCTAGACTTCTTACACCAGCTTCTCTTGTATAATTACTTATGATGTCTTTGATAGATTTAATAGATAAACTAAGCTCACTGCTTTTTAAGCCATTTAATTTGAATTGTTTTGGAACTAGATATTTTTTGGCAATCTCAAGCTTCTCATTCTGAGTATAACCCGGTAGTCGAATTACCTCCATTCTATCTAAAAGAGGTGCAGGTATTGTATCGGTTGAGTTCGCAGTAGCGATAAACATGATGTTCGACAAATCAAAATCCACCTCAAGGTAATGGTCGTTAAACGCATTGTTTTGCTCAGGATCTAGTACTTCAAGAAGTGCCGATGATGGATCTCCTCTGAAGTCCATAGCCATTTTATCTATTTCATCAAGTAAAAATAATGGGTTATTAGTTTTAACTTTGCCAAGATTTTGCATTATTTTTCCTGGCATTGATCCTATATAAGTCTTACGATGCCCTCTTATTTCAGCTTCGTCCCTGACCCCTCCAAGAGACATCTTGATAAACTTTCTAGATGTAGATCTAGCTATAGATTTTGCTAATGATGTCTTACCAACACCAGGTGGTCCAACTAAGCATAGTATAGGTCCTCTAATTTTATTTACTCTTTTTGTTACGGCTAAATACTCAAGTATTCTCTCTTTAACTTTTTCTAGTCCATGATGATCATCCTCAAGAATTTTATTAGCATTTGCCATATCTGTTGATATCTCAGTCGATTGGTTCCATGGTAAACTTACAAGGATATCTAGATAATTTCTTACTACAGTAGCCTCAGCAGACATTGGTGACATCATTTTCAGTTTATTGAATTCACTCATAGCTTTTTCGTGTGCTTCACCAGGGAGTTTAAGCGATTTAATTTTATTTAGGAGTTGGTCTATATCATTATTATCATCCCCAATTTCGCCAAGTTCTTTTTGAATGGCTTTCATTTGTTCATTGAGATAGTATTCTCTCTGGCTCTTTTCCATTTGCTGTTTAACCCGACTTCTGATTTTCTTCTCAACATGAAGAATATCTAACTCACCCTCCATAGCTTTAATTAAGTATTCACATCGTTTTTTTATGTCTACAAGTTCTAAAACTTGCTGCTTTTCATCCAGTTTTAATGTCATATGAGCAGCTATACTGTCAGCAAGTTTAGATAAATCATCTATACCTGTTACAGAAGAGATAACTTCAGGTGGGACTTTTTTATTTAGCTTTACATAGTTTGAAAATGTATCCTCCAATGTCCGAAATAATGCATCATGCTGATTATCAATATCTATATTTTCACTGTCCAAATGAGAATATGTACAAGTTAATATGCTATTATTTTCTATTTTGTTAATCTCGACACGAGAGACACCCTCAACTAAAACTTTCATAGTTCCATCAGGCAGTTTAAGAAGCTGAAGTATAGTTGCTTCAGTTCCAATTTTATACAAATCATGTGCTTCTGGATCATCAACTTGGGCGCTCTTTTGTGTCACAAGAACAATATTTTTATGATGATTGTTCATAGATTCATCTAAAGACTTGATTGATAAGTCCCTTCCAACAAATAGAGGTACAACCATATTAGGGTATATAACTACATCCCTGAGAGGCAATAACGGAAGTGAAAAATACTTCTTCTTCATAACATTAATTTATGGTCGAATTTCGAATTATCAAGACTTACTAACTTCTTTTTCACCGCTCTTGGACTTATAGATTATTAACGGCTTGGATTCAGCATCAACAACGTTCTTGTCGATAACCACTTTTACTATATCCTCTTGAGATGGAAGATCATACATTGTATCTAGCAAAAGACTTTCAATTAATGTTCTCAGGCCTCTAGCTCCAGTTTTTCTTTTCATAGCTTTTTTGGCAATTGCAGATAATGCATCTTGTCTAAATTCAAGCTCACATCCCTCCATATCGAATAGTTTTTTATATTGATTAACAAGGGCATTTTTTGGTTCTGTAAGTATTCTTATTAGTGACTTTTCATCAAGCTCATCAAGTGTTGCGGTAACAGGCAATCTTCCAACAAACTCAGGAATTAAACCAAACTTGATAAGATCTTCAGGACCAACACTATCTAATGTCTGTGAAAATGATTTTTCAGCTTTAATCTCTTTTACCTTTGCGGAAAAGCCTATACCAGAATCATTTTTTCTCTGGTTAATTATTTTGTCTAATCCAGAGAATGCTCCGCCCACAATAAATAGCATATTGGATGTATCAACTTGAAGAAATTCTTGTTGAGGATGTTTTCTTCCGCCTTGAGGAGGAACAGATGCGATAGTTCCTTCTATAAGCTTTAATAATGCTTGTTGAACTCCTTCGCCAGATACATCTCTTGTAATCGATGGATTATCCGATTTTCTAGAAATTTTATCAATTTCATCAATATACACTATCCCGGTCTGCGCTTTCTCTACATCATAATCACATTTTTGTAATAATTTCTGTATTATATTTTCAACGTCTTCACCTACATATCCAGCTTCGGTGAGTGTTGTTGCGTCAGCAATGGTAAAAGGGACGTTGAGTAGTCTTGCAAGTGTCTCAGCTAGTAGCGTTTTTCCAGAACCTGTTGGTCCGATGAGCAAAATATTGCTTTTGTTTAATTCAACATCATTTTTTTTAGGAGTAATATTAAGCTTCTTGTAATGATTATAGACAGCAACAGATAGAACTTTTTTAGCGTGTGGTTGACCAATGACATAATTGTTCAAAATATCGTTTATTTCATGAGGTTTAGGTA
>CBFIBF010000007.1:0-10344 GCA_965660795.1 Gammaproteobacteria bacterium
AGGTTTTGTAAATGAAAGCATTATAAACTTTTCAATGCCTTTGTATCCAACTGGAACGTGGTCATTTATTTCAGCTAAAAGAGCGTAGCTTATTGCTACGCTCTCTTAGGATTTGCTTATTGTTCTGGATAAACTGAAGGCTTAACTCCAGTAGCTTTACTAAATTCTGGGTATGCTTCTAAACCACACTCAGAAATATCAACACCATCAGATTCTTCCTCTTCAGTTACTCTTAAACCAAAGAACATTTTGATGATTGACCAGAATATTAGACTCATAATAAATGTCCATAAGAATATCATCAACACACCATAGATTTGTGCAC
The DNA here is from genome assembly GCA_965660795.1 of Gammaproteobacteria bacterium. Classification (GTDB taxonomy): domain Bacteria; phylum Pseudomonadota; class Gammaproteobacteria; genus CACLCV01. The sequence goes on from CBFIBF010000007.1 coordinate 326, forward strand.
CTAATGAACCACCTGTTAGAGTAACAGCTAGTAATCCCCAGATACCACAGGTTCCATGAGCTGATATAGCTCCTACAGGATCATCTATTTTCATTTTATCTAACATAACAATTGATAAAACAACTATTAGTCCGCCAATGACACCTATAATAAGCGCTAAACCAGGTGTAGGCGCAAGAGGTTCTGCAGTGATTGATACCAATCCACCAATGGCACCATTGAGCGCCATAGTTAAATCAGACTTGCCGAACATCATTTTAGATAGAATTAGGGCGCCCATTACACCTCCCGCAGCAGCGAGGTTGGTGTTAACAAATACCATAGATACAGCATTAGCTTCTGCAACATTTGATATGATTAGCTCTGAGCCTCCATTAAAGCCAAACCAACCTAACCATAGAATAAATGTACCAAGTGTTGCTAGAGGTAAATTGGCACCTGGCATAGCATTTACTTTACCGCCCTCATATTTACCTTTTCTTGAACCAAGAACTAGAACGCCAGCTAGTGCTGCAACAGCACCACATAGGTGAACTACACCTGATCCAGCGAAATCTGAGAAACCAGCTTCATCTAAGAATCCGCCGCCCCACTTCCAATAACCTTGTACAGGATATATTACACTGGTCATAACGACACAGAATAATAAAAATGGCCATAGCTTCATTCTTTCAGCTACCGCACCTGATATTATAGAGCAAGCGGTTGCAACAAATACAACCTGGAAGAAATGATCAGATATACCTGAATAATACACATCTCCACCACTTGCAATTACAGCTTCAGCTGTATTGTCCTCCCCGAGGAAGAAAGATAGTTCAGGGATAACGCCTGTCCCTCCACCTGGGTACATGAGGTTGTATCCTACAATCATGTACATGATGACTGATATCGAATACAACGATATATTTTTTGTAAGAATTTCAGCTGTATTTTTTGCTCTAACGAGTCCAGATTCTAACATAGTGAAGCCTGCTGCCATCCACATGACAAATGCACCCATCACCAAAAAGTAGAATGTGTCTAGAGCGTAAGCAAGTTCTATGACTTTACCTTCTAAAGCTTCCATCGCAATCTCCTAATTAAAAACGTTTAATTAAAGAGCTTCTGGACCTTTTTCTCCGGTACGAACACGTATTGCTTCTTGAACATCAAGAACAAATATTTTTCCATCACCAATTTTACCTGTACTGGCAGATGAAAGAATTGTCTCGATGGTTTGATCAACAAGAGAATCATCAATAGCAATTTCAAGCTTAATTTTCGGCAGAAAATCAACAACATATTCAGCACCTCTATAAAGTTCCGTATGGCCCTTTTGCCTTCCAAACCCTTTAACCTCTGTTGCGGTAATTCCTTGCACACCAATTCCTGATAGTGCTTCTCTTACCTCATCGAGTTTGAAAGGTTTGATGATTGCTATTACTAATTTCATTGATAAATGTCCCCTATCACTAATTATAAACTAAAAATATTTAGAAACTATACCCTAAGCTAAAGTTAGCGTATGTTGTATCCGCATGTTTTGTTTCAGAAGCAGTAGAGTCATCTGAGTTTCTGCCCAGTGTAAGCCCTACATCAACACCTGATACAGTTGTGCTGTATGATATTTCATGGGTGAAACCTGTTAGCTCACCAGTGAATGTTTGGTAACTATAGTCAAGTGGTAGTCCCATCATCATGCCAGGCACAGTGATTGTATAATGTTGATAGCCCTGTGATGTTATAGAGCCAGATGAAACTGAATCATAAACACCATTTACAGCAGCGTCTACACTCATGAAACCGAAGTCACCACCAATATTAAGCTCTTGGTAATCACCGTCGAAGTTATCTGAGTAGAAGTATCCCGTATAACCTGCATACATAGGAATACCCATTAATTCAAAGTTGTAACCTGCATAGATATCATATTCTACACCTTGATCTACATCTGCCCACCAGGTACCTATGTAGTAGTTACCTAACTCCATATCAGCGCCGAAGCTGACTGATGATTCAGCTTGGTAAACACCTCTATACCAGTATTCAGACATAAAGCCTATGTTGTAGCTAATACCAGAACTACTTCCTTCTTCTGCTACACCATCGCCTGAATGAGCCATCATAGATACAGACATCAAAGCTGCAAGAGCAACTGAAAGTGATGATCTAATTAATTTTTTCATTTATATTTTCTCCTTACGTGAAAATGGTTAAATATTTAGTTTTTAGTGATAGTTGACATTTATCTATGATAAATAGTTTTAGCTATCGATAGTAGATATGCATAAACTATGCCAACTTGAATATTAGTGAAAATTCTCTATATTCATTAATATTGACGATATAATACAATAAACTGCATTGTAACCAAAGGTTTTGTTAATTAAACCTTAATAATTTAGTAATAAATATATGTAATTATATACATACATGCACAATATTTGTGCATTAGGAGAATGGAATGGACAAACCCAAATTAAAAGAATTGATTGATAGCATCTCTGATCTGTTGCCAAAGAACGCATCTGACATAAAACAAGATTTTAAAGATAACCTAAAAATATTACTTAATGATTATCTAAGAAAGATAGATGTAGTAACAAGAGAAGAATTCGATGTACAAAGCTCAGTACTAGCTAAAACAAGAAAAAAACTTGATGAATTAGAGGATAAGTTAAATCAAGAATGAAAACAGTTACTTAGACTGTTCTAGCATGTAATCAACAGCAAGCTTTACTTCATCATCGCTCAGAGACATTAGGCCACCCTTAGCTGGCATCACACCAATGCCATTAATTGCATTTGCGTATAAAGTATCATTTCCTTTGGCTAGTCTGTCTGTCCATTGCTCAGCTTTACCAGTTACTGGTGCCCCTGCTGCTCCGCTCATATGACATGACATACAAACTGAATTATAGATATCTTTTCCAGATTTAGATGAAGCTACTTCTATAACTTCTGATTTAAATGTAGGATTACTTGCAAGGTTGACACGTTCAGATGATTCAATACGCTTTTCAGTTGCATGTTTGATAGCATCATCATAGTTATCATTTGTTATTGATGACGCAAAGACTTTAGATAAAATAGCTATAAAAATAGCCAGAATAGTTATTCCTAGTGATATATAACCAAAGATTTTATAAAAGTCTCTATCAGATGTTGGTGAGCTCATATTCCCTTAAAATTTGTATAAGTATGTATAATTCTAAATTGCCTAGATTATACTTGAAATGAAACTAATTTGAATCCTTTTTTGCGCCTGTAGCTCAGTTGGATAGAGCATTAGCTTCCGAAGCTAAAGGTCAGAAGTTCGAATCTTCTCAGGCGCTGTTTATTCTCTCGGCAGCAATAATTGTATTTTCAATTAACGCACAAACTGTCATAGGCCCAACACCACCAGGAACAGGTGTAATTGCAGATGCTTTTTCTTTCGCAGAATCAAAATCGACATCACCACATAATTTGCCATCAATATTATGAATCCCAACATCTATTACGACTGCTCCTTCTGGTATTTGATCGCCTGAAATAAACTTAGGGACGCCCACTGCAACAATTATCACATCTGCGTCAGATAACTTATAGTTCAGATCTTTTGTTCTTGAATGACACATCGTCACTGTAGCATTTTCAGACTGACATAAAATAGATACTGGTTTACCAACAATATTTGATCTGCCGATAACTGTAACATTCTTTCCATTTAAATCAGTTCCAGAAATTCTTAACATTTGCATGATACCCTTTGGTGTACATGATACGAGTGTATCTTCTCCAAGAAATAGTTTACCGACATTATTGGGTGTAAAGCCATCTACGTCCTTGGACGGATGAATTCTATTAAGAACTTTTGCTACAGAAATATGATCTGGTAGGGGAAGTTGGACTATAACCCCATGTATCAATGAATCATCATTAATTTTATCAATCTCAGATAATATCTCATTTTCACTAATTTCAGAGTTGAACCTTCTAACTTCGGACTTTATACCAGCCTTAGCTGCGAATTTTTCTTTTTGTGCAACATAACTAGCTGATGCTTTCATTTCACCAACTAAAATTACAACTAAATTTGGTATGATGTTTTTACCCTTTAGTTCTTCAACTTTCTTTGAAAGTTCATTTTCAAGAATATGTTCTGCAACTTCTCTTCCGCTAATAATTTTTGCTGTCATTTTATGCTCCTATAAATCATTTTTTTCTCTTTCCACTAATAAATTTACCACACTGTACAATTCATCATAGCTAGAAACGTAAGATCCACTTGTTAGATATTTACCATTAACTACGATGGTTGGAACAGAGTTAATTTGAAATTTTCTAGCTAGATTACTTGATTTTTTTATTCTAGCTTCAGTGCCATAACTATTATATTTTTCAAGAAAAAGCTTTGTATCTATTCCAGCTTTGCCCAAAAATTCAACCATAGATTCCTCTGTATTTAGACGATTGTCTTCAAGATGTATCTCCTCAAATATTTGGTTATGTACATCATCAATTTTATTCATCTGCTTAAGCGCATAATATAATTTAGCATGAGGCATCCATGAATCTCTCAGTGCTACTGGTACTTTGACAATTCGAGCTCCTTTTTCTAAGTCTGCTTCGATGCGATCCATTGTTGGTTCTAAATTAAAACAATGAGGGCAGCCATACCAAAAAAATTCATAAATTATTACATCTGCTGATTCTTGTTGTTTTTCAGTTGATATTTGAACATATTTTTGAGCATGTACAATCTGGCTAGATAGGAGAAGAAATGATAATGACAACAGAAAATGTCTAAGCTTGAACATTAATATAAGCCTTCAATATAACTTGCTACAGCCTTCATTTCCTCATCTGTCATTCTGTGGACAATATTTCTCATCATCTTATTATAATCGTTAGATCTCATCGACGATTGAAAGTTTTTTAACTGTTGATAAGTATATTGAGAATGTTGACCTGATAACATTGGAATTGCAGCAGCATAGTTTCCTTGACCGTTAGGGCCATGACAACTTATGCATGCTTGAATTTTAATATCCATATTTCCACCTCGGTACATATCTCGTCCTAATTCGAGATATTTATCCTGAGTGAGGCCAACATTTGATTTAAGTGATGCATAATAAGCTGATAAATCTTCAATATCAGAATCTGATAATGTCACAGCTATGCCGTACATTACAGCATTGTTTCTGTTGCCCTCTGCTCCTTTTCTAAATTCATAAAGCTGAGATGCTAAGTACTTAGGATTTTGACCTGCAAGTTTTGGCCAAACTGGATTAACTGAGATGCCATTGTCGCCATGACAAGCAGCACATGATACCGATAGTTCTCTCCCTTTATCTATGTCTGATGAATACGCAGGATTTATAAGGTTTATCGTTACAAAAAAGATAATAGCTAAAATAGACAGAAATTTCATTGGGCTAATTATATCTAAATATCAATATTGTGCAATGAATCGAGACTAGGTATCGCGCCAGTTTTTTCCACTAAATGTATTTACAATTAAAGGAACCTTAAGTTTGTATGCATCAGACATTAAAGTACATATTTTATCGCCATAATTTTCTAAATCAGAGGGTCTCATCTCAAATACAAGCTCATCATGAACTTGCATTATCATAAATGCATCAGCCTCATCACGTTTTAACCAATCGTTTATATTGATCATAGCTATTTTTAATATATCTGCTGCTGTACCTTGAATAGGGGCATTAATAGCAGTTCTCTCAGCTGCACTTCTAACTTGAAAATTTGAGTGAGTTATATTGGGTAAGAATACTTTGCGCCCATGCATTGTCTCAACAAACTCATTCTTATTAGCAAATGCTTTTAGTTCTTCCATGTACTCTTTTACACGTTTATATTTTGCAAAGTAAGTATCAATTATATTTTTGGCTTCAATATTGTCGATTTTAAGTTGTCTTGCAAGCCCATAAGCAGAAATTCCATATATAAGGCCAAAGTTAATCGCCTTTGCAGCTCTTCTCTCATCTTCAGACGGATTTTTATTTGTGCTAAACACTCTTCGAGCTGTAGACGCATGAATATCCTCTCCATTAATGAAGCTATCAATCATGGCTTTATCTTCTGAAAGATGAGCCATAATTCTTAATTCTATTTGAGAGTAATCTGCAGAGAAAAGTTTATATCCCGATCTAGGAACAAACGCTGATCTAATTTTTTTACCATCATCAGTTTTTATGGGTATGTTTTGAAGGTTTGGGGAAGAGGATGATAGTCTACCGGTTATAGTTATTGTTTGATTGTATGATGTATGAAGTCTATTTGATATTTTACTAACCTCAGTACCTAATTTATCAGTATATGTATTTTTCAGTTTTAAAAGATTTCTAAATGATAAGATTAGACTAGGTAACTCATGCTCTTCAGCTAACTGTGTCATTACATCTTCATTCGTTGAAGGTTGACCTTTAGGTGTTTTCTTTAAAACTGGAAGCTTAAGCTCATCATAGAAAATCTCTTGGATTTGCTTGGGCGAACTAATGTTAAATTCTCTTCCAGAAATTTTATATATATCTTTTTCAATCTTTTTCAAACGTTCAGACAAATCCTTAGATTGCGAATCAAGCTCCTCTTTATTTACAGATACACCAATATATTCCATTTCTGCAATAATGAGCATCAACTTGATTTCAATATCTCTATAAATGGATAAAAGTTTTTTATCTCTTGAGAGACTTGAAGATAATTTCTTATATAGGAGATATGTAATGTCAGAATCTTCACAAGCATATTCTACTGCTCTTGAAATCTCTACGTCTGCAAAAGAAATCTGGTCTTTTCCTTTACCAGTAACATCTTCATATGAAATTGGTTTGTGATCTAAAAACTTTAATGAGAGAGTATCCAGATCATGTTTTCCACCAGAATTCAGTACGTATGACATGAGCATTGTATCTTCAACGTTGCATGTTATTTTGAGTGTGTATTTTTTAAGAACATTGATATCGTATTTAAGATTCTGACCCACTACTGTAAGACCGTCGTTTTCAAAAAGCTCTTTGAGTAAGTCTATAGAGTCATTAAAAGGTAAATTCACATTATCTGTAGAGTTGTGATTTAGGGGACAATAGTGGCTTTGATGTTCCTTATAACTAAGACTAAATCCAACTAGTTCAGCTAGATTAAAATCAAGTGAGGTAGTTTCAGTATCAAACGAAAATTCCTTCTTTTTTTTACACTTTTCAATAACAGTCTTTAATTCACTTATATTTTTTATTAACTTGTAATCTTTCTTTATTACCTCTTGGTTACTTTTAATATTTAACTTTGTTGATAATGACTTGAGTTCATATTTTTTAATTATTAAGCCTAATTTTGTTTCATCTATCTTGCCCCTTTCGAGTTCTTTGGTTTTAATATTAAGTTTCAGATTATCTTTGAGGGCAACTAACTTTTTTGCGAGACTAATTGTATCAAACGAGGATTCCATGTTTTCTCTCAGCTTTCCTTTCAACTCGCTAGAATGAGAAATAATATTATCTAGGCTGCCGTACTTTTCAAGCAATGTAACAGCTGTCTTCGGTCCCACCTTAGGCACTCCAGGGATATTGTCCGATGTGTCGCCAACTAAACATAGATAATCAAAGATTTGCTCTGGTTTTACTCCAAATTTATCAATGACTCCTTGTTGATCAAGTATTTTAGAATCAAAATTATTTATAAGGACGACATTATTATCAACAAGTTGTGCAAGGTCTTTATCTCCAGATGAAATTATTGTTTTCGTATTATTTAGTTTAACTTGTTTTGTAGCTGTTGCTATGACATCGTCTGCTTCAACACCTTTTTCTTGTATTACTTTTATACCGTATGCTTTCACTAAATCAATGATTGCGCCTGTTTGTTCAGAAAGTTCTTTTGGCATTGAATTTCTATTAGCTTTATATTGATCATAAATCTCATGCCTAAAGTTCTTACCTTTTGCATCAAAAACCATAAGAAGATATTTTGGATTGTACTCATTGATGACACGATTCAACATATTAGCAAAACCATGTACTGCTCCAGAGTGTATACCTGTTGATGTTTTTAAGTTCGGTAAAGCATAAAATGCTCTATATAAATAAGAGGAACCATCAATTATAATAAAATATTCTGCACTTTCTTCTTGGAAATCCATATAAATTTAGATATCGTTTGTTCATTAAAAGTTATATATCATAAATACATGTCTGTATATACAATTCTAAAAAACAAGCACATAAAAGAAATTCTTTCTCTATACAATATTGGCTCTCTTAAATCGTTTAATGGAATCTCAGATGGTATTACTAACACAAACTATTTTTTGAATACTGATAAAGGCAAGTATGTAATTACTATATTTGAAGATATAAAAAAAAATAAGGTAACAAAGTATCTTAAATTAATGAATTTTTTTTCAAAAAAAGGATTATGTTCACCAGAGATTATGATCACTAAATCCGGGGATGTTTTGACAACTGTTGAGAAAAAACCTTGTTCAATCATGCAAAAACTATCTGGAAAGACAGTCAATGAATCAAATAGCATGCTATGTAAATCACTTGGAGGAGTCATTGGGACCTTCCATAATTTTAGCCAGCAGTACCACGGTATGATCTCTAACAGTAGAGATATTAAATGGATTGAGAAAACAATTAAGAAGATTGAGGGTCACCTAGAACCTAATCAACTTGATCTCATTAAGCACTGTAGCAAGGTTTTTAAAAAAATATTTAGTTCAAATCTCCCATGCGGTGTAATTCACTCTGATTTATTTAGGGATAATGTTTTAGCGAACAACAATAAAATTACAGGTATTATAGATTATTATTACTCGTTCAATGGTCCTTTAATATACGAACTAGCTGTTATTGCTAATGACTGGTGTGTAAATAAAAATGGATCTATCAATGCTAGAAAATATCATAGTTTTATTAACAGCTATAATTCAGTAAGGACCATCACAAAAAAAGAAATGAAACAAATGAATAATGCAATGATTGCAGCTGGATTAAGATTTTACCTTTCAAGGTTAGTAGATATGATATTTCCCAAAGTTGGTGAAATTACTCACATCAAAGACCCTTCGACATTTGAAAATATCCTCAAAAAAAGATTAGAGAACAAATGAATTTTTTAGAAAAGATATCGATAATCTCTGAATATATTACAAAATATTTCTTTTATATTATGTTTATTTTGGTAATTATAAATATTCTACTTAGATATATTTTCAATATTAATTTCATTTTTATGCAAGAGCTTGTGATGTATTTGCATGCATTTATTTTTCTTTTTGGAATATCGATATGTCTAAAGGAAAATTCTCACGTAAGGATAGATGTCTTTTCAAATAAACTAGACGCTAAGGTAAAAAAATATATCGAGATATTAGGTGCAGTATTTTTCATTGTCCCCTTTTGTCTGTTTGTCTTGTATGAGAGTACACCAATAATAATCAGATCTTGGGAAATGTTGGAAAGCTCAGGAGAACCTGGAGGTTTACCATTTATATACATACTTAAGTCAGCAATTTATGTTTTTGCAAGTTTGTTATTAATTCAAGCCATTGGTAGATTTGTTAAATAAAATCACATGGAAAGTATAGTTATATTTCTTGTACTTACTTTCATATTACTTTTGAGTGGTTTTCCTGTTGCTTTTGTATTAGCTGGCTTTTCTTTGTTATTTGCATTGCTTGGAGTTTATTTAGATTTTTTTGACTACTCGTATTTAATGGCATTTCCTAACCGCTTATATGGTGTGATGGGAAATCAAAATCTTTTAGCTGTACCACTTTTCATTTTTATGGGTTTGATTTTAGAAAAAACAAAAATAGCAGAAAGTTTAATAAAAGATATGAATGCTTTGTTTAATAAAACAGATAGCGGTTTAGCAATATCTGTAGTAATTGTGGGTGCATTATTAGCTGCCAGTACAGGTATAGTTGGGGCAAGCGTAGTAACTCTAGGATTATTGACATATCCTGTTTTAATCAAAAATGGATACTCGTCAAAAGTTGCATCAGGTACAATTTGTGCTTCTGG
>CBFIBF010000007.1:10442-12076 GCA_965660795.1 Gammaproteobacteria bacterium
GTACACTAGGACAAATAATACCACCATCATTAGTATTAATCCTTCTTGCAGATGTATTATCATCATCCTACCAACAAGCACAACTAAATATGGGTATTTTTAGTCCTGAAACTATTACTATTGCTGATTTATTTTTAGGAGCAATACTTCCAGGCCTTTTATTACCTATTCTCTACATAATTTATCTTAAAACGCTAAGTGTTAAATCGATAGAGAAAAAATCTACATCGAAAATAAACGTCTCGACTATTGTTTACCCTCTTGGACTGATGTTCATTGTTTTGGGCTCAATAATATTTGGTTTAGCAACCCCATCAGAGGCTGCTGGACTTGGCGCACTTGGAGCCATCTTCCTCGCATATAGTCGTAATAATTTAACAAAAAAAATCCTTGATAAAAGTATTAATGATTCTATTAAGCTCACAAGTATGGTCTTTATGATTCTAATTGGAGCAACTCTGTTTTCCTTAGTCTTTAGAGGTTTAGGTGGAGAGGATTTCATTCATAGATTTTTAATAGAATTGCCAGATGATAAAATTATGACACTCATAATCGTATTATTATTAATGTTCTTGCTTGGTTTTATATTAGACTTTATTGAGATTACATTCATAGTAATTCCGTTAATCGGTCCAGCTCTATTTACTCTTGGATTTGATCCATTATGGATTGGGATATTAATTGCATTAGTGTTACAAACTTCTTTCATCACACCACCATTTGGATTCTCATTATTCTACCTAAGAGGTGTTTTACCAAAGACAGTAAGTACTAGCGAAATATACAAAGGAATATTTCCATTTTTATTAATACAAATATTTTTGGTTATAATAATATTTATATTTCCGGAACTGGCCACTTATCTTCCAGAAAAATTACTCAAATGAATTTAAGTATCCGTCTTCAGATATTAATGTCCAAGGTCTTACCCTCTTTAGAAAGTTCATGTATGAGTCATATACTTGCTTAGACAAATTATCTTTCTTGCTTAACTCTGAAAGCACTTCCTTGCTTATGCTATTTAATTTAGATAAAACTTCTTTTGGAAACTGCTTGATTTGAACTTTTTCTTTTTGAAAGAACTCCAATGCTTGATAATTCTTTGACATGTAATCAGAAATCATATCAATATTTGCAGCTTTACATGCAATATCTATTATTGATTGATGCTGTTTAGATAGATTATTATATGCATCTTTATTGATGATACATTCCAATGACGGGCCAGGTTCATGCCATCCAGGATAGTAGTAAAATTTTGCAGCCTTATGTAGACCAAAAGCTCTATCATTATAAGGACCTACCCATTCTGTTGCATCTATTACACCAGTTTGCAGTGATGTAAATATTTCAGAGCCAGCAAGCGTGAAAGGTGTCCCGCCAGCTCTAGCAAGCACTTCACCTCCTAGCCCCGGAATTCTCATTTTAAGACCCTTAAGATCATCCGTCGAATTTATCTCTTTATTAAACCATCCTCCCATTTGGACACCTGTATTTCCAGCAGGTCTAGGAACAAGATTAAAATCTTTGTAAACTTTTTCCCATAGTTGCAAACCATCCCCATAATACAACCAAGCATTCATTTCCTGTGCAGTCATTCCAAATGGGACAGATGAAAAAAATTGTGCTGCTTC
>CBFIBF010000007.1:12176-39125 GCA_965660795.1 Gammaproteobacteria bacterium
TCCCCATAATACAACCAAGCATTCATTTCCTGTGCAGTCATTCCAAATGGGACAGATGAAAAAAATTGTGCTGCTTCTGTTTTACCTTTCCAATAATACGCTCCAGAATGTCCCATTTCAGCTCCACCAGAGGAGACATAATCAAATACACCTAACGGAGGGACTAATTCATTAGCTCCGAACACTTTAATCTTCAAACTGCCGCCTGATAATAAATTGATATAATTAGCTAATGTCTCTGCGCCAGCTCCTAACCCAGGGAAATTCTTTGGCCAAGATGTCACCATCTTCCATTGAATTTTTTTCTGAGCAAATGATTTCTGAGATGAAAGTCCACTAGCCAGAGCTCCAGCCGTTAAAAGCCCGATGGATTTAAAAAATTTTCGACGATTATTTTTCATTTATAAAAAATCAAGATGAGCATATGTTAACACCAACCACTTAGACCCATAGTCTTCAAAGTTAATATAAAGTTTTAAATTATCATCTTCGCCTTCATAGCTCAATATAACTCCGGTCCCAAATTTCTGATGTTTAACTCTTGCTCCAATTTTTATACCATTGTTGTTTTTAGATTTAGCTTTAATAGAGACTACATTATTTCTCTTTTGATATTGAATACCATCGGACTTAACATTTTCCAATAACTCGTTAGGAATTTCACTTATAAACCTTGATGGCATTAGATAATTATATGATCCATGTAAATATCTAGCATTCGCATAAGTAAGATAAAGCGTCTTCATCGCTCTCGTAATTGCCACATAACAAAGCCTTCTCTCTTCTTCAAGAAAATCATCTCCGCTTTTTCTATTTTCATTAGGGAAGATACCTTCTTCTAAACCCGTTAAAAAGACAATCGGAAATTCTAAACCTTTAGCTGAGTGTATTGTCATAAGTTGTACTGGATCATTGTCTAATTTAGATTGATAATCTCCGGCTTCAAGTGCAGCATTGTCAAGAAAATCATCGATAAGATTCTCGCTATCTATATTATTTTTTATGAAATTCTCAGCCGTTATGAAAAGCTCTTCAATGTTTTCTTGTTTAGAAATTGATTCTTCTCCTTTTTGTTCGGAGTAATATGATTTTAATTTAGATTTATCATAAATTTTTATGAGAACCTCTTTTAAAGATAAGTCATTTAATTCAGCTGATATTGTTTCGATCAGTTCAATAAAATACGAGAGTGACGTCCTAACCCTAGATGTAATCTCTTTATGCTCATTATTTTGAAAATATTTTATTGTTTTCCATAAAGATGAACTATTTTCCTTTGCGTGAGTTCTTATTACATCAATAGTTTTTTGTCCAATACCTCTGGGCGGATTATTGATTGTTCTCTCGAAGGCTGCATCATCATCTGGATTAACAATTACTCTTAGGTAAGCAATCATGTCTTTAATTTCAGATCTTTCAAAAAACCTAAACCCACCAAAAATGATATAGGGAATACCTCTTCCATTTAACTCTTCTTCTAATCTTCTGGATAAAAAGTTATTACGATATAGAATTGCCATTTCTGACTTTTTGTAGCCTTCTCGTTCTAACATTTTAATTTTCTCAACAATAAAAGATGATTCTTCGTCATTGTTATACGCTTCAAAAATTTTTACAGGATCCCCTCTATTAGATTGAGTCCATAAATCTTTGCCCATGCGGTTTTTATTATGAGCAATCAAAGAGTTTGCTACTTCTAAAATTTTATTAGTTGATCTGTAGTTCTGCTCTAATTTAAATACTTGAACATCAGAAAATTGATCAGTAAACGATTTAATATTTTTACTTAATGCTCCTCTCCAGCCATAAATGGATTGATCATCATCTCCAACTGCATAGAGAGACCCAGAGTCATTATTTAACAATTTTAGTAATTTAAATTGAAGTAAATTAGTATCTTGAAACTCATCAACAAGTATATGCTTAAACCTCCGTGAGTAGTATGCGTGTATATTTTCATGATTTGTGAGTAGTTCGTATGTTTTTAATATTAAATCAGCAAAATCAACAGATAGTGTTTGTTTTAAAATTGCCTCATATTCTTTGAAAACTGATACAAATACATCGTCATCTTTTTCGCTTATATGATTGCTCCTCAAACCTCTATCTTTTTTTCTATTTATAAAGGATTGGATTGATTTAGGATCATAAAGTTTCTCATCATAGTTATTTGTTTTTATTATTCGTTTAATTAATCTAAGCTGATCTTGAGAGTCTAGGATTGTAAATCTCTCTGATAACTCCGCTTCTTTCCAATGTATTTTTAAAATTCTTCGGCAAATTCCATGAAAAGTTCCAAACCATAATCCTTGAGAGGAAATTTTAAGTAATGACTCTATTCTATCTTTCATCTCTCTGGATGCTTTATTTGTAAATGTTAATGCTAGAATATCAGAGGGTCTAATACCGAAATCTCTTATTAACTTTGCAACCCGATATGTTAAGACTCTAGTTTTACCACTTCCTGCACCTGCTAAAACAAGCTTGTTACCTTCGTCGCAATTAACTGCAGTTAGTTGTTGCTTGTTTAAAGAGCTGTCAAAGTCAACATTGCTCATTTCGGTCTAGACAGATACATTATTGCTGCGACAGAGACAAGTGCCTCCATTTTGTAAGTACCAAGTAGGCTAGTTGGATCTATTAAGATGATTATGATGACAAGCAAAGAAAAATATATATGGTTTCGTTTTTTATTTGAGTTAATTTTCTCTTCTATAATCTTAAGCTGCTCATAATTTTTAGTTAAATCTGATGAGTTTCCACTGTAGTGGTTTGATATTCTTCGAAAAAAAGAAGGTATCTCAGGTAAAATTTCTAAGTAGCTATCAATATTATTGAAGATTTTTTTTGCAACTACCTTAGGTCCTTTTTGTTCTTTCATCCAAGTTTCAAGTATTGGTTTGGATGTCTTCCACAAATCTAATTCAGGATTAAATTCTCTTCCTAAGCCCTCGGTATAAAGAAGTGTTTTTTGCATTAGAATCAACTGAGGTTGAACTTCTAATTTAAAGCGCCTAGCAGTATCAAAAAGTCCTACAATAATATCACTCAGCGAAACATCTTTAATAGGCTTATCTAACATACATTCGCAATTTTCTCTGATAGCACTTTCAAGAGATGGAATATTTGTATCTTTAGGGACCCATTCACATTCAACATGTAGTCTAGCAACACTTGCATAGTCTCTGTTAAAGAAGGCTATGAAATTTTCAGCAAGGTACTTTTTATCAAATTCGCTTAGTGAACCCATGATTCCAAAATCAACTAACACAAATCGAAAAGTGTCATTATGTTTTTGGATGAATATATTACCTGGATGCATGTCAGCATGAAAAAAATTATGTTCGAATACTTGAATAAAAAATAATTCAACTGATTTTTTCGCTATTTCTTTAAATGAAATACCCTCTTTCATTAATGCTTCTTTATCGTTTATAGGGATACCATATATTCGTTCCATGATCATCACTTTACTTGTTAAATAAGTGCAGTGAACAGTAGGAATATATATATAGTCAGATTTTGAAAAGTTTTTTGCTATTTGTTTGGCATTTGCAGCCTCTTTTATAAGATTCAATTCGTCATAAATAACCATTTCATAATCATTGACAATATCTATTAAATGCATTCGTTTAAAATCATCAGATAGATTATTAAGATATTGAGCAATTCTTTTCATAAGCGAAATATCTTGAATAATTTTGGATTTAATATCGGGCCTTACAACTTTTACAATCACGTCTTCGCCTGTTATAAGTTTGGCAGCATGCACTTGAGCTATTGAGGCTGATGCTATAGGTTTTTTATCAAAATAAGAAAATATCTCAGATGATGTATTTAACTCTTGATCAATAATGCTCTTAGCGGTTTCACCACTAAAAGGCGTGACGTTGTCTTGTAGTTTTGCTAACTCAAATGCCATCTCATCGTTTAATAAATCTTTTCTTGTAGATATCGTTTGACCAAGTTTGACAAAAATCGGTCCAAGATCCTCACAAATAAGTCTTATATTCTTTGCGAGATTTATTTTCTTTCTGAAAGTAATTAGATTCCAAGGTAGAAGAAAGAATAGATATTTTTTATTGCCTATTAAATCTGAACTTATTAAAGACTTATCAATATCATATTTGAAAAAAAGATAGATGATTTTAATTATTCTAGAAAGATTGTTCATTTCACTTTTTTGAGAAGTTTCTCAGTCCTGCTTTTAATATCATCTACTTGATCAATAAATTCATTTATTTCACTTTTAGTTGGAATTAGATTGATATCATATTTTAGAAATTCGGTGAGAGAGTTTTTATTTTTTTTACTTACATCAGTAAATTTTTTCTTAAAAGGATCCAGGATAGAGAAGATTGTTGATGCTGATTTTTGACCTAAAAGATTTGTAACAACTACTTGGAGTAGATCTGATTCTTTCAAAAAGCTATTCAGCGCATTGGCTGTTTCTACATCACCACTGATATTTATTTTTGATGAGAATAGATCGCTACCTTTGTTTAATGCATAAAATATAAAAGAGGATAATGAGCCAGTGATTATGACATCATTCTTGTCTGAGCTTGTTGTCAAAAAAACTTTATCTTTTTCAAAAATTAATGAAATATCAAATGATATATCTTCAATGTTTATATTTATTTTTTTAGAAAAAAGTTTTTCAGGGATTAAATCTTGGTAAGTCTTTTTAAATACTTCAAGTTCGAAAAAACTATTTATTTTATTGAGTGTACTTTCTTTCATGATTTTTGTGCAATATGTATAGTTGCAACATCCTCTGGAAGATTTATTATCCTCACCTGATCAAAGCCTGCATCTAAACATAATTTTTTGATAGCATCCGGAGTTAAATAGGTTTGTATTGATTCTCCCAGATATCTGTAACTTTGATAATCATTAGCAATTTTATCACCTATCTTTGGAATAATTTTCAATGTGTAGAACTTAAATAAATTCGAATATATTTTACCTCTTGGTTTTTTAAAATCCATGATGAGAAATTGACCGCCCGGTTGAAGACTATTATAGATATTAGTTAAACTTTTTTCATGATCAGTAAAGTTTCTAAAACCAAAAGCTACTGTTATTAAATCATATGTTTTTGGAGAGGGTTTGTAGTTCTCGATACCGGATATTTTGTAATTAACATTTATGAACCCGTTATTTATTAACTTTTTTTTACAAATTTCTATCATCTCGTTATTTGGGTCAAGGCAAGTGAGCTTAATATTTGGGTTATATTTCATAATGCCTAGAGAAATATCTCCAGTACCACATGCTATATCGAGGATTTTATTTTTATTATCTAAATTACAAAGTCTCAAAAATTGTTTCTTCCATAAACGATGAAGTCCGAATGACATAATATCGTTCATTAGATCATACCTACTGGAGACCGAAGAAAAGACGTCGTTTACCTTATCAGCTTTATCTTCCATATTTATATCTTTATATCCAAATTTAGATTTATTCATATTTAACTTCTTTTTCTTTCAGCCCTGTAGACATTATTAATTTTATTTAGTCTTACTAATAGTTTATTTATTTGATTAACATTCTCTGCAGAGATAACAAATACCATCATATTATGACCAGTTTCATGCGTATCCGTATAGTTTACACTCACAATATTATGGTTACTCTGTGCAATAATAGATGATACTTGAGCAAGAACGCCACGAACATTCTCTACTTCAACCATGATAGATGCATTGAAATAATTATCAACATCTCCGCTCCACCTAAGGTCTATATAATCTCTCTTATCTTTTTGCTGCTTGATACTTTTGCAACTACTTCTATGAACGACTATACCTTTTCCTTGTGATATGTGTCCAACAATATTATCTCCAGGAAGAGGATAACAGCACTTCGCATATGACATTACTAAGCCTTCAGATCCCTCAATATCAAAAGATGTTTCTTTATTATTTTTCTTGAAAGATGGGGCCATACGTAATGCAACAAGTTTTGGTATTACATTTCCAAGACCTATTTCTCTATACAAATCATCTAAACTGTTAAATTCGTATTCCGATAAAATATACATCAAAGTTTTGTTGGGTATGTCTTTAAGAGAAACATCTAATTCTTTCAGACTGGATTTTAATAATCTTTGTCCAAGATTTATTGCGTCTGTTTTATGAATATTTCTAAGGAAATTTCTGATTGATGTTCTTGCTTTAACAGAAGTTACGAAATTCAACCATGATGGATCAGGTTTAGAATCATTTGATTTCTCTATTATTACTCTTTGTCCATTTTTAAGTATGGTGTTTGGTGGTTTAATATCACCATCTACAGTACCAGAAGCGAAGTTATTGCCTAGATCAGTGTGTATGGCATATGCGAAATCTATTAATGTTGATTTCTTAGGTAATTCAATTATGTCTCCTTTTGATGAAAATACATATACCTTTCCAGGATTTAAGTCCTCCTTAATGCTGCCTAAAAATTCTGTCGGGTTACCAGATTGCTTTTGTATGTCCAAAAGATTATTTAACCATTGCTGCTCTCTAGAGAGTTTACTGATGGATGGAGTGCGTTTATAGAGCCAATGTGCTGCGATACCAGATTGAGCAAGGTCATGCATCTCATAGGTTCTTATTTGAAATTCTATTGGTAGGTTGTGTGGCCCTAGAACAGAAGTATGTAATGATTGATATCCATTTGATTTCGGAATTGCTACATAATCTTTAAATCTACCAGGAATAGGTTTATATAAATTATGAACACAGCCAAGAGCTCGATAACATAAGTCTACACTGTCTGTAATTATTCGTACTCCAAAAATATCATGTATTTGAGAGAATTTAAGTTCTTTTGATTTCATCTTTTTATAAATACCATAGGGATGTTTTTCTCTTGCTGTTGTTTGGCTTTTTATAGATTCCGATTCAAGTTTTTTTATTACCTCTGTTTGGATTTTATTCATTAAAAGTTTTCTATTGCCTCTTGCTTTGTCTATGTTTTTTATAAGAGTTTTATGACGTAAAGGAAAGAATGTTTTAAATGAGAGGTTTTCTAATTCTGTCGAGAGATTATGTATACCTAGACGTAAAGCTAGAGGCGCATAAATTTCAAGTGTTTCTCGCGCTATTCTTTTCGCTTTTTTTTTGTGAAGCACATTAATGGTAGATAGATTATGCCGTCTGTCAGCTAACTTTATAAGCAGAACTCGGATATCATTGCTCATAGCTAATATCATCTTTCTGAGGTTTGCTGCGTCTGCTTCCTCTTTTGTATCAAAATCTATACGATCAAGCTTACTTACCCCATCAACAAGTTCTGCAACTTTTTTCCCAAAACTCTTTTCTAAATCATCTAGATTTATCTCAGTGTCTTCAATAACATCGTGAAGTATTGCGGCCATTATAGTTTCGTGATCAAGCTCATAATCAGCAAGGTACGATGCGGCGTGCAATGGATGATTAATATAATTCTCACCAGATTTACGCTTTTGACCCTGATGAGCGTCTTTTGCTAATAAGTATGATTTCTCAACCTTCTTAATTTGGTAAGAGTTAAGATATTTTTGTAGTTTCTTCTTGAAACTTGAATAGTTTATGTCTTCAATAGTTTTCTTATTTTTAGCTACAGCCATGTAACTAGAATAAGATTTTTAAGCAGGTTTGTCTTCTGTATTTTCTTCTGTCGAGGTATCGGAATCCATCTCAGTAGTATCTTCTGGGCTTTCTACTGATGAAATCGATGATTCTGTTAGAGCAAGATGCTGAGCATCATCATGAATATCTGCTATTGCCTCCTCTTCAGCTATTGCATCAGAGAACTGCTCTTCAATTTTTTGTTTTCTTCGAGTCTCAAAATATGACATATCAATTAGACCCTCTGCAATTTCTTTTAACGCTATAACAGTTGGTTTACCAGAATAATCTATTTTAGGTTCTGACCCGTCAAGAATATCTTTCGCGCGCTGACTTGCTAGTGAGACGACATCATAAGCATTATCAATTTTCTCTAAACAATCTTCTATAGTAACCCTAGCCATGTTGCAAGAGTATATCAGAATATAATGGCTCAGCAAGATTTAGAGAGATTATATGCTCAAAATAGTATGATGATTTTGTATATGTGACATTAAAACTAGTGATTTGAGTGATTCAGATGCTAGAGAAAAATTATCGTTAACAATCACGTAATCTGCAAACTTAGTATATGTGAGTTCTTCTTCAGCTACAGATACACGTTTGTCAATTACCTCATCACTATCAAGACCACGTTCTAGAAGCCTCTTCTTGAGCTCACTAATACTAGGGGGGATGATATAAATGGACTTTGCGGATGGAATTTTTGATTTTATGGTAAGCATTCCCTTGTAATCTATTTCCATCACAACGTCATCCCCATTATTTAAAATAGTATTAATTGATTCGTATGTGGTACCGTAAAAATTATCATAAACATCCTGCGATTCTATAAATTCATTCTTTTGTTTCTTTGCTATAAACTCATCTCTAGAAATAAAGATATAATCTGAGCCATTTTCCTCACCAAATCTAATAGGGCGTGTGGTGTATGAAATTGTTTGTGAGAGGAAAGGGTAGCACCCACATAATTCTCGAACTAATGATGTCTTGCCGCAACCTGATGGTGCACTAATGATAAAAATATTCGACATATATTCTGTTAAATTTGAAAATTTAGTTTATCATAAGTTGGACAGGAGAGGTATATGGGAGATCCATGGAAATCGATAACGCCCAAGGGTGTTCAAGCGTTTGTAAATGCATCAATTGCAACAATTCTAGTGTGGCTTACCGTTGAGAGTCATCTCAACATAGTTTTAGAAAATCTTAGCAATATATTTTCATCAAAAACCTTTGGACTGATATCATATTATCTGATTGCTGCTTTCATTCTATACAAACTACTTTACAAAAGAAGCTCTTATGACGTGAATGAAAAAAGGGCAACTAAATATGCAATTATCTCAATATTGTTAATATGGCTTGCATGGGAAGGTTATTTATCGTTTCTTATAGCGCCTCTCGGTATTATAGGAATATTTCCAGCTTTGGCTCATTCACTAATAGTCGGTACTATTATATTTTTAGTCTTCATCACCGTATATTACGGTCTCCATGGGAAATATTTTACTACCTTAATGTTAGAACATATGCCATGGGTAATTGCTCCAGATAAGTTTCTTCCATTCTTTTGGATATGGATAAACGCAATAATGGCTGGATTATTAAATGTGTTTGATGTGAATGCTTTTTGGTATTTTGTTGATTTATTCTTCATATTCCTATTACCGTCTTTATTTATTGGCACCAAAGTCCAAGAAAAGCATGGCTTGAGGGTTAAAAAACAAGACGATTACTTTGACGACTAATTATTCTTTATACTTCTTCGGTATAATATCTATACCTAATTTTTCACCTACTTTCACAATGAATGCTATAGCAAGTAAGCCGCCGGGAAGTGCAAAAACTCCTGCAAGACCAAGTCCTTTAATTAAATCTGAAAATTGTTGATTTGCTTTTTCTAGCTCCTCTTTTGAGATATCCTCATTATTAGTGACATATTTTTGATAAATTCTTAACATCTCATTGGATTCTCGTGTCTCATTTGCAAGAATAGTTTGAATCTTAATTAAAGAGGATTTAATATTTTCGTTACCTTTACTCAGTGAAGAAAAAATTTTATTAAAGATATTTGTGTCCATGATTAGTCAACTTCCAAGATTCATTATTTTTAAATGTAATATGACTAGAATAATATATCTACTTATATTGATAACTATCCCACTTACAAGTATCCAAAGTAATGATGATATTGGTTATAAGTATTATCAGAAAAGGCAATATGATAAGGCATTAGAAATTTGGCATAAGGAGGCAGCAGATGGAAAAAGGGAGGCGTTATATAATATTGGCCTTTTATACTTTTTTGGAAAAGGTGTAGCTAAAAATACTTCTGTGGCCTTTGATTATTGTAGGCGGGCAGCATTGATGGGATCTGCTAGAGCACAAAATAATTTAGCTTATATGCATATGAATGGATTAGGAACGAAAAAAAATTTACTTGCTGCATACGCATGGTCGGTAATTGCATTAGATAATGGTTATAATTCCCAAAGGATTCGAGATAATGCTAGAATGCATTTTACCCCAGCGATGCAACAAGGCGCTGATAAACTACTAGAGAAAATTAAAAAGAAGATAAATTATGAATAACCTAATTAAAATTAATGTAGAAACAACTTATTTAAGCAGTGAATCAAATCCAGATGAGAACAAATTCTATTTTCTTTATACAGTACTAATAAAAAATACTGGCGATAAAAGTGCAAAATTATTATCTAGGCATTGGATTATAAAAGACGACAATGGAAAAATACAAGATGTAAAAGGTGAGGGTGTAATTGGTGAACAACCTGATATCCAACCAGGTCAAGAATTTCAATACACTAGTGGCACAATGATAGAAACATCATTCGGTACTATGAAAGGAAGTTATCATATGATTGATGACGAGGATAATTATTTTGATGCTGAGATACCAGAATTTGTCTTATCAATCCCAAGAGTAATTCATTAAACTTTATATGATAAGAATGTGTAAGAGAATTTGTTTTCTATATCATAATTTCTTACTTCATTAATTAGCGTCCATGATGAATGATCATATTTTGGAAAGTAAGTATCACCTTCTATTTTTTTATTTATCAAAGTTAACAAAAGATAATCACATCGGTCTAATGCCAATTCATATAATTTTGCACCACCTATAATAAATATGTCTTTTTCAGAGTCACATTTAGATATTGCATCATCATAAGAATTAGCGGAAATAGCACCATCAACTGTAAATGTTTTGTTCCTAGATACAATAATATTTTTTCTACCATCTAGTACTTTGCCAATCGATTGATAAGTTTTCCTTCCCATTACAACATTGTGATTCATAGTAATATCTCTAAACCTCTTTAGCTCGCCTTTTATAAACCATGGAATGGTTCCTTTGTTACCAATTATTCTATTACTACTATGAGCTGCGATGATTTTAATTGACATGACTTCTAGACTGAAACAGTAGCTTTAATATGATCATGAGCATCATAGTTTTTTAAATGAAAATCCTCGAATACATATGAAAATATATCATCACGTTTATTAATAATTTCAAGTGTAGGTCTATTCTTTGGTATCCTAGAAAGCTGTAATTTAGCTTGTTCAATATGGTTTGTATATAAATGTGCATCACCTAATGTATGTATGAATTCACCAAGCTCAAGTTCTAATGTTTTTGCAATCATGTATGTGAGTAGCGCATATGAAGCGATATTGAAAGGTACGCCTAGAAAAACATCTGCGCTTCTTTGATAGAGTTGGCAAGACAGTTTATGATCTGATATATAAAATTGAAAAAGAGCGTGACAGGGTGGAAGATTCATTTTATCTAAATCTCCTACATTCCATGATGCCACAATGTGTCTTCTTGAGTTAGGGTTATTTTTCAAAGAATTCATTAGGTTTGTTATTTGATCGATATAATTACCGTTAGAATCTTTCCATGATCTCCATTGAACTCCGTAAACCCTACCAAGGTCGCCATTGGCATCTGCCCATTCATCCCAAATAGTCACACCATTTTCATTAAGATATGCAATATTAGAATCCCCTTTCAAAAACCATAAAAGCTCATGAACTACCGATGGAAAATGTATTTTTTTTGTTGTTACAAGGGGAAAACTATCAGCTAAGTCAAACCTCATTTGATGCCCAAAACAAGATAATGTTCCTGTGCCGGTTCTATCATCTTTTTTTGTACCTTCATTTAGGATTTTATTGAGTAATTCTTGATATTCTTTCATAAACTTCGTCTATATATAATTATTAAACCAATCAAAATCATAGGTATACTAAGTAGATGCCCCATAGTCATCCAATCATAATAGATATAGCCAATGTGTGCATCAGGTAATCGCACAAACTCAACAAGAAACCTAAAGACGCCATAAAATAGTAAAAAATATCCGCTGATAACCCCATAAATAGGTTTGCGTTTAGAAATAAATGCCAATATCAAAAATAAAACAAGTCCCTCTAGTACTGCTTCATAAAGCATAGATGGGTGTCGTGGATTGTTGTCGATTACAGAAAATATGACGCCCCAGTCTCCAGATGTTTTGATACCATAAAGCTCTGAGTTAATGAAATTACCTATCCTTCCAAGAAATAACCCTATGGGTGCATATCTGGCTATAATATCAGTAAGATTATAGAAATTAATTTTGTGATTTTTTGTGAAATATGTCGCACCTACTATTGCGCCAATTAGCCCTCCATGAAATGAAAGTCCTCCATTCCAAATAAAGAATACTTGCTCTAGATTACTAAGGAAAAAATTGAAATCATAAAATAAAATATATCCAACTCTTCCACCAATAATAGCGGATAAAAGTATTACTAATGTCAGTCTTTCGGCAACATGCAGATCTATCCCAATCCTTCCGATTTTAGCAGCTCTGACGATTAAATAGTCTATAATAACGAATGACAAAGCATACATGAAACCATACCAATATAGTTTAATGCTGAAGATTTCAAACATTATTGGATTGATATCGTGAAAGTATGTCATTTGTAAAATAAGATTATAGCAGCATGAGAGTACACATATGAAAGAAATGAATAAGCTTAGTAAAGAGAGGAGTCTCTACCTTCAACAACATGCTGATAATCCTGTATGTTGGTACCCATGGTCTGATGAAGCATTTGAGATAGCAAAAAAAACTAACAAGCCGATTATGTTATCAATTGGTTATTCAGCTTGCCATTGGTGTCATGTTATGGCTCATGAATCATTTGAAGATCAAGAGACTGCTGATATTTTAAATACTCATTTCATCAACATAAAGGTAGATAGGGAAGAAAGGCCTGATGTTGACAAAATTTATCAGATGTCTCAATCGATAATCACAGGTAAAAATGGAGGTTGGCCTTTAACTATATTTATGGATCATGACAAATTTCCTTTTTTTGGAGGAACGTATTTTCCGAAAGAAGATAAGTATGGAATGTTGTCATTTAAAAAAATTTTGACGAGAGTGATTGATTTTTACAAAAATAATCAAGATGACATTGAAAATCAAAACATTAATGTGCTTAATGTCTTCAAAAATTTACAATCTAGAGAAAATGAAGAAAAAATAATAGATCAATCATTGATTAATAAATTAAAAATTCAACTGAGTTCAATAATGGATACGGTAAATGGAGGTTTTGGATCAGCACCAAAATTTCCACAGTTTCCCTCATTATCTTTTTATGTAGATAATTACTCTACAGAATTAGAAAAATCTAAAATTCAACACACACTCGACAGAATGTGTGTTAGTGGTATCAATGATCATATTGATGGTGGCTTCTTTCGTTATTCTGTTGATGATGTTTGGATGATTCCTCATTTTGAGAAAATGCTTTATGACAACGGGCCAATGATGAGCATACTTTGTGATAGTTATATTGAATTCGATGATGAGTTTTATCTAAAAAAAGCTAATAGCATATATGAATGGGTTAGCAAATGTATGACATCTAAAGAAGGTGTATTCTATTCAACAATTGATGCAGATTCTGAAGGTCATGAAGGTAAGTACTATGTATTCACAGTTGAGGAGATTCATCAATCACTTACTAACAAGGATAGAGATTTACTAGAAAAATATTTTCTTGAGCTTGATAAGCCCAATTTTGAGGGAAATCATCATTTGCACTTAAAGACAAAAAAGGAGGGTGATTTTAAAAATAATATTAGTGATTTTTCTGAAACCTTCGCAAAACTATCAACATTAAGAAAAAATAAAAGAATGCCAAATATTGACAAAAAAATTCTTCTATCTTGGAACTGCTTATATCTTAAAGGTCTTATAAAATTATATAAAATTACTAATAATCAAGATATAAAATCTACCATTGATAAAGCTCTAAGTTTCATTGTTAATGAAATGGTAACAGACGAATCTATATTTTCTTGCTACAATGAGGGTGCGTGCTTTCCAGGTTATTTAGATGACTATGCATTGTTAGGTTCTACCCTGATTGACTATTTAACATTAGATTGGAATGAAGATTACTATAATCTATGCAATAGAATATGTTCTGATCTAATAAATTGTTTTGAAGACAAAGATAAGGGTGGATATTTTTTTACATCTAGTAAGCATGAAAAACTATTCTATAGGCCTAAATCAATTTCAGATGATTCTATACCTTCTGGCTTAGTATACGCAACAAATACGCTCCTATGTATGGGTTATATTTCTGGCAATGATGAGTATATTCAATCTGCAGATCGCTCTTTGAAATACATATACAAATCTATAGATGAAAATCTTACTTCGTGTGTTAGTGCAATCAATTTACTTAATAATAAAAATATTGAGAAAGAGATTATAATTGTTCGTACCGATTCCGAAATAATGAATAATATAAAAAAGGATGTAAAATATTACAAAAAATATATAATTTGCATCGACAACAAACTCAATAATCTCCCGGATGCATTAAATAGTAAAGTCTCTAATAATGAATTCATCGCTTATCATTGTTCGGGCATGATATGTGCTGAACCAATAACATCACGTAAAGATTTCGATAAGTTGGTTAACTATTAATTAATAACATGTCTATTTTATTAATATTAATCAGATTACCTTTACTAATCTTGATAATAATAACTGGTCTTATAACAATAGTTTTTTTTCCTAGTGATATAAAGTCATTTAGAAACATACATTTTTTAATTATGATGAAATGGATGAAAGGTCTATCATTGATACTGGGAATCAAAATTAAGATTATAGGCAATCCTGATGTTTCATCCAGTTTATATGTATCTAATCATGTTACATATTTAGACATTATTGTTATTAATCAGTTACTGCCAGTAAATTTTATTGCAAAAGATGAAATATCTAAATGGCCCATAATTGGAAATCTTGCATCAAAAACAGGGACATTATTTATCAAAAGAGGTGATAGTAAGGATTCATCTAGAATGATAAATGAGATGAAAAATAGGTTAGCGCTAGACAATAAAATTGTGTTCTTTCCTGAAGGAAAAATTGGTAGTGGTGATAGTGTAAAAAAGTTTCATCACAAGCTTTTTAAATCAATAGATAACACAGATATTAAAATTCAGCCAATAGCGATTAGATATCCGCGTGATTATCCAAAAGATACCAACTATTCAAGAATAATAACTGAAAAAAGCACAAAGGGTGAGATGATAAGTTTGTATTTTGATTTTTTGATGAACAAAGAGTCTCATGTAATACTTCATTTTTTAGACTCAGTATATACACGAGACTATATCGATAATAAAATAAGCAACGATTTATCTAACAAAATAAATGATGCTTTAAGAAGTCTAAATTCCTAGACCATTCCTCGCTTGTCACCCTGTTTACCAATCTCAACATCGACTGTAATGTCAGTTGTTGGTGTCCACTGGCATGCTATAACCATACCATTATCCATTTCTTCTTTATGAAGAAGTGTTGTTGGGTCACATGGACTAGAAGGATATTTCCCTTCACCCTCAACAATAGTAGCTCTGCATGATCCACAACTTCCAACTTTACATGAATGCGGCCAGTCAACTTTTTGTCTCATAGCAGCTTTCATAAGTAGTTCGTTAGGTTCACAAGTAAAAGTTTCACCAGTTCCTTTGATGGTTACTTTAACAGGCTCCTTTTTTTTGAATAATCCGAATACCATAATTCCCTCCGCATGTATATATCGTGAATATTTAAGTGCTAACTATAACACAGGAAATGTAATCAAACATAGTTCTTTAATTGAAATAATGATCTTCTAACTCCTCCAAGAGACACAAATAGAAGAATGCTCCTAGTTGCAAAAAATATAATAAATGAATACCAAATTATCTGAGAGCTATCACTGAACAATATATAGGAGAATGCTGCATAAGAAACACCTGAAATAATCATAATATTACGCATTATAATATGCTGAAGTGCTCCAATAAAAATACCATCAATGCAAAATGCAACAGAGCCAAATATAACAATAAGGTAAAGAAATATAATGTGATCGTTTATCAAAGCAATTACATTATTATGACTCGTAACAAGAGCGGCAATTTCATAGGAGAAGAAAAAGAAAATAATCAGAAATGAAGACACCATAAAAAATACAAATTTAAAACTTGATTTGATAATTGAATCATAATAGTTGATGTTTTTCTCTCCAACTGAGTTTCCTACTAATACTTCACTTGCGTGAGCAAATGCATCGATGCCATAGGAAAATAAAAAGAAAAAATTAAGTAAAATAGTATTAGCTGCAAGAATGATTTCTCCTTGACTTGCGCTCTGACTCATAAATACTGCAAAACAAGTCATTAAAATTACAGACCTGATGAACATATTTCCGTTAACAATTAATTTATTTTTGAGATTTTTAATTTCAATGAGTGATTTTGTAAATATTGATTTATTAACAAAGCGATTATTTGTAATAAGAAAATAGGCAACGAATATAACTACAGAGGATTCTGCAATGACAGAAGCATAAGCAACACCTTCGATATTCATCGAAAGAACATAAACAAAAAAATAGTCCAGAATTATATTAAATGCATTTATAAAAATAATTATTTTCATAGCATGAGAAACTTTTTTAGTACCAATCAGATAACCAATAAAAATGTCTCTCAGAAATATTGCTGGTATGGACCAAAATCTAATATCTAAATATATTGCGGCGTTCCGATTAATATCGCCTGATTCACCAAGAATGTTTAGCGATACTGAAATAATGAAATCTTTTAGTATTAACAGTACAAAGGATATAAAGCTAGCAATTATGAAAATTTGGTAAATACTTTTGATAGTCTTATCCTCAGAAAGATGATCTATTTGAGAGATATATCCTGTAGTTGTAGATTTTATAAAGCCAAAACTAAAAAGAATATAACTCATTATAATTGCCCCTAAACCTGCAGATGCTAGATATATTGGACTGCTGAGATGTCCCAGAACAGCATTATCGACTAGACCAACAAGAGGAACTGATAAGTTGGAAAAAATTAACGGGATAGCGATTTTTAGAATTTGTCGGTCAACGACACTTGAGAACATAGTCTAAGCAACTTCAATCATATCGAAGTCTGTTTTTATAGCTCCACAGTCAGGACATATCCAAGTGTCTGGAATATCATCCCACTTTGTTCCAGGCTGTATTCCATCATCTGGCCATCCTTTTTCTTCATCATAGATAAGACCACAAATTAAACATAGATACTTCTTCATAAGTTCGTAAAGATTAACTTCTTAGATATAATTAATCAATAAGATAATATGAATATAAATAAATTAAATGGTATATATCCAGTATCTCCCAGTTACTTAGATACAGATGATGAATATCTTCATAAGTGTTTTGAGGTTATTTCGAGCGGTATAAACATTTTTCAATTTAGATCTCCTTATTTCTCTTCCAGAAAAAAAAGATTTTTATTAAATAAGATACATAGCTACTGCAAGGAATTTGATGTACAACTGATAATTAATAATGACTACAAATTAATGAAACATTATGATGGTTCAGGGATTCACCTTGGAAGAAGAGACGTACCTCTTGAAAAAATTAAAAATTTTTGTGGTTCTGACGTATTGATAGGATATTCATGCGGGTCAGAAATCTTTGATATTGAAAAATTAATAAGAAATAATGTTTCATACTTTTCTATTGGTGCATTTAGTGTGAGTAACACTAAGAAAAATACTGATTCTTTAAGCAAGTTTATAATTGAGAAATATAAAGTTATCAACAGGCCTCCAATGTGTATAATAGGTGGGATTAATTTAGATAATATTAAATCTGTATTAGCGCATAAACCGGAAATGGTAGCCATTAGCGAAGGGATTTTCAGACAAGAACTAGATAATATAAAATTAACAATAAACGAACTAATGAGATTAATGCGTGAAAAGGAATAAATCAAATCTACTTTTTAACAAAACAAAAAAAATGATACCTGGTGGTGTGAATTCTCCAGTAAGATCATTTTCTGCTGTATCCAGCTCACCGTTCATTGTTAAAAAATCAAAGGGTTCGCATATAGTTGATATTGATAATAATCGTTATATTGATTTCATTGGCTCATGGGGAGCTATGATCTTAGGGCACAGTGATAATAGAATACTTTCTAAACTCAGTAAAGTATCAAAAGATGGTCTAACATATGGCGCTCCTAACGAGGCAGAAACGGAGATAGCTGAATTTATTATAAATAACATTCCCTCAATTGAAAAAATAAGAATGGTTAATTCAGGTACAGAAGCAACTATGAGTGCAGCAAGGTTAGCTAGAGGTTACACTGGTAAAGATATTATTATTAAATTCAATGGTTGCTACCATGGACACGGTGATGCTTTCCTTGTTGAGGCTGGCTCAGGGGCCACAACTTTTGGTAAACCTAGCTCCAGTGGTGTAACAAGAGGGTCGTCTAAAGATACTATTTCACTGCCTTACAACGATATTAATGAAGTTAAGAAAATATTTAAAAAAAATCCAAATAAAATTGCATGTGTAATTATTGAACCCATTGCAGGCAATATGAATTTTGTAAGAGGACATAAAAATTTTTTACAAGAAGTCCGAAAATTATGCACAGAATATAAGTCATTATTAATCTTTGATGAAGTTATGACTGGCTTTAGAGTTAACTTCAAAGGAGCCCAAGAAATATACAAAGTCAGACCAGACATAACAACCTTTGGTAAAGTAATTGGTGGAGGACTTCCAGTGGGTGCATTTGGTGGTAAAGCCAAAATTATGAATAAACTTGCGCCTGATGGACCAATTTATCAAGCGGGAACTCTATCAGGTAATCCATTAGCAATGCACTGTGGCCTTGAAACTTTAAAAATAATTTCTAAAAAAGCTTTTTTTAAAAGATTAAGCGCTAAAACGAAATCATTTACTGATGAAATGAAGAGTATAGCTGAGAAACATAAATTTAGGTTCAATGCTGATTCAGAGGGAGGCATGTTTGGTCTTTATTTCACAAAAGACATTCCAAACAATATTGAAGATATTAAAAATTCAGATATTGACATATTTAATAAGTTTTTTAATTTCATGTTAGATAGAGGTGTGTTTTTTGCTCCATCTCCATATGAAGCTGGGTTTATTTCTCAAGCTCATACAGATGGAGACTTCAAAAAGGTTTATAAATTATTTGAAGAATTCATAGAAACAATTAATTAATGATAGTGATTTGAATATCAGCAACATTAGTTCCAGTAGGTCCAATTTTAATAAGAGAATCTAGTTTGCTAAAAAAATTATATGAGTCGTTGTTAGTTAGATATAATTCGATATCTAGATCAGTATCTTTATACCTCGAGATAGTATGGTTATCTACTATAGCTCCTGCTGCATCAGTGGGGCCATCAATACCATCTGTACCTACTGAATAGAGGCATAAATTTATATCAGAATTTTCTATAAGATATTTATTTAAAAAAGAGAGAGCAAATTCTTGATTTCTACCTCCCTTTCCGGATCCTGTAAGATTTACTAAAGTTTCTCCGCCTGAAATAATAATAATACTTTTATCTTTATTTTTATTAACCTCATTATAAAGCTTCTTTGCATCATCAATCGCGAGATTCTCAAAAGTATTTTCAAGATTTATTACTTTATAATTTTTAGTTTCTGCAATATTAACCAGCGTTTTACGAAATACTTGATTACTACTTATGATTTCAGAAATGTTATTTGTGAAATGCTTAGGGGTCTCGTATGAGTTGTCAGTAAGCCCCTTTTTTAAATGATTCTGAATCGATTGTGGTAGTTTTGAGAAAATGTTGTAGTTAGATAGAATGTCTACCGCGTCAGAAAATGTTGTAGGGTCTGCGACTGTTGGACCGCTAGCAATAGAGCTTAAGTCATCGTTAATTACATCAGATATTACTAATGATAACGTATTACTGGGTAAGGCAGCGCTGTTCAATCTTCCGCCTTTGATACCAGATATATGTTTTCTTATAGTATTAATTTCATTAATATTGCAACCAGCCGATAAAAGTAAATTTGTAAGCTTAATCTTGTCTTCAAGAGATATCCCCTCAGCTGGTAAAGATAATAATGATGAACCGCCACCACTAAGTAAGAATACAACGAGATCATTATTATTTGATTGACTGACATATTTTAGAACTTCTTTTGAGGCATTCACGCTATTAGCATCTGGTGTTGGATGTGAAGAGATAATATGATTAAAGCCAAAGCTCGAAGTATTTTCCTGGGGATTGCTTACTACGATTGGTCGCTCAAATACTTTTGTTTTATGTTTTTGCTCTATGTATTTGAGAAAACCATCCATCATCATGAGTGATGCTTTACCTACTGCTACAGGAAATATCCTCTCAGCAGACGCAAAATAGTCTTCATATTTCTCACAGGATAAAAAGACTATATTTGATGGTCGTTGAAGAGCTATTGCTTCTTCAAATAAAGAATGTGCAATATCTCTCGATGACATTTAAAGATTTAGCTCAAACAACCTTATTCGGTAAGTCTTTTCCAGCAAAAAATGCCAGCGCATTATCAATTGCAGTATTACCCATTGCGATTCTAGTCTCAATGGTCGCACTACCAAGATGTGGAAAAGAAACAACGTTTTCAAGTGTTTTAAGTTGCGACGGAATATTTGGTTCAGTCTCGAATACGTCTAGGCCTGCCCCAGCAATTTCTTTATCTTCAAGAGCTTTTAATAACGCTTTTTCATCAATAATATCACCTCTTGCAGTATTAATGACGAATGCTGACGGCTTCATCAACTTAAATCTTTCTTCATTCATAAGATGTAATGTTTCTTTTGTTGCCGGGCAATTTACAGAAACAAAATCAGATTCTTTACAAATATCTTCTATTGTATCTAGTTTTGTTGCTTCAAACTTTGAAACAATTTCAGATGGAATGTCAAAAGGATCCCAAAAAAGAATATCCATATTAAAGCCAAATTTCGCTCTCTGCGCAACCGCTTGACCTATCCTTCCAAAGCCAATGATTCCTAGCTTTTTGCCTGTAACTTTAGTGCCAAGTAGGTGCGTGGGTCTCCAACCTGTCCAATTATCTGATCTGAGTTCTCTCTCCCCCTCACCAACTCTTCTTGCCACCATTAGTAGAAGTGACATTGCAATATCAGCGGTACAATCTGTCAGTACTGAAGGTGTATTGGAAACCGTGATATTGAATTCCTTAGCTGCCTCAATGTCAATATGATTAAAACCTACGCCAAAATTAGCGATCATATTTGCTGTTCTTCCTTCTACGCCTAAAACATCGCGTGTGACTTTATCGGTTACCGTAGGCATAAATACATCACAATTTTTTAGAGCATCTTTTAATTGATCCTCAGTAAATGGAACATCAGAATCATTAAAAGTTACATCAAAATGCTCTCTTAGTCGATCTTCATTTGCTGAAGGCCATCTTCTTGTTACTATGGCTTTTGGCTTACTCATTATTCTCTCCTAATTTGATGACCAATATTTAGATGCAGCTGCAGCACCGCTTCCAGGCTCTACTTTAATTCCATTGTCGAGCATTGCCATTTCTGCCCCTGATATTGCACCAAATAACATACACTCGTTTAAGTCGCCTAAATGACCAATTCTAAATACTTTACCTGCAACTTTTGACAGCCCAGCTCCCAGCGCTAGGTTGTATTTATTAAATGCAGTACTTATAACTTTTGATGCATCAAAACCTTCTGGTACAACAATAGCTGAGACCGTATCTGAGTACCATTTTTCCTCTTTAGCACACAAGTTTAGTCCCCAACCTTCGGTAATAGCTTTTCTAGTACCTTCAGCAAGTCGATGATGTCTTTTCCAAATGTTTTCTAATCCTTCTTCGAATATCATGTCAATTGCAACTCTAAATCCTCTTAGAAGATTCACTGGAGGAGTATAAGGCAAATATCCGCCATCAAGTTTTTCAATCATATCAACTACATCAAAATAACATGTAGGATAGTTAGAACTTTTCATGGCATCAATAGCTTTTTGACTTACTCCTAATATGCCTAAACCAGCTGGTAACATGAAGCCTTTCTGCGAGCCACTTACAATAGCGTCAACACCCCATTTGTCCATTTCAAATTCATAGCTAGCAACTGAACTCACGCCATCTACAAATAATAATGCAGGATGGTTAAGGTCATCTAAAACTTTTCTAATTGCAGCGACGTCACTTCTAACACCTGTTGCTGTTTCATTTTGACATACAAGAACGCATTTAATTTCATGATTCTTATCTTCAGATAGGTGTTTATGATAACTTTCAGGATTTGCGCCAGCACCCCATTCTTCTTGCATTGTGATAGGTTCAAATTGCAATCTTTTACACATATCAAGCCATAAGTGGCTGAACTGCCCAAAACTAGCTCCAAGCACTTTGTCACCAACATTAAGTGTGCTTTGAAGTGCTGCTTCCCAACAGCCGGTCCCAGACGATGGAAAAAATACTACCTTACCTGTTTCCGTCCTTAATATTTTTTTTAAGTCTTGGGTTATTGGTTGTATTAAATCTGGTATTGTTGGGTTACGGTGATCTTCCATTGGACAATGGATTGCTTGCTGAACTGCTGCAGGTACATTTGATGGACCTGGTACGAATAAAAAATGATATCCTGACATATATTTGCTTCCTAAAAACTGTTAATTGATTGGGGTTACCAAAATAATCGATTTATTATGCCACATTTAGTGGATTTTTAAACTAGAATGTACACACTTTGGATGCATAGACTGTGGAACTATTCATTATATACATTTTAATTGGACTTATTGGCGGTATCACAGCTGGAATGCTTGGGCTTGGTGGTGGAATAATTTTTGTCCCTGGACTACTAATAGTCCACAAAATTAATGATTTATTCTTAGGCTATCAATTACAAGCTGCAGTTTATACATCAATTATCTGCATAATATTTGCTGGCTCAATGTCGGCATATCTTCATTTTAAAAACAATTTAGTTATTATAGAGCAGGTAAAAAGATTTTCTGTACCAGTAATTTTAGGATGTTTAGTTGGTATCTACTTATTGGAGTATTTACCATCTTACTTATTAGAAAATATTTATAGTATGATTTTACTTATTTTGGCTTTGTTGCTAATCAGCGATGCTAAACTAATAAAGAACAATATTAATATTGTAAATAACATTGGAGGGACTTATTTTTTTCTAAATGGGACCATAAGTTCTCTCATGGGTATTGGAGGTGGTACCCTATCAGTCCCTTATTTATCTTTTATTCTTGGTGATATAAAGAAATCAATTGCAACAGCATCTGCAATAGGAATGGTTATTGCATTAACATGTATTATGTTTATGTATTTTATAAACATAGATATATTTAGAACTAAATTAAACTACATGGGTTTAATTGTAATTGTGCCAACAAGCATGATTGGATCATACATTGGTGTTTCACTTCTTAGAATGTTTGATGCCTCAAGAGTTAAGGTTATCTTTTCTACGCTTATCATTTTGATAGCAATCTACTTATTTACTGATTAATTAAGTTATTATCTATTAAGCCAGTAGCATTTTTTGTTATCTTTGCTTTGAGATAAATAGACTGATTAAAAATTTTAAGTGCTCTATTCTTAAATTCTAATGGAAATAACTTTGTGGAATGAAAATTTATTATTAGATCCAAGATTTTCTGAAGCCCATGATTTCTTGCGATTCTTTTATTAGAAAAA
Organism: Gammaproteobacteria bacterium; assembly: GCA_965660795.1. Taxonomy (GTDB): domain Bacteria; phylum Pseudomonadota; class Gammaproteobacteria; genus CACLCV01. Next base: position 35,957 of record CBFIBF010000007.1, read on the forward strand.
TTATACATCACAGACTTTTTATCTTTATGATTAGCCATTAAATAACTCAAATAGGCAACATCCTCGATTCCCATATTCAGACCTAAACCCGCGAGCGGATGATACTTATGAGCTGCCTCACCTACAAATAAATTATTTTCATAAAAGTATGTATCTGTGTGTCTCGATGAAAGCGGAAATGACTTACCTATACTAATTTTTTTGATATCACCAACAATAAATTCAATGCGATCAGATAAATATGCTAACAATTCATCGGAAGAATTATTCATCAACTTACCATGCATATCACTAGGAAGACTCCATATTAAGTTATATGTGTAGTTGTCTAGCGGCAAAAGACCTAATATTTCCTGATCATAAAAGATTTGACGTGGCTTTCTCATATTATCATTCTGATGAGACAGATTAATATTCAAAGCGATTTGTTTATAGTCAGTAGTACTATACTTTACAGAAATCTTATTTGCTAAAACATCTTTAATGTCTGTATATATGATTAGATCTTTATTTGAAGATTGAGTATCAAGATTTATAGATTTATCTATGAGTTTACATGAATTTAACTCTGTTTTAACAGCAGTCAACAGGTCCTTCTCTGAGACTATATACCCTAGATTTTCAGTATTTAAATCACAGCAATTAAAATTAATTGTTTTATCTTTCTTAAGATATATATCTATCTCTTTATAACTAACTGTTTTATCTGTATCTAAGTTTTTCCAAATGCCTACATGGTCAAGATATCTCTTGCTGAACTCGTTAATACTATAGAAACGATCATAATGTTTTAATTCATCTTTTTTGAGGCTTAATTCTATATTCTCAATATTCGATAAATGCACTGCAGCAATAGAAGAAAGAAGTGAGTTGCCAGGGATAATTAATCGCATTTTTATGATATTCCTAGAATGTTTTTAAGGAATTTTACTCTCATAGTTGATGATATATTTAGCACATTTGAAAAAACTGAAGATGCAATATTTGCTAACAAATTATTTTTCATGAGTGTTTTAGAGACAATATCTATACTTTTCAATAACTCAGATCTTTTGGCATTAATTGCCATTTTAACAGAGCTATCAAGTTCGTTTGGTGTAAATAAATCTCCTGTTAGACTATCAATCTCCTTAATACAATTAACTGCAAAATTAAATCCTTGTGCTCCCGCAGGATGAAGTAGCTGTGATGAATTCCCAAGAAACAAAATATTATTCTTTGTCCAAGTGTCCAGCCTTTGCGTATCTAAATCATATTTATAAATTAGACTTGGATCATTTATCTTTTTTATAAAAGGTCTAAGTGTTTCTTCAAGAAATTTATAGTTACATGATTGACTTTCGAAATTAAAATAATCTTTATATTGATTATATATGCTTGCTACAACACATGCTTTATTCTCTGTGTCGGGAAGAACGGCAAATATCCCTTTTTTATTAAAAATCTGATAAGCGGTATTAGGTAACGAATTACAATTTACATTGAACATGTATGATGTTTGATCATAATTAATATTATCAGTTTTGATATCTAACTTTTTAGCAAATTTAGAATTAGCTCCATCAGTAATAATAAGATTAGTCCCTGATAAATCCAATTTACGATCTGCTTCATATGCTTCGAAAGGTGAAGACAAATCTGAAATGTTTATATCGCAATTATCAATCACTTCAATATATCTGTTTTTCAAGCACTGATCTCTTAAGTAGGATAAAAAATTTAGTTTATTTACAACACAGCCAAGATGATCCTCATTTATATCTTGAGCTACAAGCTCTGTGACATTGAAACTATTAAAGAGCTTGATGGTAAGATTATTTATCTCATTCGACTGGAAAATTTCTTTATCCCAGATCTTATTATCCTTGAGGAAATTAACTGAATTTATTGATAGTGACAAAGGTACATAACTATTAGATATAATTTTTTTGAGCTTATTTTTTTCAAATAAACACACATTGTATTTTTTTTTTGACAATATCAGACTGACAAGGCAGCCAACTAGACCTCCACCTATGACTAAATATTCAAATTTTTTAGCCATATGACATCAAGTTTTCAATAGCTTCAATAGTTTTTGGAACACCCTTAGTTAAAACTTCACAACCCTTTTTTGTGATAAGAATATCATCCTCTATTCTGACTCCAATGTGGTGAAAGCCTTTATCAATAGCTTTATCATTATCAATATAAATACCTGGTTCTACAGTGAAAATCATTCCCGGTTCTAGTGTTATTGGTTTTTCATCTTGAGAGTATGAGCTAGGATCATGGACGTCTAAACCAAGCCAGTGACCTGTATTATGCATAAAATATTTTTTGTACAGCCCTTTCTTTATGTTCTTATCAAGCGCCCCTCTTAGAATTTTTGCATCTATTAGACCTTTAGTAATATATTTAACAGCAACATTATGTATATCGATTAATGTATTGCCAGGCTTACAAGCTTTAATTGCCATCATTTGTGACTTTAAAACAATATTATAAATTATTTTTTGATAATAATTATATCGACCACTAATAGGTATTGTGCGTGTAATATCAGAAGCATAGTTATTATACTCTGCAGCAGCATCTACTAGAATAAGTTGATTAGACCGAAGTTTAGAGTTATTTTGAGTGTAGTGTAAGATACATGCATTTTTACCAGACGCAACAATAGCAGGGTACGCTTGCTCACATCCTTTACTCTTACATATTTTCACAAACTCTGCTTCCAGATCATTTTCGTTTATCCCAGGTTTACAATTCTTCATCAAATTTGTATGAGCTACTATAGACACATTAGCAGCTTCTCTTATCTCATTAATTTCAAAATCAGACTTAACACGTCTCATATTACAAACAAGACTGTACAAATCATTTTTTGAAGACTGAGAGTTATTATGCTTAAAATATCTAGAACCTTCAGTATCAAAATTAATTTCTTGAAGTAGATCTGTAAATCTATATTCGTCAGAAAATTCATAATATAAATTGCTGACATTTCTAACAGATAACTTATTTACTTCGTCGGAGTAAATTACATGTTCAATATCATATTTTTTTTTGTATGTGTGTTTCGATGGAACTTGTCCATGCCAAACCTTATCTAAATCATTTGGCCTCTTACAAATAAGAGTTGTATTAATGTTAGATCCATTTTTAGTTATCATTAATATTGTGGAAG
>CBFIBF010000008.1:0-38472 GCA_965660795.1 Gammaproteobacteria bacterium
GCTAAACGTCCTAAAATAACGTCTGTAGCGTCTATGACATACCACTGTTTATTGCTATCATTTATACTCACGGATAGTGATTTTACTCACATAAGCTAATGTATACAAGCAATTATTTAAAATTCAATCAAATGGGTCCTAATTTATGCCGAGTTTAGATAATATTTTGAAAGAATTGGACTATGCTATTGATGTTCTTCATAACTCAAGACTATCAGATGAATTAGAGACAAATTTAACAAATGATGATCAAAAACAATCACAAAGAGTAATGAGAGTTAATCATATGGGGGAGGTGTGTGCGCAAGCACTATATAGAGGGCAAGCCATGACAACCAAAGATTCAAATACAAGAAAGATAATATTAAAGATGTGTGAAGAAGAAATGAATCATTTAATGATGTGTGAGAACAGACTTACAGAGCTTTCTGGTCAAACAAGCAGCCTTAATAGTTTATGGTATGCGTCATCATTTTTATTAGGCGCCTACGTAGGATTGTTAGATAAAGATAAATCACTAGGATTTATCTATGAAACAGAAGATCAGGTAGAACAGCATCTTGATGAGTACACAAAAAAACTGCCTAGCAACGACGAAAAAAGTAGAAAGATTTTAGAGAATATAAAAATAGATGAGTCTAAACATAAAAATACGGCTAAGAGCCTTGGGTCAAGTGATTTGAGTATCGAAGTAAAAAATCTAATGACCTTGTCATCTAAAGTAATGAAAAAAATAAGTTTCTATTTTTAAATTAAAAATTTATTCAGACATTCTATAAGGGCATCAGAGTCATGATGCTCTTTTTTCCTTATGATCTTAGTATGTTGAAACGATAGACTAGACTCGTCTTCAATTATATCGTATTGCCCTACTTTACTCTGAATATATGTCTTAAATATATCACCGCCATCTTGTTTAATATTCTCTAAATTCAAACCTCTATGAAAATAATCAAGGGTCATAGCATAATAATTTTCGTAGTCATTATCACTTGATAAAACATTTATCGAGTTGTACACACTCTTGTTACTACAAGATGAAATATGTAATTCTAATCTAAGGATAATATTATTTGATATTGAGTGTTCATAATATGAATGAAAGCTGATATGACTCTCGTTCAAATGCATTACTCCAGAGGCTCCTGTAATATAATCCTTAGACTCTATAATTGATGAAACGCTTGTCCCAGATGGTTCAAAACTATGGCTTGATGTATTTATTATTTTAGTGTCAAGTATTTTAGATATTGATGTAAGCAAATGTATCATTTTTTTAATACTAAAATTCAAGTCAATTTTATTACTCACAGACATCCTGTTAGTTTCTTCGCATTTGAAGACATAGTATGTATTTATGATTAATGATTGACTAGTATTCGATAAATTAAGACTCATTGCTTAACGTAGGATGCCATAATATTTGTAATATATTTCCATCAGGATCTTCTACATAAAAACTTATAGAGTTATCTCTGTGAGTCTTTTTTTCTTTGTGGATTTTGATATTGTTTTCGTGAATATGTTTAAGAAAAACATCAATGTCTTCTTGTTTCCGAACAAAAATTCCAAAATGATCAAGCCTGGACTCACTTTCCAAAGATAAATCTTCGTCATAATGAAGAGCTAGATTATCTTTTCCATTAGTAAGATATACATTTTCATGATCTGGTTGCCAATCAACTTTCATACCTAATATTTGTGTGTAAAACTTCAAGCATTCTTCAAAGTTTTTTACCTTTAGTGCTAAGTGACGTATTCCTAGGTTATCCAACATTTATTAATTCCTGTATAGATTTTTCAGTATCTGAGGATTTTATCAAATGTTCCCCAATAAGAAATGTGAAAATACCAGCATTATTAAGATTTAGTACATCATCTTTATGACTAATACCGCTTTCACTAATAATTACCACATCCTCGCTTTTAATATGTTTAGCTAGTTCTATACTTGTATTGAGATCTACTTTAAAATTCTTAAGATTTCTATTATTTATGCCTAAGATTTTGATGTTCTGAGATAAAGCAAAATCAAGTTCATAAATATCATGAACTTCGACCAAGACATCAAGGTGTAGTGAAGATGCTAATGTACATAATTCTATAAATAATTTTTTCTTCAGTGCAGAAACAATTAACAGTATACAGTCAGCATTTATCGCTTTACTTTCGTATACTTGTATAGGATCAAGAATAAAATCTTTTCTCAAAACTGGGACTTCTACAGAGTTTCTTACTATCTCTAAGTCATCATTAGAGCCATTAAAGTAATCTCTCTCTGTTAATACTGATATACAAGTTGCGCCTCCTTTTTCATACTCTTTTGCCTTTTTAGATACATCAAGATTTTCACATAGAATTCCTTTACTAGGAGATCTTCTTTTTATCTCAGCAATTATTGAGTTTTTATTAGAGTTTTGACGTGTTAAAAGATTATTGTAAAAAGACCTATCACTAGAAATACTGTCAAAATCAGATACAACAAATGATGATTTAAGCCTATCAATTTCTTTAAATTTATTTTTTATTATTTCATCTAACACTGTTATCAAACCTGATTTGTGAAATCTATATATTGATTAAATTTATCTCGAACTTTGTATTCATTCAGAGCATCTCTGCACTGCTTTATTGCCTCATCTAGAGAAATTTCTTTATATAACATAACGGAAAGTGCAGCATTAAATAAACTAATCTCTTTTGCATCAGAATCTTCATTATTAATAACACTAAACACCATATCAAGGCTGCTTTTATTATCCGTTGTTTTTATGTTATCTATATTGGAACAAGTGATATTGTGCTTTTTAGGATCGATTGAATAGTTGGTTTTTTTTGATCCTATAATTTCTATTACATCAGTTTCAGTATAGATACTTGCTTCATCCATTCCGTCTCTCGAATTAAGAATTAGTGCTCTCTCTGTACCTAACTCAACAAGTGCATCAGCAATTAGATTCATTGATTTTTGATCATATACTCCTATTAGTTGAAGTTTTGCTTGTGCAGGGTTTGTAATAGGCCCTAGCATGTTAAATATTGTTTTATTAGGAGCAATTTTTTTTCGTGACTCAGCAACATTTTTCATGGCTTGATGATGCATAGGAGCAAACATAAAACCAAAATTTACTTGCTTGATACACTCGCTTACTTGAGTGGGGTTTAGATCAATTTTTGCACCAGCATCGTGAAGTAAATCAGCACTACCAGATTTACTTGTGATTGCCTTATTGCCATGTTTTGCAACTTTTATATCACATGCCGCAGCAATAAATGCTGCACAAGTCGAGATGTTAAATGTGCCGCTACCGTCGCCACCCGTCCCGCAACAATCAATAACTTTTTCATCAATTTCTACTTTAGTAGAGATTTCTCTCATAGCTCTAGCAAATCCGATTAGCTCATCAGGATATATTTCTTTAGAGTTTAATAGGCTTAGAACCTCTATAATATTATTTTCTTTCAGTTCTCCTTTGAACATTTGTTGTGAGACATAACAAGCTTCATCTTGTGTAAGGTTAATACTATTGTGAAGTTTTGAAATAATTTTCTCAAAGTTATACATTTAAAAAATTCTCAAGTAATTTATGTCCTGATTGTGTCAAGATAGATTCTGGATGAAATTGTACACCAAATAAATTATATTCTTTATGTCTGATTCCCATAATTTCAGATTCAGTGTCATCTGAACGCGCCGTAACTAATAGACAATCAGGTAGACTTTGCTCGTCAATTACTAATGAATGATATCTAGTTGCAGTAAAGTTTTGAGCTATTGAATCAAACAAATCCTTCTCATTATGAGTAATGTTAGATGTCTTACCATGCATTATTCTTTTTGCAGGAACAATTTTTCCACCAAAAGCTTGTCCGATAGTTTGATGACCAAGACAGACGCCCAATATTGCTTTCTGTTTGTAGAACTTTTTAACTACATCAAGAGAAATACCAGCTTCGTTAGGAGTACAAGGTCCTGGTGATATCACTATTTTATCCGGATTTAATGTATTAATTTGTTCTATCGTTATTTCATTATTTCTTTTTACAAATACTTCAGCTCCCAGTTCACTTAAATATTGAACAATATTGAATGTGAAAGAATCATAGTTATCTATCATCAAAATCATCTGTTTTCTCTCAATCTTTCAATAGCTTTAATAATTGCTTTACCTTTATTGATTGTCTCTTCCCATTCTGATTCAGGAATAGAATCATAGACAATACCGGCGCCGCATTGTATATATAATCTCTTGTTTTTTATAACACAGGTTCTTATCGCTATAGCTGTATCCATGTTCCCGTTCCATCCAAGATAACCAATTGCACCAGCATAGATACCTCTAGTAATGTTTTCAAGTTCAAAGATTATTTGTAGCGACCTTATCTTTGGTGCTCCTGATACAGTGCCTGCTGGAAAGGTAGCCTTAAGTGCATCAAACTGTGAATAATCCGGCTTTATGGTACCCTCGACATTAGACACCATATGCATCACATGAGAGTATTTCTCAATTATCATTTTATCAGTCAATTTAACAGTTCCAGTTTGACAGATTCTTCCGATATCATTTCTACCCAAATCGATTAACATTAGGTGCTCTGCAAGTTCTTTTTTATCATCCAACAAGTCAATTTCAAATTTCTTATCAGTATCTATATCATCGCTTCTAGGCCTAGTTCCTGCTATAGGTCTTACAGTGACTTTCTTGTCTTCAAGTCTTACCAATATTTCAGGTGATGAACCAACAACAGTGTAATCTCCCATATTTAAATAATACATGTATGGCGATGGGTTAATCTTTCGTAATTCTCTATAAAAATCAATTGGCTTTTCAGAAAAATCTACAGTCATTCTTTGTGACAATACTACTTGCATTACATCACCCGATGAAATGTAATTTTTTATCTTTTGTACTGCAGAGATAAAATCTTCTTTTTTAAAATCATAATTAACAATCGTCTCTTTATTATTGTAATAATGTGTGCCTATTTCAAAATCTTCATTAAGCAGTTGAGTGTATTGTTCAAGTTTTTTTATATTTCTATCGTAGTCAGATTGTGCGGAGCCAGAAAACACAACAACATAAACCTTATCGTTGACTTTATCAAATACGATGAATTCTTTACAAATAATTAGTGAAATATCTGGTGCATCAATATCGTTTTGAAGTTTCTTTTTGGGAATGGTTTTTTCAAAATAACAGACAGATTCAAAAGAGAAGTGTCCTACAAGCCCTCCTGAAAATAAGGGAAATTGATTTGGAATATAGGCTTTGAATGAATGAAAATATTTCTCTAACCAATCAATGGGGTCATTTTCAGTATGTTCTTCTACACATAAAAAATCAGAATATTTTTGAATTATATTTCCATGGATTTCAATATACTCACCTGAGGAACAACCAATAATTGTATATCTACTCCAATTTTTATCACCCTCAAGAGATTCAAAGAAAAAAGATTTTTTGTCATCAAAATGTTGAGAATAAACATCAATGGCTTCTTTGTCATATCCTTCAATTTCTCTGATTAACGGTATTAGATTAAAACCCTCTTGGGCAATTTTTGAAAAATCATTAAAGTTCATTAATCGAAATTATGATTTAGCTATAATTTCTCTCATTTGAGAAATAGTAGAGGTATAGTTTTTAGAGTTAAATATTGCAGAACCAGCAACAAAGGTATCAGCTCCACATTTCGCAGCTTTACCAATATTTTCGAGATTTATACCGCCATCAACTTCCAGCCTAATTGATGGATTAATTGCATCGATCATCTCTCTGACATCTGATATTTTGTCATAAGTGGATTCAATAAATTTTTGACCCGCAAATCCTGGATTAACAGACATCAACAAAACCATATCTATCTGATCCAAGCAATATTCTAGAACAGACACACTCGTCGCAGGATTGAGTACTAAGCCAGGCTTGCATCCGTTATCTCTTATAAGTTTAATAGTTCTATCCACGTGATTTGTCGCCTCAGGATGAAATGTAATGAAGTCAGCTCCCGCTTTAGAAAATTCAGGAATTATTTCATCTACAGGACAAACCATCAGATGAACATCAATCACTGATTTGATTCCGTAGTCTCGAAGAGATTTACAAACCATTGGGCCAATGGTTAGATTTGGCACATAATGATTGTCCATAACGTCAAAATGAATGAAATCTGCTCCTGCGTTAACCACATCGGTTACTTCTTTGCCTAAATTAGCAAAGTCCGCTGATAAAATAGATGGGGCTATTTTGTAATCTCTCATGGACACCTGATTATACTTTGTCAGTATAATTCATAAGCACAATGAATTAAATTTTTTTTTTTGATAAACTGATGAGACTTAACATCATGAAGATAAGAGGAAAATATTATGGAACTAATTAAGAATACTTTGTTTGCTGTCATGCTAGCAATAGCATTGCCAGCTATGTCAGAAGATCATACTGTTGAAATGTTGAGCTCATCAAATGGAGAAATGATGGTTTTCAAACCAGCGGTATTGAAAATTCAGCCTGGAGACACCGTAACATGGAAAGCAACTAATCCTGGACACAACACAGCATCTATTGATGCAATGACAGCTGATAATAGTCTTCAATGGAATGGTAAGATTAATGAAGAACTCACAATTACATTCACTAAAGAAGGTGTGTATGGATATAAATGCACGCCCCACTATATTCTTGGTATGGTTGGTATAATTGCCGTTGGTGATAATTTAGAGAATCTAGCAAATGCCTCAGAATTCGCTGCTGCTGAAGAAAAGAAGTTCGCCACTAATAAAGAAAGATTTTCCAGTTATATAAATAAATTAAAATAATACATGAATCGAACTGACATATTTTTTCTGGAGAACAAACCACTGTTCTCTGGAAAAATTAGAGATGTTTATAAATTTAATGAAGATAAACTTCTAATAAAGACATCAGATAAAATTTCAGCATATGATTTTGTGTTTGATGATGAACTATCAACTAAAGGTGAACTCCTAACGACTATATCGAAATTTTGGTTCAAGCAAACAGAACATATCATAGATAATCATTTACTTGTGGATAATGAACTAGCTAAGCTTGTCCCAAATACATTTAAAAGTTGTTCGCTTGTAAAAAAATGTGAACCAATCAGAATAGAGTCCATTGTGAGAGGTTATATTTCTGGATCTGCTTTCAAACAATACAAAAAAGAGGGTAAGGTCTCAGATATTGTTATTAGCAAAAAAATGAATATTAATGATAAATTTGATTCTCCATTATTTACACCATCTACAAAAGCTGAAGTTGGTGGTAAGGATGTAAATATAACATTTGCAGAGATGTGCAAAAATATTGGAGAAGAATTATCTAATTTTATAAAAGATAAAAGTATTGAATTATATGAGTATGCGCATAGATTGGCTCTTACAAAAGGTCTTACACTGATAGATTGTAAATTTGAATTTGGTTACGATGATGAAATGAATGTAATATTAATTGATGAAATTTTCACTCCTGATTGTGCGAGGTACTGTTTAACAAAGGACCTTGAAAATAAAGATATAGATTTTTTTGATAAACAATACTTTAGGGACTATCTTGATCAAATCAACTGGGATCGTAAACAAATTATTATTCCAACAATTGTCAAAGATGAAATACTAAATAAGTATAGAAAAGTATTAACTTTACTAACTGATGAAAAATAGTATTTTCATTACTGGAACAAACACTGATGTTGGTAAAACATATATTGGAATAAAGTTACTAAAAGAATTAAATAAGAAAAAAGAATTTTTAGCTTTCAAGCCGATTGAAACAGGCTGTCAAGTTAGAAAGGGTTTGCTGATACCGAGAGACTCGACTAAATACTATCATGCGCTTGGCAAAAAAATAACACTTGATGAGATCAATCCTTATAGGTTTATAGAACCTGTATCTCCATATTTAGCAATTAAAAATGCAAATAAAAAGATTTATATAAAAGATTACATAATGAAATACAAAAAAATCATTCAAAATAGACCATGTGTCATTGAAGGAGCAGGAGGAGCATTCTCTCCTCTAGCTACAGACGGTCTAAATATTAATCTTATGAAAAAAATCAAATCATTTAACATTCTTGTCGTTAAAGATGAATTAGGTTGCATAGGTGCCGCAGTTTCAACAATGTTAGCTTTTGAGCGACTTAAAACATCGTTAGATTTAGTAATACTCAATTCAAACAACAAAAATCAGATGGAAAATTTCAAAGAGATAAAAAAACACAGCAATATACAAGTTGTAAACTACACTAGTGCAAACTCAATAAAGATGATTTCTAAAAAAATCTTCAACTTACTATAGACTTCCAACTGAGGCCATAGAGCACTTACTTGCTCTATCAAAGAGAATTTCTTGAGATTTTTTTATATTTTCGTCATTACCGCCCCATGCAGCAAGTGCAGCTGCTTGTATTGCTCTTGCATAAGAGAAGGTTACCCTCCAAGGTAGGTTCGTCTGATTATTAATAATATTTAAATGAGTTTCTGCTTCCTCATCAGTTTGGCCGCCTGATAGAAATGCTATCCCTGCAGTAAGTTCTGGAACGCAATCTTGTAAACACTCAAGTGTCATCGATGCCACTGTATTTCTGTCTGCTCTCGATTGGTTTTCTTGACCAGAAATAACCATGCTTGGTTTTAAAACAGTACCTGGTAGATGTACGTTCAGCATATCTAAATTATTAAAAAGAGATTTTAAGGATCTTCTAGTAACCTCATTACAAGTTTCAATACTGTGAGCTCCGTTGATTAAGACCTCTGGTTCAACAATAGGTACAAGGTTATTTTCTTGACATAGTGACGCATATCTAGCGAGCGCGTTCATATTTGATTGTATACACGCATCTGAAGGAATATTATCTCCGATTGTAATTACAGCTCTCCATTTACAGAATTTAGCGCCTTTAGCATAATAATCTGAAAGTCTGTCACCAAGTCCATCTAATCCTTCAGTAACTTTTTCTCCTGGGTGACAAGAAAAATCTTTTGCCCCTTTGTCAACTTTTATGCCGGGGAGTATACCAATTGAATTGAGGTATTCTCTAAACAAAGTCCCATCACTCATTTTTTGATCAAATGTTTCTTCAAACAATATTGCACCACTTATGCATGTTGATAACTCAGGAGTTGTAACAATTAATTCTCTATATCGTCTTCTGTTGTTCTCATTATTTTCAACATTTATTGATGCTAAGCGTTTTGCTATTGTTGGACTACTTTCATCCATAGCTAAAATACCCTTGGGTTTTAACATCATTTTTTGAGCAGTTTCAATTAATATATTTTTATCCATTTATATTTCTCCCTAATCATTAATCTCAATCATATTACCAACCTCAACAACTTTCATTGCATTAGTTCCACCACTTGTACCAAGCAAGTCTCCTTTTGTAATAATTACTAAGTCACCTTTTTTTACTGTACCAATTTCTTTCATTAACGATATAACTTGCAAATTTGCTTGTGCATGATTCTCTTCAAGTTTATCTAGCTTTATCGATTGCACACCTTTATAAAGACATATCCGTCTACTTGTTTTAATGTTTTGGGTCATTGCGTAAATCGGAATATTAGATTGTACTCTAGACATCCATAGAGCTGTTGAACCAGTTTCTGTAAGTGCTGCAATAGCTACAACTTTTGTAAGTTTCGCGCTATATACAGCAGATAATGCAATGACCTGATCCACTGGAAGTGTTTTAGGAACAACTCTGTCTACAGATAATGGTCTTATGTATGCTCCTTCAGACTCAACACAAATTCTACTTGCTTCAGATATTACATCAGATGGATATTTACCAATCGCCGTCTCTGCAGAAAACATAATAGCATCAACTCCGGATGTAACAGCGTTAGCAACATCAAATACTTCCGCTCTAGTTGGAACTCTATTTTTAATCATAGATTCCATCATTTGCGTTGCAACAATAACAATTTTATCAAAAGATATCGCTTTTCTAATGAGTAGTTTTTGTGTGGCTGGAAGCTGCTCAATACCGATCTCTACACCTAGATCCCCTCTAGCTACAAGTAATCCATCCGCTGCTCTGGTAATCTTATCAATATTCTTTATTGCTTCATTTCTTTCTATCTTTGCAATTATTTTGACATCTTTATTTTTAAGTATTTTTTTGATTTCATTTATATCTTTCTCATCTTTAACAAACGACACTGCAACATAATCATATTCAAGTGCAAGTGATTTTTTTAGGTCTGACTTATCTTTGTTAGTAATACCTGATAGTGATAAACCGCCACCTTTTTTATTCACTCCTTGGTAAGGTTTAAGCTTTCCACCTCTTATAACAGTTGTGTAAATTTTTTTTGCGTTAACTTTATCGACTCTTAGCTTTATTAAAGCATCGCTCAAAAGTAATTCATTGCCTGCTTTGACATTCTTATATAAATCCTTAAAAGTAACTCCAACTTTTTTTGAGGTACCATTTTCACCTAAAGAAGAGTCAATGATGAAACTTTCATGGGTTTTTAGCGTAACAAATGGCAATTTACCGAAACTTTTGATTCTAACCTTCTGCCCTTGAAGATCGATCATAATTGCTACTGGTCTGTTGAAGTTACTCTCTTGATTTCTAACTAAGGATATAATTTTTTTTGTATCTTCCACTGATGTATGTGAAAGGTTGATTCTAAATACATCTGCCCCAGCTTCTATCATCTTCGCAATTTTAGTAGGTGAAGTTGATGATGGACCAAGAGTTGCAATTATTTTCGTTCTTTTTTTCATTTTATATATTTAATTTGTCTAATATTGGTAATGTTTCATTTTCTATATATGTCAAAAGTGATCCTCCGCCTGTTGATAAACAACTAAAATCATTTTGTAAGTTTAAATTTTCAATAATCGGTAGTGTATCACCACCGCCAACTATAGAAAAACAATTATGTTGAGCGATTGCATTTGCTATTGATTTTGTTGATCTATCAAAAGGTTTTTTTTCTACATATCCAAGTGGTCCATTCCAAAATATTGAAGAGGATTTATTTATAATTTCTATTAAATTGACAGAGCTCTTATCACCCAAATCATATATAGTGTCCGCGTTAGAAATATGATTTAGTTCTATATTTGAAATTTGTGAATCAGTCTGGCATGTGAAATCGGTTGGAATAAATATCTTTGATGATAGATCAGAATTAAGTATATCTTTTGCTAAACCTGTTGAACTCTCTTCTATTAGTGATTGACCAATTTCATATCCCTTTGCTTTTAAAAAGGTATTAAGTATTCCGCCGCCAAGAATCATATGGTCACATTTTTCGAGAAGTTTTTTTATGACTACTATTTTTGTAGAAACTTTAGCGCCTGAAATGATTATTGTTTTAGGTCGAGACTCTTCATTAACAAGTTTATTTATTGTTGATATTTCATGTCTGAAATTTAGTCCTGCAACTGTATCTAAATAATCTGATAAACCATATGTTGAACATTCTTTTCTATGAGCTACACCAAAAGCATCAAAAACAAATATATCTGCTATAGAAGCTAGACTTTTAGATAAGTCTTTATCGCATGCTTTTTCGCCAATATTAAATCTAACGTTCTCAAGCATAGCAATATGATAATCATCAAAACTTATAGAATCAGTAAAATTTGGAATGAACTTAATTTTTTGGTTTAATTTTTCAGAAACATAATTACAGACAGGCAAAAGTGAAAGTGATGATTCATACTGTCCTTCAGTCGGTCTTCCGAGGTGTGATGCAATAATTAATTTATTATCTTGACGAAGTAATGCATTAATAGTTTCATAAGATTGCCTAATCCTAAAGTCATTAACTATCTTGCCTTCACTCATAGGCACATTGTAGTCAAATCTTATAAGGACTCTCTTGGATGTTATATCCTCTAATAGCAAATTAACCTATCCAATGTTTTGTAACATCTAACATGCGATTCGAAAATCCCCACTCATTGTCATACCATGCACATATCTTATAAAGCTTATTTTCAGAAACTCTCGTGAGGCCTTCATCAAAAACAGATGAGAATGATGAATGATTAAAATCAACAGAAACTAGAGGCAAGTTATTATAGCCAACAATACCTTTCATATCATTTTCAGATGATTGAAGTACAAGATTATTTATTTCATCTAAAGATGATGTTTTTTTAGTATTAAAACATAAGTCAACTATTGAGACGTTTGTAGTTGGAACTCTAATAGCAAACCCATCAAGTTTTCCATTTAGATCTGGCATAACTAATCCGACAGCTGCTGCTGCACCTGTTTTTGTTGGAATCATTGATTGAGTTGCTGATCTTGCTCTTCTTAAATCTGTATGATAAACATCAGTTAAAACCTGGTCATTAGTATAGGCATGAACAGTAGTCATGAGTCCATTTGTAATCTCAAGGGTTTTATGAATATTTTTTATTACGGTTGCTAGACAATTGGTTGTACAAGATGCATTCGAGATAACTTGATGACTCTCAGTCAATGTTTCGTGATTAACTCCATACACAACTGTATTATCAACATTTTTGCCAGGAGCTGAAATGATAACTTTTTTTGCACCTGCCTCTATGTGTAATCCTGCTTTTTCTTTAGAAACGAAGATGCCAGTACATTCATAAACTACATCTATATCAAGTTTACTCCATGGTAAGCTTTTAGGATCTCTCTCAGAAATTACAAGTATTTCGTCTTTTTGATCAATTAGAATTTTATTATCTTTTACTTCAACGCTCTTTTGAAACTTTCCGTGGACAGTGTCATGAACTAGTAAATGGGCATTAATGCTACTATCGCCTAAATCATTAATAGCTACAATTTCTATATCGTCAAATTTATCGTTTTCATATTTTGCCCTTAAGATATTTCTACCTATACGCCCAAAACCATTTATAGCTACTCTTATTGTCATCGTTCACCTATTTTTGTTGATTAAATTTATAATATTTTTCTTTATGTTTTTAACTGTAAATCCAAAATGCTCCATAACATCTTCGCCTGTACCCGAAAGCCCAAATGTATCCATGGTTAATGTGGTACCTGTCTTGCCAGTAAATTTATGCCATGAATCACCAACACCAGATTCTATAGCAAGAATATTCTCAAAACTATCAGGGATACATTTATTGATATAACTATTTGATTGTCTGAGAAAAAGTTCCTGACATGGCATTGAAATAACTCTGATATTCAAGTCTTTTTTCCTTAATTGATCTGCAGCATCCACGGCCAATGAAACTTCAGAGCCTGTAGCAATAACAATTGCATCTGGATCTCCTGAACTTCCACAAACTACATAACCACCTTTAGAGATATTATTTATTTGTGACTTGGTTTTAGGTATTTCATGAAGAGTTTGCCTTGATAAAGCAAATGCCAATGGTCTTTCAGTAGATGTTAATGCCGCAATCCAACCTGCAGCGGTTTCTTGCGTATCTGCCGGTCTCCACACATCCAAATCAGGTACAAGTCGTAGTGATGATAACTGCTCTACAGCTTGATGTGTTGGTCCATCCTCACCAAGCCCAATTGAGTCATGCGTGAATATGTACACAATAGGCAATTTCATCAGTGCGGACATTCTAATTGCATTTTTTGCATACTCAGAAAATATCAAAAACGTACTTGCAAATGGTCTCATCGCTCCATGTAGAAAAATTCCATTTGATATTGCAGACATTCCAAACTCTCTTACTCCATAATATATGTATTTACCTGATGGGTTCTCATCTGAAAAAGCTTTCATTTCATCATAATAAGAAAGATTTGAACTTTTAAGGTCTGCTGAACCGCCAATGAGCTCGGGAACTAAATTACCAAATTCTGACATCACTACTTGTGAAGATTTTCTTGTAGCCATTGGTTTATGTGACTTGTGCATAAATTCACTTAGTTTAGCTAGAGATGTGTGAGTATTAACGCCCTTAATTCTTCTATCTAACTCTTTAAATTCTTTGCTGAACTGTTTTTTATATTTACTAATCTTTACAGTCCATGATTCTTCCAACTTTTTACCCTTCTTTGTGGCATCCCAGCTCTGATATATGTCTTTTGGAATTTCAAAAGGTGCATGAGGCCAGTCTAATTTTTCCCTGACTATCTTAGCTTCTTCTGTTCCTAATGGAGCACCATGAGCTTTAGATGTGCCTTGAAATTTAGGAGAACCATACCCAATTACAGTTTTACAGCAAATCAAAGTTGGTCTTTCTTTTTCAGATTTTGCTGATTTAATCGCATTTCTTATATTTGAAAAATCATGTCCATTAATATTTCTAATTACATTCCAACCATAGCTTTCAAAGCGTTTAGGAATATCCTCAGTAAACCAACCGTTTACATCTCCATCTATAGATATTTGATTCATATCATAAAATACAACTAATTTATTAAGTTTCAATGTGCCTGCTAGTGAGGATGCCTCATGAGATACTCCCTCCATTAAACAGCCATCACCTGCAAAAACATATGTGTAGTGATCAATTACTTTATGACCATTTCTATTATATTCTGCGGCTAGATTTTTCTCAGCAATTGCCATGCCCACAGCATTTGCAAGACCTTGTCCTAATGGACCAGTGGTAGTTTCAACACCTTCTGTTATATCACATTCAGGGTGCCCTGGAGTGCGTGAGTGGAGTTGTCTAAATTTTTTAATATCATCGATAGACAATTTATAGCCTGTTAGATGAAGAAGAGAGTATAAAAGCATTGATCCATGGCCATTTGATAGAACAAATCTGTCTCTGTTAAACCAATTTGGGTTCTTAGGATTATGTTTTAAAAATTCTCTCCATAAGACTGTTGCAATATCTGCCATGCCCATAGGGGCGCCAGGATGGCCAGAATTTGCTGCGTTAACAGCATCTAGACTAAGAAATCTAATCGCATTAGAAAGCACTTTATTATTCATCTTACCTCCATTTAATTGAGCACCCTACGCTAGGTATCTGATTTATGGGCTGTTTACCTGTTCGAGCAATTTCAATCATG
Organism: Gammaproteobacteria bacterium; assembly: GCA_965660795.1. Classification (GTDB taxonomy): domain Bacteria; phylum Pseudomonadota; class Gammaproteobacteria; genus CACLCV01. The sequence goes on from CBFIBF010000008.1 coordinate 14,983, forward strand.
CCTTTGAATAGTTCGCTGGAATTTGCTGACATTTGCTTAGACATTTTTCTATCATCAAATCTACCACGGTACAGTAGATTGAGCTTTTGGTCGAAACCAAAAAAATCAGGGGTACAAACTGCTTTGTATTCTTTTGCTACTTGTTGAGTTTCATCAAGAAGGTAAGGGAAACTAAAGCCAAACTTTTTAGATATTATTTTCATATTTTCATAAGAATCATCTGGATATTGATCGTAATTATTTGAGTTAATAGCAACACAGCCGATTCCCTTCTTTTGCATAACGCTTGCTTCAACAACTAATTGCTCTAATATGGATTTAACATATGGGCAATGATTACATATGAACATTACTAAAGTGGCTTTAGTGCCAATCAAACTATCCAGGCTGTATAGATTTCCATCTACGCCCATAAGCTCAAATGCTGAGGCTTTTACATCTAAGTCACAAACTGGTGTGTAAGTTTCAACCATTTAGTATCTTGAAAAATAGTTATTCATCCCTAGATTTAACAGGAATTAGCTTAAATTTGTTATTATATACAAAACTATTGATGATATAATAGCTCACTTTCACAGAAGAATATATCAATGCCAAACAATAATTTATCCAAAAGCAAACAAAAAGAGATAAAAGATCTAATAGAGAAAGGTAGAAACCAAGGTTTTTTAACACTCAGCGAAATTAATGATTTACTCCCAACAAGCTCTTATGACAGCGATCAGATTGATGGAATTATCAAGTTAATAACAGACCTTAAAATCAAAGTTGTCGAAAGCAACAAGGATATTGAAACAGAGGTTGTGCTCAGTGACGATGAGTTGTCTGACGACGATGATAATGAAATAACAGAACAAGAAGCTGTTGAAGTTTTATCTAATTTAGACGAAGAATTCGGGAGAACATCAGACCCAGTTCGGATGTATATGAGAGAGATGGGTACTGTGGAGCTATTGAATCGTGCTGGTGAAATAGTAATTGCTAAAAAAATTGAAGAGGGGCAAAAATTAATTTATCAAGCTATTCAAAAATTTCCAGAATCCATCAACTTTTTTTTAAAAATATTTAAGGACGATGAAGAAATTGAATCACTGACATCAGATTACATACTTGATGTTAAAGAAAAACACAGTGAAGAATTTAAAACAGAGCAGATTCCTGAAGATAATGATCTAGAAGATTCTGATGATGATGAAATAGTTGATAATGCAATTGACCAAGAACTTGTAAGACAAAAAATAATATTCATAAAAGAAAGTTACGAAAAGTTTAAATCTCAAAAGGATCAAAAAAAAGCCGATAAATTATTTGATAATATTAAGAAAGAATTATCTACTTTTAAATTCACAAGTCTATTTATAGAAAAGCTAACAGAAAAAATTGAGAATATATCATCTGATATAGCAAAATATGAAAAAGATATGTATTCCCTGTGTACGGAACATACAACATTAAACAAAAAAGAATTCTTAAAATTATTTAAAAATAATGAAACAAATATTGATGTCTTAAATCAAATTCTAAATAGTCATCTTAAGTCGTCAACTGATAAAGAGTTATTTAAAAAAGAATTTTCAAAGATAAATAAAAAATTAATATTAATTGAAAATAACCAAAAGCTATCAATTCAAGATATCAAAATTATAAATAAAGATAGAAGATCTGGTGAAATAAAAGAAAGAAACGCAAAAAAAGAAATGGTAGAAGCTAACCTTAGACTAGTTATATCAATTGCTAAAAAATATACGAATCGTGGTCTACAATTCCTTGATTTAATCCAAGAAGGTAATATTGGTCTAATGAAAGCAGTTGATAAGTTTGAATACCGACGCGGGTATAAGTTCTCTACATATGCAACGTGGTGGATTAGGCAAGCAATTACGAGGTCAATAGCTGATCAAGCTAGAACAATAAGAATACCAGTGCATATGATTGAAACCATTAATAAGTTGAATAGAATCCAACGAAAATTACTTCAAGAAAATGGTAAAGAAGCTACACCAGAGGAATTAGCTGAACATATGGACATGACAGAAGAGAAAGTTAGAAGAGTTCTTAAAATTGCCAAGGAGCCAATATCTATGGAGTCACCTGTGGGTGATGATGAGGACTCTCATTTAGGTGATTTTATCGAAGATGAAAATGCCGAGAAGCCACTAGATAAAACAATAAATAAAGATCTCTCAGATTCAACACATGACATATTATCCAGTTTAACTCCAAGAGAGGCAAAAGTGCTGAGAATGAGATTCGGCATTGACATGAATACTGACCATACACTAGAAGAAGTTGGCAAACAATTTGACGTAACAAGGGAAAGAATAAGACAAATTGAAGCCAAAGCGCTAAGAAAACTTAGACATCCGTCGAGAGCACAGAACCTTAAGAGCTTTCTGGATAATGACTAATTTAGCGATATTTGCTGCAGGATGCTTTTGGGGAATAGAAGAAAAATTCTTATCCTATTCAGGGGTTTTAGAAACAGAGGTAGGTTACACAGGTGGCATAACTGAAAACCCAACATATCATGATGTTTGTAGTGGAACTACTGAACATGCTGAAGCTGTCAGAATAAAGTTTAATGATAATATAATAAAATACAGAGACTTATTAGATTTATTTTTTACAATACATGACCCAACTACACTAAATAGACAGGGTCCGGATATAGGGACACAATATAGATCAGAAATTTTCTGTTTAGATGATGATCAATATTTGATAGCTGATTCCTATATTAGGCAAATTAATGCAGCAAAATATGATAATAAAATTGTGACCGTAGTATCAATGGCAAAAAGTTTCTGGATTGCAGAGGAATACCATCAAAAATACATACGGAAAAAACGGAATATGATTTTGTAATTAAACAAGGGCCTGTAGCTCAGTTGGTTAGAGCAGTGGACTCATAATCCATTGGTCGCAGGTTCGAGTCCTGCCGGGCCCATAAAAAGATATGGATAGTCTTCAAAATCATAAAAAAAAACTAGTCTCTTTAAAAGTGCGGATTAATAAGCACCCGCTATTCAAAAATAATTTAGATGATAATGAATTAAAACTCTTCATGGAGGCACATGTATTTGCTGTTTGGGGTTTTATGAGTTTACTAAAAAAAATACAAAAAAAAATAACTCCACAAAATATCCCATGGATACCTAATTCAAACACAAGAAATGGATTAGCTAACTTTGTCAATGAAATTATTTTAGGTGAAGAATCTGATTATATTGATGGGATTGGTTACATATCACACTTTGAAGTTTACTTGCTTGCAATGAAAAACATTAATGCAAATACAGATGAATTAGTAAAATTTATGAAACTTATGAAAAATAATAACAACATTGTCTCTAACCTAAAAAAAATAAATATCTACAAAGAAGTTAAGGATTTCTTAAAACATGATCTAAGGATTGCTTCATCTGGCAGTTTGGCTCAGCTTGTTGGTGTATTTACACTTGGTAGAGAAAAAGTTATACCGAATATGTTTAAATACATCCTTCGGTCACTCAATGACGATAAAAAAATAAAATACTTAAAATCCTATTTGGAAAGACATATAGTTGTTGATGGTGAAAGACATGGACCATTATCTCTTTCTCTTCTTAATAACGTTTGCGATAAACCTAAATTAATGTGCACAGCATATAGTTCAGCAGTCACATCTCTAGAGCTGCGACTAAAGGTTTGGGATAGAATCTACAAACAAATCAGACTTGAAAATATATAACTATATGATAATATACTTATATACAAACCTCCTCCGTATAATAGAGCTAACATGAAGTTAGCTCTATTTTTCAACTAGTAAATAACTACCTGTAACTATCTCATAAGATGAAATATCTTCCTTTTTATTAATGCCTAAAAGAACACTAATAGCCCTTATTGTATTCCCATGTGAAACTACTAGAATATTACCTGCATCAGGAAGAGAATCTAAAAAGCCCTTTACTCTTTTACTTACATCTTCAAGGCTTTCACCATTAGGAGGTTTAGTGCTCCATCCTCTACGAGCTGATAAAAATAAATCTTCTCCAACCTTTTCCTTGATTTCAGTCTTGTTTAAACCAGCCCAATCGCCATAACTCCTCTCTTTGAGACGATCATCATAAATTACATTATCCTTGTCTATAATACGCTGTGCTGTTTGTGAGGCTCTTTTAAGTGGAGAACAAAAAATATGAGTAAAATTAATTGATGATAGTTCTTCTCTTAAATTTAATGCTGCCTCTATGCCTTTATCGGTTAGATTAGGATCATGCCAGCCAGTAAAAAGATGTTTCTTGTTATATTCTGATTGCGCATGTCGCACGAACCAGATCTTTCTTTTGATTTCACTCATAATCACTTCACAATATCATTATACACTTCGTTATCTTTTTGTTTTGAAAAGTTTCTTACCTTGAAATATTTTGAAAAATATAAACCTAGCTCATATAAGAACCACATTGGTAAGGCTAATAGTATTTGTGAAATTACATCAGGTGGAGTCAGTAACATACCCAAAGTAAAAGCACCTACGATAATATATGGTCTCTTTGAGGATAATTTTTCCCTAGTAGTAATTCCTGATGTAATAAGAAGTACAGTTATAATGGGAACTTCAAAAGAAAATCCAAAAGCAAAAAATAATGCGATTACAAAGTCAAGATATCTTCCAATATCGGTCATCACTGCTACATCTGTCGGAGCTATACCTATAAAGAAAACAAATATTAATGGGAAGACAACAAAATATGCAAACGAGGCGCCCAGATAGAACAAGAAACTGCTTGATACAATCAGAGGGAAAACCAATTTTTTTTCATGTGTATATAAACCTGGCGCAATAAAAGACCACAGGTGATAGAGAATGTAAGGTATTGTGATAAATATTGATAAATATATTACAAGCTTAAACGGTATCAGAAATGGTGATGCAACATCTATAGCAATCATTTCACTTCCATCTGGTAATGCATTAAGTAGGGGTACAGACAATAGGTTATAAATATCACCAGAGAATGGTATGAGTAAAGCAAAAACAACGAGCACAAAGAGTAGTATCTTGGTCAACCTTCCTCTTAATTCAAGCAGATGAGGTATAAATGAACTTTTATTTTGACTTGTCTGTTCTGTCGGCATCTTGTGTTTCTTTGATTCGTTTTTCCAGCTCAGAGATGGACAATTCCTGATCTTTTAATATTGATTTTATATTAGTACTATCAACTTCATCATCAATTTGATTTTTTACGTGACTAAAATATTTTTGTATCCTTCCAAATTGTTTGCCGAGATAAGAAGCAACAACGGGTAACTTTTCAGGGCCTAGAACAAAAAGTGCCAAGAGGAATAAAAAAAATAGCTCCCAAAACCCTATATCGAACATTTCTATGTATTGTTGTTATCGTCTATATTTTTATTATTCGCTGTTTCATCGCGTGACGATTTTTTAAAACTTTTCATTGCTGCACCTAAATCCGAACCTATATTTCGAAGTTTTTTAGTGCCAAATAAAACTACAACGATAATTAATATAAGCAATATTGACCATGGAGAGATACCACTTAACATATTCAACCCTCAATTATTTCTATTATTTTTCTCATCAATGCCAGACGTGCCAAATCTACGTTCAAGCTCTTCCTTTATCCTAGCATATTTAATATCTTGTGACGCTAATAAAACTAACACATGAAACAATAAGTCTGCGGTCTCATGAATAACTTGTTGTGTAGTGTCTTCTGATGCCTCTACTAATTCAGATGCCTCCTCAAGAATTTTATCGCATATATAACCATTACCCTTACTGTATAAGGAAGCTACATATGATTTGTCAGATTCTACATCTTTTCTCTTTTCAAGAACCTGCTCTAGTTGATCTATGATATCTGCCATTTAATCTTATCTTGTATCATCTCATAAAAATTCCTTTATCTTTGAGAAAATTTTTTACCTGATGGATACTATACTCTCCAAAATGAAAAACGCTAGCAGCTAATACAGCATCTACTTTTCCTAATTCTATAGCATCGTGAAAATGACTCAAATCGCCAGCTCCACCAGAAGCAATAATAGGTATATTTGTGATTTTTGATATCTGACTGAGAATATCGATGTCGAAACCAGATTTTGTTCCATCTTTATCCATGCTCGTTACAAGTAATTCACCGGCACCTCTCTCTTGACACTCGACACACCAATCTATAGCTTTAATATCAGTCCGTTTTCTTCCACCGTGTGTGAAAACAAAATAATCCTCGTTAATTTTTTTTACATCTACAGCAACAACAATACATTGCCTACCAGTCTTATCTGTAACTTGGTTTATTAAGTGTGGATTCATGACAGCTGCAGTATTGATTGTTATCTTATCAGCGCCAGCAGACAATAAATCTCTCACGTCAATGAAATTTTTCACACCGCCTCCAACCGTAAGAGGGATAAATACCTCGTTAGCTACGCTTTCAACAACGCTAATAATATTTTTTCTTCCTTCGTGTGAAGCCGTTATATCAAGAAAAGTGATTTCATCAGCTCCTTCTCGATCATAGACTCTAGCAATCTCAACTGGATCACCTGCATCTATAATGTCGATAAAATTAACACCCTTTACTACTCTACCCTTATCAACATCTAAACAAGGTATTATTCTCTTAGCTACACTCATTTATGGCTTCATCTAAATTTATTGACTTCTCATATAGAGCTTTTCCAATTATCATCCCATCAACCTTGGTTCTATCCATTTTACAAATAGTACGAACATCATCCATGGTTGTAACGCCACCTGAAATTATAGCTTTAGTATTAACATGACTCAGGACATCAATTATAGATGCATAATCAATTCCTTGCATCATTCCGTCCTTCTTGATGTCAGTAATTATAAAAAGTTCAATTCCGTTTCCTTCAAGGAATTTTATGTACTCAGAAATTTCCTCATTTTGAGTATTTTCCCATCCATCACCAGCAAGTTGTCCATCTTTAATAGCAATATCTATCGCGATATTTTTTCTTAGTGATACATCAATTGAAAAAATAAAATCTTTATCTTTAAGTACCTTTGTACCAAGAATAACTCTGTTGATCCCGTTTTCTAAATAATACTCAATAGACTGGTTATCTCTGATACCTCCACCAACTTGTATAAATATCTCAGGAAACATATCTCTTAAAGTCATTATTTTAGTTTTGTTAGTGGGTAAACCGTCTTTAGCACCATCTAAATCAACTAGATGAAGTTGATTGGTGCCTTGTACAACCCAGTCTCTTGCTACTTCATCAAGATTATCAGAGTAGATTGTCTTGTTTGAATAATCTCCTCGGGATAATCGAACACATTTTCCATCTATGATATCGATTGCTGGATAAATAATCACAATTTAGCCTCTGACCATTTGATGAAGTTTTCAATAAGTTTCAATCCATAGTTAGAGCTTTTCTCTGGGTGGAATTGACATGCAAAAATATTCTCTTTTGTAACTGATGACGTAAATGGAATATCATATTTAGTTACTGATGATATGTCATCTTTGCTACATGCATGTGCAAAATAACTATGAACAAAGTAAAAGAAGGTTTCATCGGGTATGTTTTGCCATAATGCATGATCATTGTTATGGCTAATTTGATTCCATCCCATGTGAGGCACTTTTAGATTCTTTTTAATTTCGCTTGAGAAGCACTTCACTTCACCTCTAATAATAGACAAGCAGTCAACACCGTCATCTTCAAAAGATTTATCAAACAGAATCTGAAAACCAAGGCATATTCCAAAAAACGGCTTATTTGATATGGTATTAATTAGATTTGGAAAATTAATTGCTAAGCTATCAATGCATGACTTAACCGCACCTTGGCCCGGAAGGACAATTAAAGAAGCTTTTTTCAGCTTCTCTTCAGAATTTGCAACATATACACTATAGTTCTTATCAACAACTTTTTGAAAAGCTTTAACTACACTATGTAGATTACTCATTCCATAATCTATTACAGCTATTTTATTCATCAAAGAAATTCTTTGGTAGATGGAATTTTATCAATATTATTTTGATCTATAGCTATTGCCATCTTAAGAGCTTTGCCAAAAGCCTTAAAAATTGTTTCGGCAATATGATGTGCGTTTTTACCTCTAATATTATCAATATGAATAGTTGATTTTGCATGATTGGCAAAGCCATGAAAAAATTCACTTAGAAGCTCTACATCAAATTCACCTACACGTGCTCTTGGATAGGTAACATTGTATATCAATCCAGGTCTCCCAGAAAAATCAATTACGACACGTGATAGTGATTCGTCCAAAGGCACATATGCATAACCGAATCTCTGTATTCCTTTTTTATCACCCAAAGCTTTATCAAAAGCCGCACCGAGTGTTATGCCAATATCTTCTACTGTATGATGAGCATCAATTTCCAGATCTCCTTTAGCATTAAGATCTAAGTCTATCGATGAATATCTAGTAGTCTGATCAAGCATATGCTCTAAAAAGGGAAGATTGGCTTGCAATTTACTTATCCCTGATCCATCTAGATTTAACGATAAATTGATATCAGTTTCTTTTGTTTTACGATGTTCGCTAATTTTTCTCATGGGAATATATTATTATATTATTTATCACTTAGCCATTTCTTTACTATTTCAATAATTCTACCTGAACCATCTTCATGATAATGGCTTGATGACTTTATTTTATATTGTTCAGATAGTGAGGATATTGTTTTTATATTTTTATAACGATTATTAGCTTCTTTTATTACTAAATTAAAATCATATTCCCCGTAAATATCTAATATCGGGATGTTAATTTTTTTATAAGGATATTCGTTAATCATACTTTGTCCTTTATCAACAGCTCCACTACCTATTAATACCAATGACTTGATTCCGGATAAGAGATTATACTTATCAATATATGACATGAGCATATGAACTCCACAACTGTGAGCGATAATTACCAGATTATCATGTTTTTTTTGGACATATTCTATAGCGCTCTTAATCCTCTGGTCAGAATCATAAAATATTTCTGTGTAATCATAATATTTAGCTCCTTTTGTAAGAACAGGTAATTGGATGCTGAAGGTATCGTAAGAATCGCTTAACTGCGTTCTAACAGGATACGCAAGATTATAATCATTTGGGCTTAATCCTCTTCCGTGTAAATATAGGATAGCCGTTTTTTTATTATCATTAATCTCAATAACTGGAAATCTGCCAAATTCATAATCTATGAAATGTATCTCACCATCAAATATGTCAGTTAAGTTTTGATTATAAATTAACGACTCTCTTTCATAGTCTGGTTGTCTAAAATCAGATGCTGAAACTAAAGAGAGATACAATATTCCTGCTATAGCAATAGCTCTATGAAATAGCATTGTCAAAAATATTCAGTAATTCTAAACTAATGTTAGGCTCAAGTACTGAATGCCCGCAGTCTTTGGCTATTATTAATTCTGAATTGGTATAGTTAGTATGCAATTCATATGCTTGTTCGATTGGGCAAACAATATCATATTGTCCATGAACTATCCTGCAAGGAATATCTTGTATTTTCGAAATATTTTTAATAATTTGATTTTCTTCAATAAAACAATCATTAATAAAAAAATGTGATTCAATCTTAGCTAATGATATTGAGCACTCATCAAATGCAGAAATTACTTCATTAGATGGGAGTAAACATGAGCTTCTACCTTCCCACAATGACCATTCCTTGCAAGCTCTTTTTGATACATCTAAATCATTGGAATGTATCATTTTGTGATATGCCACTAGTATATTATCAGTATTCTCATGATTTATTAAAGATACATATTCTTTCCAATATTGAGGATAAATCTGTGATGCGCCTTCTTGATAAAACCAATGAATATCTTTTTTACGACATAAAAATACACCCCTCAAAATTAAAGATAAAACTTTAGAGGGGTTAGCTTCTGCATAGAGTAAGGCTAAAGTTGATCCCCATGACCCACCATAAACATGGGCTTTATCAATTGAAAAGTAATCCAAAATCAAATTAATATCTGAGATTAAGTCGTCAGATGTATTCTCGCTTATCTCACCATAAGGAATAGATTTACCGCAACCTCTCTGGTCAAACATAATCAAATGATATTTTTTTGGATTGAAATATTTCTGATATATGGGTGAGGAACCAGCTCCTGGACCACCATGAAGAAATAACATTGGAATGCCTTCAGGATTACCATACTCCTCTACATAAATTTTGTGTAGGTCGCTAACTTTCAAATAGTGAGTTTTGGCTGGTTCTTTTATCTTATAATATGTCATTGTAATTATATTTTATATATATCAGTAGAATCTGGTTGATGTTTATAAATACGTAAAGTCCACATATATTGTAATTTATCTTCAAGTATTTGTTTCTCAAGAACACGATTTATTTTAGAACAATCATCAACAATATTTTCTGATGGGAAATTATCTAAAGATGGAAATATTTTAAAATAGAAATCTTGTGAATCTAAATTGTAGTTACATACACAGGGAAGAACTTTCGAATTAGTCAATCGAGAGAGCTTGCTAATGGATTTAAGCACAGCTTTTTGAGCATCAAAAAAATCACAAAATATTGAGTCATCTTTGCTAATGTCTTCATCAGCAAGTAGGTATAAAACCGATGGTTGTTTCATTTTTTTAATAATATTTTTTATACTACTGCCATGTCTTGGATAAACAATTACTTTATCCGATAATTTGCTTCTAGATTTACCTATAAACCAATTCATTAATTTGTTTTTAAAAGGCTTATAAATACTGAGTAAATTATACTGAGACAGAGCCCTTCCTCCAAAATCAAGCGATAGTGTATGCGGAGCTAGCAAAATAACACTTTGGTTGTTATTTAAAATATCATCTATCAGTTGTGTACCGTCTTTATGTATTATTGTTTGAAGATATGAATCAGATCTCCACCACAATAATGGTAGACATAAGTAAATATGTCCAAGATATTTAAAAAATTTAATTAAGTATCTCTCTAGATCATCATCATTCAAGTTGTTAAATGTTTTTTTTAAATTAATTTTAACAATTTCTTTTTTTGTAGTATTAATTTGAAATAATATCTTTCCTAACATTGAACCAAGAAACGATCTGACAACCTTTGGCAAGTATGCCAGAGGTAATGATAAAAAAATTAATATCCAGCTAATCCAATATTTAGGGAGAAGGTATGTATAAGAAAAACATTCGCCATCTGCTGTATCCTCATTAAATGGATTATTTTTTGATATAAATGCTTTACTCATATTCTAATACTTCCAAAAATATCTTGTAATCAAAATAATAAATGTATAAATCTCTAGTCTGCCTACTATCATAATCAGTGAAAGTAGTATCTTTGAAAAACTGTTTAATGATGCATAATTACCGTAAGCATCACCTAATGCTGGTCCAAGATTATTAATACATGCAGCAGCAGATGAGAATGATGTTACAAAATCATGCCCAGAGACCATGATCAATATAGAAGAAATAAAAAATATAACTATATATAAGATTATAAAAGACAATATTGTCTCAACTGTCGTGTCATCTACCTTTTTATGATTTACTTTTATCGTTATTTCAGCTTTTGGGTGAATAACTCTAAGAAGTTGTTTTTTTATTGATTTTAATGCGATAGTGAATCTAATAACTTTCATTCCGCCTCCAGCTGATCCAGCACAAGCGCCGATAAAACTTGATAGGAAAATAAGTAAGATAATAAAACTAGGCCACAAACTATAATTAGATGTTGTGAAACCAGATGTAGTTACAAAGGAAAGTACTTGAAAAATAATATCAATATTACTTATAGATTCAAGTTTACCATTCAAAGAGAATATGATGATGAGTACAAACAAGATTATAATAATTGAAACAAAAGTTTTAAATTCTGAATTATCTGTATACGTTGTAAGTGATCTATTTTTAAAAAATAAAAAATGTAAGACAAAGTTTAATGCAGATAAAAACATAAATAGGATGCAAATAATTTTTATTAAATCATTAGAGTAAAAACCAATGCTTGAATTGTGTGTAGAAAATCCACCAATAGAAACTGTTGAAAAGCTATGGCCAACAGCATCAAAATAATTCATTCCTGCAAACTTGTACATAATTGCACATGTAATAGTTAAAAGAATATAAACGCTCCATAAACTTTTTGCTGTTTCTGTAATTCTTGGGGATAATTTATTATCTTTTATGGGTGAAGATGACTCTGCTTTGTATAAGTACATGCCTCCAACACCAAGAATTGGCAATATTGCTAGAACTAATACAACTATACCTATGCCGCCAAGCCACTGTAAAAGTTGTCGATATAATAATAACGGCTTATTGAGATCATCTATATTAGTTATTATAGTTGCACCAGTAGTAGTCCAACCGGATGTTGATTCAAAAACTGCATCCACGAAACTTAAATTAAGGCTTTCATCCATATAAAATGGAAGTGAACCAAAGAAGCTAAGAATGAACCAAAAAAGCGCGACAATAAAGAATCCCTCTCTAACTTTAATTTGCGTTTTTTGATCTTTATTTGGCATGTAACTAATTAATCCAAATAAGAAAATGATAAGAAAAGAATATATGAAATGGATAATATTTTCCTCATAAAACATCGATGCAGCAATTGGAAGTAATAAAAAAAAGCTGAAAATCAGTAATATAATTCCTGTTATCTTGAGAATCTGATAGTAGTTCATTTAAAAGAAACCGATGCCAACTTGAAACAATTTAGCTAACTTAGGGAAATCTTGTTTTTTATGAAGAAAAATTATCAATCTATCCTCAGATTTTATCACTAAATTATCATCATGCATTATTACATCTAAGCCTCTATAAACTGCACCTATTTTACAGCCCGATGGGAGATCTAGCTGAGATATTTTTTTACCGACGACTTTTGATGTATTCTGATCACCGTGAATTATTACTTCAAATATTTCAGCATCACCGAAGCCAAGCGAATGAACTTTTACAACATCACTAGTTCTAACCGAAGCTAATAGTGATCCGATTGTTACATCTTCAGGTGATACAACAACATCTATTTCTTTTGATACTAATTTTCTATAAGATGCTTTATTAATTATTGCTATTGATTTTTTTGCACCAAGATCTTTTCCGAGTTTTGCTGATAGAATATTCATCTGATCATCATTTGTGACAGTACAAAAATAGTCCACATCTGCTATCCCCTCATTGTTAAGAAGAGACTCATCAGATATGTCATCATTGAGAACAACTACATGCTCTAGTCGTTCAGAGAGATATTTACAACGTGTAGAATCTTTTTCTATTAATTTTGTAGAATACTTTTCTGATAACTTTTCAGCTAGGATAATTCCAACATTTCCTCCACCGGCAATCATAATATTTTCAACGCGAGACTGATTTTTACCTAGCTCGCTCATGAATCTCATGTTCTCTTCAGTAGCAAGAAAAAAAACATCGTCGCCTTCTTGAATAATTGTAGAACCTTCAGCGGGTACTATTTTTCTATTACGATATATAGCAATGACATTAACAGATACATTCGGCATGTGTTTTTTAAATTCAGAGAGTTTTTTTCCAGCTAATGGGCCATCTTTTAGAACGGTCGCACCTATAACTTGGAGTTTACCGTCAGCAAATTCAAATGCCTGAAATGCTCCAGGATGTTCTATAATATTTTTAATAAAATCTGTTACAAGCTGACTAGGGCTTATTACAGAATCAATTGAAAATAAGTTAAGATTAAAATCCGAAGTTTTTGTTTGGTATTCAGCATTTCTCAGCCTGGCAATTACATTTGGAACATTGAAGAGATTTTTAGCTAAGTGGCAAGATACTAAATTAGCTTCATCGTTTGCAGTTGTGGCGATTAATATATCACAATCCTCAATCTCAGCTTGCTTAAGAACTGATGGTGATGATGCATTGCCTTGTATTGTTTTTATGTCATTGTCATCTTGAAGAGCTTCTAGGACAGATGCGCTGCTATCAACTAGAGTAATGTCATTACCATCATCAGTGAGAATTTTGGCTACAGAAGAGCCAACTTGACCTCCACCTAATACTGCAATTTTTTTCATGGGTTTCGCTTTGCTGACAATTCTACATCATAAATATATGAAGTGTTAATAATTTGTATTAATTATCACTTAAGTCTAGTAATAATCTATCTCTAAATTTGCTATGACCATTGAACAAATCCACATTGGAAATAGGTCTCATCCCATCAAGCTGTAATTTTTTAATAGACAGATAACCGCCATTTGCTGTAACTAAAAGATTTTTTTTAGAAAACTCCTTTATCCTTCCAAAGGGTAAACCGTGTGACTCAGATAAATAATGTGCATCAATTACTTTAATTTTCTCATTGTAAAGCTCTGTAGATGCAATTGGCCATAAATGATAGGCTCTAATTTTATTAAATATCATTCGAACATTATCATCCCAACTAAAAAAACTATCTTCTTTTAAAACTTTGCGGGCATATGATCTTCTTATATTTTCATTAGAAGCTAAATAATCATTATTAATAATTTTAGTAATAGCATCAGATAATTTAGCAGTAGCTAGAGAGGTTAAACTATCTTGTATGCTGGAGCAGTTATCTATCTCTTTTATTTCATATTTTTCTTTGAGCAGAATTTGTCCTTCATCTAATTTTTCATCAATTTTAAAAAATGTAAAGCCTGTAAATTTTTCATCATTGATTAATGCGTGTTGAATAGGTGCGGCACCTCTATATGATGGAAGCAGAGAACAATGAAGGTTTATTATTCCATGTCTAAATAAATTGATAATATCCTCTGGAATTAACTTACCATAAGCATATACCATGCCCAAGTCTGCATGAGATGATTTTATAGTCTCAAATGTTTCACTATCGAATGTTGATGGAGTAATGCAATCAATATTGTTATCAAGGCAATATTCATGTATTGCAGTAATAACTCTCTTCCCTCTTCTTATCTTATTTGTCCCTTGTGATACTACAAGCTGAACATCATGGCCTAAGTTGATCATTCTGTCTAATAAAGGAACAGAATAGCTTGGGCTACCGAAAAAAATAATCTTCAATTTTTTCACTTCAGGTATGGGTTTTCTTTTCTGTGTAGAGCAGATTTATTATTTTGTTTAAGAAGTCCTTTTTCTATTTTCGACCTTTTCATGTCAGATAGGTAATCCACGAAAAGCTTACCATCAAGATGGTCTATTTCATGTTGTATACAAACTGCTAATAATTCTGAAGCATCTAAGGAAAATTTTTTACCATTCACATCATTTGCCTCAAGTGTTATGTAATTGTATCTTTCGACTTTCTCATAAAACCCAGGAACAGACAGACATCCTTCATCAAAAAAAATTGGGTCTTTTTTCTCTGTAATAATCGGATTTATGAGTACAAGTTGCTCATTTCTTTCCTTTGATACATCAATCGTTATTACTCGCGTAATGACATTAATTTGAATAGCTGACAAGCCAATTCCTTTTTCATGATACATAGTCTCAAACATATCAGATATAAGAAGTTTAAGGGCCTCGTCATATTCTGTATGCTCAGGGCAAACCTGTCTAAGTCTATTATCTGGATAGTGTAGTATTGTTTTCAAACTCATTTTTTTAGTCTAATATCTTGTACTTATTATTACTTTGATAGTATAAAGTAAAAAACAGAATAATTAAGCCTAGGTATGCATATGAAAAACCTGATGATAGTTGAATCGCCGACCAAAGTTAAGAGTATCGAGAAATTTCTTGGGCCTGACTTTAAAGTAATAGCATCAGTTGGTCATGTTAGAGATTTAGTTTCATCTGCTAGAAAGGGAATAGATGTAGAGCAAGGCTTTAAACCCGTTTGGAAGGTTTCAAGTAATAAAAAAACAGTAATTGATGACATAAAAAAATTTACAAAAGATGCTGAGGTTATCTACTTTGCAACTGACCCTGATCGTGAAGGCGAAGCTATCTCCAAACATTTATATGACATTTTAGACAAAGCAAAAATACTTAAAGAAAAAGAGACGCATAGAGTTGTCTTCAATGAGATTACAAAAAACGCAGTTACAGAGGCGCTTAAAAAACCGAGGCCTATATCCGCTAATTTATGGGATGCGTATTTAGCCAGAAGAACTCTTGATTACTTAATGGGTTATGACATTTCAGAATTTCTATGGAAAAAAGTAAGTAGACATGCCCGCGCAGGGAGAGTGCAAAGTCCAGCATTACGATTAATTGTAGAAAGAGAAAATAAGATAAATGAGTTTGAACCACAGGAATATTGGAATGTATTTGCAAATGTTGCTAACGATAACAGTGAAATTGAAATAGAACTATATGAAGTAAACGGTAAAAAAATTAAGAAAGATAATATAACTACCATACAAGACGCTATAAGTGCTGGTGAAATTAAAGCATCCATAGAAGAATACAATAGAGTAAAAGTCAACAATATCAAACATGGACAAAGGAAAACTAAACCAAGAGCGCCATTTACTACAGCCTCACTTCAGCAAACAGCTTACACAAGCCTTGGTTTGTCTGTAAAACAAACATCAGCAATAGCTCAAAGATTATATCAAGGAATTGATATTGGGTCAGGACAACCAGTAGGCCTAATAAGTTATATGAGAACTGATTCCACAAATTTATCAAAAGATGCTCTAGATGACATATCTCAGTATTTGAATAAAAACTTTGCAGGGTTAGCAGCAGATGAGACAAGAGTATATAAAGGTAAAACTAAAAATGCACAAGAAGCGCATGAAGCAATTAGACCAACATCTATGTCTAATTCACCAGAAAAAATAAAAAAATTTTTAGAGAGTAATGATTATAAACTCTACGATTTAATATGGAGAAGAACATTGGCATCTCAAATGAAGGATTCGATTAGCAAAACTGTTTCTGTTAGTCTAGCTACCAGTGACGACTTTACATTTAGATATTCAGGATCATATTTAGAGTTTTCAGGTTACAAGGAAGTCTATAGTTTTAGTGATAATGATGAAAAGGAAAAAGAAAATAAAAAAGTACTTGAAAGCCTAAGAATTAATGATGAACTTAAAATAAGCTCTGTTAAGACAGAGCAGAAGTTTACACAACCCCCACCCAGATATAACCAAGCAAGTCTCATACAAGCATTGGAAGAACTAGGGATTGGACGACCATCAACATACGTCACCATCATAAATAAAATAATGGAAAGTAACTATGTTGATCCAGATAAAAGTAACTTCCAACCTACAGCCCTAGCTAAAGTAGTATATGATACTCTCATCAATCACTTCAAAACTGATTTAGTAGATTATGATTTTACAGCAAGACTTGAAGAAGATTTAGATAGAATAGCAAGTGGCGAAAAGGAATACATGGATTGTGTAGAAAGCACATACAAACCATTCAAAATTAACCTTGATGATAAAATTAAAACTGTTGATATTTCAGAACAAAGAGAACTTAAGGATCTGGGTGTACATCCTGAAACAAATAGGCCAGTAACAGTTCGTTTGACTAGATATGGCCCAACTATTCAGATGGGAACAAAAGAAGATGAAGAAAAACCTAAATGGGCTGCACTAACTCCTGAACAGAAAAAAAACATAGATGCAATTACGCTTGATGATGCCATACGGCTTTTCAAGCTGCCAGAGAAAATCGGAGAATTTGAAGGTGATGATATTCTTATAAATATTGGTCCATTTGGGCCATATGTAAATTGTGGAAAAACGAATGTCTCTCTGAAAGATGTTGATATATTCTCTTTATCTCAAGATGAGGCTATCACACGTATTAAAGAGAAAAGAGAAATTGATGCTAATAGAGAAATAAAAATTTTTGAATCAACAGGAATTAAAATTCTGAATGGAATATATGGCCCATATGTTACAGATGGCAAAAAAAATGTTCGTGTGCCTAAAGACATAGAACCAAAGTCTCTTGACGAAAATACTTGCATTGAAATGATAAAAAATGCACCTAAGCGTAGAGCACGGAGATCGCGTGCAAAACGATGATACCAGAACTTACTGAATCTGAAGCTGCGATAATAATCAAAAAAGGGGGTATAATTATCTATCCCACAGAGGGAATTTATGGGTTAGGATGTGACCCGCTTAATAAGAGCAGCGTAGAAAATATCTTCAAGATAAAAGGTCGAAGTAAAGAGAAGAGCTTTATTATACTCTCTCCAGATATTAAATATCTAATCGATATCATTCACAATGAATACTACCAGAACGAACAGCTTCTTAATAAAGATTTCACGACATGGCTAGTCCCAAATAACGAAAAATGCCCGTCATGGCTTATAAAAAATGAGATGATTGCTGTGAGACTTACGAATCATAAAACTGTATCGAAGCTATGTGAGCTGTCACAAACAGCTTTAATATCTACTAGTGCAAACTTGTCAGAGACACCTTATGATAATGATATAAATAAAATTAAAAATATTTTTAAAAATAAAGTTGATGGTATCGTGCAGGGTAAGCTAGGTAATGAAAAAAAATCATCAACTATTAAGAATATAATTACTCAAGAAACTTTGAGATTTTAGACCGTGAAAACAAAAGAAATATCTGATAATTATAAAAATGTTCAAAAGATGATTGTTGGCTCAATTAAATCTTTAGATAAATCATCAGTGGTAGATAAAACAATCTGGAAACATAAATCAGGTGGAGGAGGAATTACATGCGCAATATCTGGAAAAAAATATGTAGAGAAAGCAGCTGTTAATTTTTCTAGCATCATGGGTAATAATCTCCCAGTAAGTGCGTTGAATAAAAATGGTCTAAAAGGACTCGATAAGTTTAAGGCGACAGGTGTTTCCGTGATTATCCATCCTAATAATCCAAAGACATCATGCGCACATATGAATATAAGGTTTTTTGAGGCAAATGTTGGCAAGAAAAAAGTTTGGTGGTTTGGTGGCGGTTTTGATCTTACTCCATACTTCATCAATAAATCAGATGTAACTTATTGGAAAGACTCTGCTAAGAAGCTTTGTGATAGCTATGATTCCAACTGGTACAAAAAATATAGTGAAGATTGTGATAACTATTTTTACTTGCCCCACAGAAGTGAGCCCAGAGGAGTAGGTGGTATTTTCTTTGATCAAATATCTACACCTGATTTCAATACCTGTAAGAAATTTACTTTAGATTGTGCGAAAACATTTATTAATTCATATGAATATTTATTTAACCATGGAAAAGAAAAAAAATTTTCTGCCAAAGAAAAAGCATACCAGCTTTATAGACGAGGAAGATACGTTGAATTTAATTTACTTTATGATCGCGGAACCCTATTTGGATTACAGTCGGGAGGAAGGTCTGATTCAATTTTAATGTCATTACCACCAACAGTTTCATGGAATAGTAAGTATGATTTTAAAAGTTATGATAAGAATTTGAATGATATTTTACTTTTAGCTAGAAAGTAATGAATCAACCAGCTTTGAGTTTATCTTTATTTCATCATCTTTCAAATCCACTATTGCAGTAGTAAGTCTGGATACACAATTAATCTTTCCAGCTTGATTAAAAATTTCAATATTCCATACATGTATAGATTTGCCTAATGCTACCGGCTTAGTTACTCCAGTTACAATACCCGAGCGAACTGGTCTTATGTGATTTGCATTCAATTCTAGTCCTACAGCTTTTTGTTTTCTCATATCCAGACATAAATTTGACGCAATGCTTCCTAAAGCTTCGGCTAGAACACAAGATGCGCCACCATGTAAAATGCCCCGTGACTGACGCGTAAAATCCTCCACTGGCATAGTTGCAGAGATCGAATCATCGCTGATTTCTGTAAATTTAATACCTAAATGTTTATTAAGATTATTATCTCTAAGCGCAATAACATGTTCCAATGTGTAATTTTCATGCCAAATTTTCATCAATCTACCTCTTATGTCAAAACTTGATAGATTAATATATCATCTTCTCTTAAAATGAAAAGTCTGATGAAAAAGTTATCAAGACAAAGTTATCCCTCACTCAGGATGAGAAGATTAAGGGATTCCAGTAGTATAAGAAAACTTATACGCGAGACATCTTTGTCACCTCATAACCTTATACAGCCAATATTTTTAACAGATGGTGTTAACAAAAAAGAAAAAATAATATCTATGCCCAATATTTATAGATACTCTATTGATAATGCACTGAGAGAAATTAAAGCATTATGCGCTCTTGGTATTGTAGCAATAGCAATATTCCCAAAAATTTCTTCTTCTAAAAAATCACTAAGTGCAGATGAGGCATATAATAAAAATGGATTAATTCAAAACTCCATAAGAAAGATAAAAGATAAATTTCCGAATATTTTAATCATAAGTGATGTAGCCCTTGACCCTTACACGTCCCATGGTCAAGATGG
Source organism: Gammaproteobacteria bacterium (assembly GCA_965660795.1). Classification (GTDB taxonomy): domain Bacteria; phylum Pseudomonadota; class Gammaproteobacteria; genus CACLCV01. The sequence continues at coordinate 35,368 of CBFIBF010000008.1, forward strand.
AATTATTGATGATTCTGGTTACATATTAAATGATGCAACAAATGATGTACTCGTTAGACAAGCATTAAGTCACGCAGAATCTGGCTCAGATATCATAGCACCATCAGATATGATGGATGGAAGAGTTAAATTAATAAGAAAACAATTGGAGAAAAATAAATTTTATAACACAAAAATTTTATCGTATTCAGCTAAGTATGCTTCTAATTATTATGGTCCATTTCGAGATGCAGTTGGATCGCTCGCAGCACTTGGCAAATCAGATAAAAAGACATATCAAATGGATTATGCAAATAAAGCCGAAGCTATCAGGGAAGTTGATCTTGATCTGAGAGAGGGCGCAGATTTAGTTATGGTCAAGCCTGCGATTCCAAATTTGGATATAATATCGAATATTAAAGATAATTTTAAAATTCCCGTTCTTGCATACCATGTCAGTGGAGAGTATTTAATGATAAAAGCTGCTTTGAAGAAAAATATATTCAGTGAAGAGCATATTGTGTTAGAAACTTTAACTTCTATTAGAAGAGCTGGCGCGTCATCAATAATTACATACTATGCAAAAGAAGCAGCAAAATGGTTGAATTAACTTTTGGTGTTATTGGTAATCCTGTAGATCATAGCCTATCTCCGAAGATACATTATAATTTTGCTTCACAGTTCAACCTTAATAACTTTAGCTATAAAAAAATCAAAGCGACGCATGATGACTTTGAGATAACTGTAAGAGAATTTTTTCAAAATAATGGTTCAGGACTAAATATAACTGTCCCATTTAAAAATACTGCATATAATATGTGTGACGTTTTGGATAGTTCAGCGATGAATTGTGGTAGCGTTAATACCATTAAATACGAATCAGGAAAACTAAAAGGTTATAGTACAGATGGATCTGGTTTCGTAGACGATATATCGTCTAAAAATATCCAGCTAGATAATAAAAAAATTCTCATATATGGTGCTGGTGGTTCAGCATCTAGTTTAATAAGTGCCATTTTAGAAAATGAGAAAACCGCTATTGTGTCAATATTAAATAGAACGCCTCTAAATGCTAAAAAATTATTAAGCTTTTTTAAATCCTCAAGATTATTGCCTCACACTAACCAAAGTAAGTATGACATTATTGTAAATACTACTCCTATAAGCATGAATAATGAAAAAATTACTCTTCCTTATAATTTATTGAGCTCAAATACAATCTGTTATGATTTATTTTATAGCAATGACAAGACAGCTTTTCAGAAATGGGCTATAAAAAATGGTGCCAAACTTTGTTATGACGGCTTGGGTATGCTAATACATCAGGCAAAACATTCCTTTAACATTTGGAATAATCTTATGCCCGATAAAAATAACTTGGAAAGCTTACTCAGAGCTATTTAAAAAATCATCTTTTGTTTGAACATAATGGCTAGCTGAATACTCTAGAAATTTAATTTCAGAATCCTTGAGTAGACGTATTTTTTTGCATGGTGAACCCATATATAAAAAACCTGACTCTAATTTCTTTCCTGGAGGGACCAATGAATTAGCCCCTATCATAACTTGGGATTCAACCACAGCACCATCTAATACTGTACTGCCCATACCGATGAGGGATAAACTTTCTATTGTGCAAGCATGAATAATACAACCATGCCCGATGGTTACATCTGAGCCGATAATACACTCATACCCTGGAGAATAATCACTCTTATGTGTGACGTGAACAACACTACCATCTTGAATATTAGATCTTTCACCTATAGATATAGGCTTAATGTCTCCCCTTATTACTGTTTGTGGCCATATGCTAGAGTCATCTCCTAATGTAACGTCACCAATTACAGTTGCTTGCACATCAACAAAGACGCGGGATCCTAATTGAGGGACATGTGATTTGAATTTCCTAATCATATTGTATGTTTAAATAATTACCTAAAAACTATATCATAGACACAAAATAAAATAGGAGTAAAAATGTCGGAAAAAATTACAATGAGAGTTGGTGAGTCTTTAGTTGCCGGTGGACCGCCAGGAACTGCGGCAGAACCAGAGGTAATCATAGGTGAACTAGATGGGCCATTTGGAACAGCATTTGCGAACCTGTTAGGTGATCAGGCAAAAGGTCATTCAAAAGTTCTTGCAATAATGAATACAGACATAATGGTTAAGCCGGCAACCTTAATGGTTAGTAAGGTCACTGTAGATAATACAAGGTACACAAATATTTTGATGGGAACTGTTCAGGGAGCTATTGCAAACGGTGTATTAGACTCTGTTAGAGACGGAACAATTAAAAAAGAGAAGGCTAATGATCTTGGAATAATAGTTTCTGTTTGGCTCAATCCAAGCGTATCTAAAGACGACAACCTTGATCACAAAATACTATTTGATATTCATAGAAAAGCTACACATCAAGCAATAAAAAAAGCTATGAACAACGAGCCTTCGATTGATTGGTTGCTAGAAAACCAAGATGATCTTGTCCATAAATATTATCAGATGGGATTAGATGGAAAGATATAAAGTTGATTGATCGCTTAAATAATTACTATTACCTTATGAGAATGGATAGGCCGATAGGCATCTACCTTCTGATGTGGCCTATGTTATGGGCATTTCTTATATCTTCTAATGGGCATCCAAACGTATTTTTATTGATACTGTTTCTTATTGGCACAGTGCTTACAAGATCTGCTGGATGTGTAATTAATGATTACTTCGACAAAGAGCTAGACAAGAAAGTAGAAAGAACTAAAGATAGAATGCTAGCATCAGGTAAAGTTAGTTCAATAGAGGCAGTCATTCTTTTTTTAGGTTTAATATCACTTTGTATTTTAATTTTAATGATGATCGGGTTAGAGGTTTTTGTATATGCCTTAGCCGCTTTTTGTTTAATTATTATTTATCCTATTTCAAAAAGATATTTAAAAATACCACAAATGGTTTTAGGGATTGCCTTCGGTTCTAGCATACCAATGGTATATATCGCACAAACCGGTCATACTAACTTATCATGTTTATTAATGTATGTAGCAACTATATCTTGGGCTATAGCCTATGATACATATTATGCTATTGCAGATAAAAAAGATGATATAAAAGTTGGAAATAAATCATCAG
>CBFIBF010000009.1:0-24094 GCA_965660795.1 Gammaproteobacteria bacterium
ATTGATAAATTGATTTATAAGCTCAAAACCGAAGTTATGATTGACTATATAAGTATTACTACTAATGGCTCTCTTTTAACAAAAGAAAAAATATATCAATTAAAATCATCAGGTTTAGATTCAATTACTCTAAGTCTTGACACATTAAATCAAAGCAAAATTAAAAAAATCAATGGAACAAAGATAAATATTAATCTTGCTCAAACTTTAGGGAATATCGAAAAATATTTTGGTAGTGTCAAAACTAATACAGTGGTCATAAAAGATGAAAATGACAATGAGATAAAAGATATTGTAGAATTTATGAAAAAATATAAATCTGAAGTTAGGTTCATTGAATATATGGATGTTGGAGAATCCAATGATTGGAACTTAAATAAAGTTATCCCATCAAATGATCTGATCGAGAGACTATCTACGGAGTATGATCTTGAAGCACAACTTACAGAAGCATCATCCACTGCTACAAAATTTAGAATATCAAATAGTAAAGTTACGCTTGGTTTTATATCGTCAATTACAAAACCATTTTGTTCTCAATGTAATAGAGCAAGACTATCCGTTGATGGAATGATTTATACATGTTTATTTGCTAATCAAGGTTTTGATATTAAGAATATCATTCGATCTGATAATCATGAAGAAGCATTCTTAAACTATTTTAATAAAATATGGTCTCAAAGAAATGATCAGTATTCACAAATCAGATTTAGTAAAAAAACCAAATTACCTAAGGTTGAGATGTCATATATAGGAGGATGAGCTTGAAAATTTTATCTTATTTATTTTATCTTGTTGCAATTCTAGCTGCCTTTACTGCGAGCTTTGAAATATTAGTTCAGATGTTTCCTGATTATGGTCTAATTCATGTTCTTGTTGGATTTATTGGAACAGCTATGTTTTTTCCGTTAGTACCCTTATACCCAGCTATATATTATGGAGAGATTATTTATTTAGTTGTATGTTACTTGAGTATTTTATTTGGTGTAATTTTAGGAAATAAAGCCAGAATGAGTAAATAAACTAACCACATAAATTTGAACTTAAAGCAACATAAATGTATTATTCACAAGTAAAATGATAATTGTAGTAAAATACTTTGCAAGTATCAGTGATGCAGTAGGGAAGACATCTGAAAAACTAACGTTCCAGCAAAAAAAAACAGCTGGCGAAGTTTGGTCAGACGTTTCAAAAGATATTAAATACAATGGGAAAATAATGATTGCTGTTAATCATGAATATGTAAGCGAGAATCACTCACTAAATGATAATGATGAAATTGCATTCTTCCCTCCAGTTACAGGCGGTTAAATATGTACATTGAAATTATTAACGAAGAGTTTGATCCATGGCAAAAACTTGTTGAATATAAAAGAGCACAATTAAAAGATAAGAATAATATTGGAGCGTGCAGTGTTTTTCTTGGAACGATGAGAGACATCAATTCTGGAGATGAAATTAAGTCTATGGAACTGCAGCATTATCCTGATATGACAGAATCATATCTTGAAAAGATTGTTGAAAATGCCACTAAAAAATTCAAAATAATTGATTCGATTGTCTTGCACAGAGTAGGCTTAGTAAGTCCATCTGACCCTATTGTTTTAGTTGCTACTTGGTCAGAACACAGACAAGATGCCTTTGATGCTACCAGAGAAATAATGGAGTCACTAAAAAGTGAAGCTCCTTTTTGGAAAAAGGAATCTACAGATAAAGGCTTCAGATGGGTTGAACCTGAGCAAGAAAATTCTGAGGATATGAATGAAATCCAATAAAGTTGTTCTTGCTTATTCTGGAGGACTTGACACATCAGTAATAGCTAAATGGCTCATGGAACACTATGACCTTGAGGTGGTAACCTTTACTGCTGACATAGGGCAGGGTGAAGAAACCAAAGATGCTCGTCTCAAAGCAAAAAAACTAGGTATTAAAAAAGTATATATTGAAGATTTAAGGGATGAGTTTGTGAAAAACTATGTCTATCCAATGTTCAGAGCAAATGCCATTTATGAAGGCGAGTATTTTTTAGGAACCTCAATTGCTAGACCTTTAATTAGTAAAAGATTAGTAGAAATTGCAAAGAAAGAAAAAGCTGATTACATTTGTCACGGCGCTACAGGTAAAGGCAATGATCAAGTAAGATTTGAATTAGCTGCATATGCACTTAACCCAAAAATCAAAGTAATTGCTCCATGGAGAGAATGGGATTTTGTTTCAAGATCAGATCTCATGAAATATGCAAAGAAACATCAAATTGCTGTGGACTTTGACAAAGGTAAAAAGAGTCCGTATTCAATGGACGCTAATATACTTCATACTTCATATGAAGGAGGTATACTCGAAGATCCCTGGAAAAAGCCCGAAGAATCTATGTGGCTAAGAACTAAATCATTAGAAAAAAGCAAGTCTAGGCCACAAGTAGTTGAGTTGACATTCTACAAAGGTGATATTACAGCTATTAACAATAGGAAAATAAAGCCATCAAAAATATTACATGAGTTAAATATGATGGCCGGCAATCATGGGATAGGAAGAGATGATATTGTTGAGAATAGATATGTAGGTATTAAATCTAGAGGTTGTTATGAAACACCTGGTGGAACCATTTATTTTAAAGCTCATAAAGCAATAGAGTCTATAACTCTTGACAGAGAACTGCTTCATCTTAAAGAAGATTTAACCAATAGGTACTCTAGATTGGTATACAACGGTTATTGGTTTTCTCCTGAAAGAGAATCTATACAACATTTAATTGATAAATCTCAGAGCAAAGTCTCAGGTGTCGTAAGAGTAAAATTATATAAAGGAAATGTAATCATAGAGGGAAGAAAATCGCCTCACTCATTATACTCTGAGGACCTATCAACTTTTGAAAATGACTCAGGAGCCTATGACCAAAAAGATGCGGAAGGATTCATTAAAATTAATTCTCTAAGATTAAAGACCAGATTAAAGTAACTACCTTTTGTACTCATCAATTTCAGCTTTAAACCTTAATTCATTTAGTCTATATTGCTCAATTCTTACAGGTAGATAATTTCTTTCTTGTGCATACCATGTGATTGTACTTCTTTTACTTCCCTCGATTTCTTTTCTGATAATTACAGTATCAATTTCACCTAGGACACTATCAATTTTTGTTTTACCAATTATGCTAAATGTATAAATCCTTTCTCTACCTTTATCGCTGACCTTGACTTTTTTTAGTGAATGTCCAAATATTTGTGCGACCAGCCTATCTATCTTGATTTCTTTGGTATGATTTATACTTTTTTTATCAGCAAAAGTTATAAGCATGTTTTTTATTCTTTGACTAGTTATAATTGAGACTTTATTTGACTTAGAACTTTTGTAATTATAATCGACAGTCATTAAATCAAATTCTTTATTAGTATTTTTATTTTGAGAAGATGAAGTATATTTAAAGCAACTTTTCTCCTCTCTAACATCTTTTTTTAATGAAAAGATACCTATGGTTTTACTTTCAGTATTTATACACCAAATATCTAGTTCACTATTGTAAGTCATCTTATGGTTCGACTTTGCAAAGTTCAAACCGCTTTTCTTGAATATATAAGTAGCCTCATATTCCACTGGACTTGAGAAAGTTATGTTAGATGCTGTTAATATTAAAACAAAATGTAATAATCCTTTCATTATGTACTCAACTATTCAATAAGATAAGTGATAGGAGAATAAATATTCTTATCATTGAACTGAATGATATTATTTTTTACAGAAACTAAATCATCAGCTATCCATTTAACAACAATAGGATATATCTTATGTTCAACTTTATGAGTTAAATCTTCAAGCTCTTTAATAGATAAATTTTTTCTAATTTTGAACTTTCCTTGAAGTATAATTGGACCACCATCAAGCGTAGTATCTACATAGTGTATAGTTACTCCGTGGTACAAATCATTATTTTTTAATACTTTCTCATAAGTATTTAGTCCAGGATATTTAGGTAGTAGAGATGGATGAATGTTAATTATCTTACCAACATACTTATCTACAATATCATCTGGAAGTATTTTCATATAACCAGCTAAAATTATCAAATCAGGTTTATATTTTGACAAAAACTTTCTCAAGTTAGAGTTTAATTCTTCCTGATCATTTATTGTCACTTCAATATCATTATCACTACATATATCTATACCTTTTGCACTAGAATTATTTGTAAAGGCTGCGATATATTTTAATTTTCCATTCAATGTAGCCTGCTTATTAATAAGATTTTTTATATTTGAACCTTTTCCAGAGAAAAGCAAAACACATTTTTTAGTCAACATAAATAATTTTTTTATGAGAGGGAGATTTTATGATATGACCAATTATTTTATATGGACATCTATTAGTTTTGAATATTCTATGTGCTTTATTGAGACTATCTTTATCTATAACTGCAATCATTCCAATCCCACAGTTAAATGTTTTGAGCATTTCCTCATCCGAGATATTAGCTTGCTCTTGAATATAATTAAAAATGCTAGGTATTTTAAGTTTGTTCAGCTCAATGCATGCCGCATGTCCAGAAGGTATAATTCTAGGAAGATTTTCAGTAATACCTCCACCTGTGATGTGTGCTAAACCATTTATATTTATTTTTCTCAATAATAGGTCAATAATTTGAACATATAGCTTTGTTGGTTTTATGATTATACTCCCAATAGTTTTCCCATTAAAAAGTTTATTAAGTTTCAACCTTTTTTCGTCAATGAGTTTATTAATTAATGAGTAGCCATTAGAGTGAAATCCACTCGAAGATATACCCAAAATAACATTCCCACTTCTTATTTTTTTCGGTGTTAATATTTTTCTTCTAGATACTAGACCAACACAAAACCCTGCTAAATCATAATCATTATTATGATACATCCCAGGCATTTCAGCTGTTTCTCCACCTATTAAACACATGTTACTTTTTGTGCATGCCGTCTTGATACTATTCAGAACAGTTGAGTGCACTTGATGATTAATCTTACTGGTTGCTAGGTAATCAAGAAAAAATAGTGGTTTTGCACCACTGGTAATCACATCATTAACACACATGGCTACAAGATCTTGACCAATGTACCTATGATTTTTTAAAATTTTAGCTATTTTTAGTTTTGTTCCAACGCCATCAGTCCCTGAGACGATTACGGGATCATCTATACTTTTGTCTATTTTGTACAAGCTTGAAAATCCGCCTATCTGGGACAGCACGTTTTTATCTTTATTTTGCTTATCTTTCTTTATAGTAGCGATTAGTTTATCTGCTCTATCAATACTTACGCCCGATTTTTGATAATTAATTTTGCTTTTAAGCTTGCTCTTCATTGTGTTAGGTAGGATATAATTATATCTCAAACAATTTATTATAGATACTTATATGGTACAAGAGCTTATATATAACCAAATTCCAATAGACTTTGAATTCTTGAAAAAGAAGACATTTGATAATTTTATTATTGGTAATAATAAAAAACTATTCCATGGGCTAGCCAATGTTAGTAACAGTAATCAAATCATATTAATTTATGGACAGAAGTCTTCTGGTAAAAGTCATATTTGTAATGCCCTTCTCAACCAATCTAATTCATTTAATTTATTTATTAACACTGAAGTTAATTTAGATGCAATAAATCCATCTGATTCATATGATTTACTGGTGATAGATGATCTTGATCAACTAATCAGCACACCAATATTTGAAGAGAAATTATTTACTATGTTAAATAATCAGATTCTCAATAAAAAGCCTGCTGTCATAACGTCTTCTAGAGATATTAGTGAATGTAGCTTTACCTTGAAAGATTTATCTTCAAGACTTCTATCAGATAAGATATTCACAATAAGCGAGTTATCTGATTCTGAAAAAATTGAAATGATGATCTCATTAAGTTCACAAAGAGGTCTGGTTATTCCGGAAAAATCTCTTAATTATATTATCAATAACTGTAATAGAGAATTATTTTTTTTATGTGCTTTTATTAGAAATTTGGATGATGTTTCTTTATCTGAAAAAAAAAGAATTACAATTCCATTTATAAAAAAGGTGATTGATTTGATTAGTCATTAGGGGACAGCTTGCGAACAATTTCAGCAAATCTTTTACCATATGACAGACAAATTGTTTTTTCTTCATCACTTAGTTCAATTGCTTCATTAAGAGAAACATGAGTCGGGCCGTATGGGGAGCCTCCAGTTTTAGTTTTTGATAAGGTTTTTTCGCTATATGGCACTCCAGCGATAATCATGCCATGATGAATAAGTGGCAACATCATAGTTAGCAATGTGGATTCTTGACCACCATGCATACTTGATGATGAGGTAAAGACTCCACCAAGCTTATTTTCAAGCGTTCCATTGAACCATTCTTGCGTAGTATTATCTAAAAATGCTTTAAGAGGCGAGGCCATGTTTCCAAAGTGCGTAGGACTTCCAATAATCATGCCAGAACATTTTTCTAAGTCATCTTTAGACACAATTATATCATCAGAATCTTTATATGTATCAGAATCCACTGTTCTAACTGTTGAAGTAATACTATTGACAGATTCTATACCCCTGGCTATTGACCTTGCCATTTTTTTAGTTGAATCATTTTTGGAGTAATATACTATTAGTACATCTTTCATTTTATTAGGATACCTTTTATGAGATATAAAAAGAATAGCTTAAAACTATTTTCATTATTATTAATCTCATCTCTTATTTCGTGCTCATCAAACATTCAAGATATTGAAGGCACAACACGATTTTCTACAATAGAATCAGATTCTAATTCATATAAATATCATGAGGTGAATTATGGTGATACATTATGGTCTATTTCTGATAAATACTACCGTAATCCACTTTTATGGCCAGACATTTATAAGAAGAATCAAGAAAAAATTTATGATGCAGATTTGATTTTGCCAGGTCAAAGGCTCATAATATATAAGGAAATTTCGAGTAATGACTATAAAAAAGCAATCGGTCATGCAAAATTGAGAGGTTTATGGGTCGTAGGATATCGTGAGGAGTCAGATATAAATTTTTTGGAGAATAACTGATGAGAATATTTTTATTTTTAACTTTCTTTTTTGCTTTTGCCTCAATGACATCACTTAATGCTAACGAACCTAATCAAGAGACTTCCGCTAAAATAATTAAACAAGCTGAGACAAGTTATAAAAAAGTTCTGAAGGTGAAAAATGCATGGAGAGATACTAATAAAATTATAAAGCAAGCTAAGAAAGCGCATAAAGCTAAAGATTATGAAAAATCAGTAATGCTTGCTAAGAAAGCTCTTAATGAAGCTAATATGGCTTACGAACAGCACGACAAGCAAAAAGACAAATACAGATTTTTAGATTAACTTTCAAATATCTTATCAATTGAGTTCAAGCTGATTGAGCTTTTTTTAGAATCAGCTCTCATTTTGAAAGTAATAGATTCAGAATCTGCCTCTGCTCTTCCGATTATTAAAAATTTTGTAACTCCTATTAACTCCCAATCATGAAGTTTAGATCCAAGCTTACTATTTCTGTCATCAAGTAAAATATCAAAGCCTTTCTCAACAAGTTCACTATACACTTTGTTTGATAGCTTTCTAACTTTCTCATTTTTATGACCATCAATTTCGATAATTACTGCATGAAAAGGCGAAATATTCTCTGGCCATATAATTCCCTTGTCATCATGATTTTGCTCAATGGCAGCTGCAATGATTCTAGATACTCCGATACCATAGCAACCCATTTGTATGTATTGATTTTTATTATCAGAGTCTGGAATCGTAAGACTCATTGATTTGCTATATTTATCACCTAGTTTGAATATGTGACCTACCTCTATACCCTTTTTATGAACGAGATTATATTTTTCTATAATCTTTTTGATATCGTTGCTTTGATATTTTTCTTTTGCAATTTCAAAATTAATACCAATGCCATATTCATCAATTAATAAATCATCTTCACCGGTATCTGCAATTACATGAAACTCATTTGATTTGCTTCCACCAATGTTTCCACTATCAGCATCTACCATTGTGTATTCAAGACCTAGTCGCTTGAATATCTTATTGTATGTAACCTTATATATTTCATACCATTCATCTAGGCTAGCTAAGTTTAGATGAAAAGAATATGCATCTTTCATGATAAACTCCCTTGCCCTCATTATGCCGAACCTAGGTCTTATTTCGTCTCTAAACTTTGAGGATATTTGATATAAGTTGAGAGGAAGCTGCTTATAACTAGTTAAGTTTTTTCTAACAAGATCAGTAATAACCTCCTCAAAAGTTGGTCCAACACAATATTCACGTTCATGCCTATCTTTAAGCCTTAACAACTCTGGACCATAGTCATCCCATCTCTCTGACTCTTGCCATAATTCCGATGGTTGTATTGATGGCATGAGAATTTCTGCTGCACCAATGCTATTAATTTCATATCTAATTATATCTTCAATATTTTTGAGAACTTTAAGCCCTAATGGAAGAAAACTATACTGACCAGATGACTGTTGTCGGATAAGACCAGCTTTTATCATTAGTTTATGACTGACAATTTCAGCATCAGAAGGTTCATTTTTTTGTGTAAATAATGGAAATGTTGATGCTTTCATTTTAAATAACTAAAAGGTTTATTTGTTTAAGTTTAACATGATTGTATGTATCATATATATCAAATAATTTTGAACAGTAATTAATGATTAAATACTTAAAACAATGGTATGACGCAAATTTCACGGACCCTAATCAGGTCTCCCTTGCTTTAATATTAATATTTTCAATTTTTATCACTTATATACTTATTCAAACAATCTCTCCTATTTTGGTAGCAATAGTTTTGGCATATATGTTAGAGGGTCTTGTTCAAAATTTAATGAAAACTACAAACCTAATGAGAAATATATCTGTCATCATTGTTTTCTTCATTTTCTTAGTGGTTAGTATTCTTACATTGTTCATGCTTATACCTCTGTTGCTAGATCAACTAACATTATTTGTTAAATCACTGCCAGATATATTCGAAAAAAGCAAAAATCTTATTCTAGGAATGTATGATAAAAATGAATACATCCCAAAAGATTACATTGATAAAATTTTCCTAGGACTTCAAGGCGAGACGTCAAAATTAGGAAATTCTATTTTTGCATTCTCTCTGGCATCTGCAGGGGGGCTATTTGCTATTATCGTTTATACAATTCTCGTACCCATCATGATATTTTTTATGCTCTTTGATAAAAAATCAATAAATGGCTGGATAGCAAAATTTTTTCCACAAAAATTAGAACTCACTCAAAGAGCTTATACTGAATTAAATTTAAAAATTGGCAATTATATACGATGTAAGTTTATCGAAATTGTAATTGTTTGGATAGCATCGTTTATATTGTTCGTTCTTTTGGATCTTAACTATTCGTTATTATTGAGCTTCTTGTGTGGTGTTTCTGTAATAATTCCATACGTAGGTATGATAGCTGTAACAATTCCAATAATTCTAGTTAGTTATTTTCAATGGGGCATTGCTCCTGAGTTTTGGTATGTGCTGATTGGTCATTTGTTGATTCAGGCTATTGATGGGAATGTTATTGTTCCAATTTTATTTTCGGATGCTGTAAACATTCATCCATTTGCTATATTATTATCTATACTATTTTTTGGTTCTGTCTGGGGTATCTGGGGCGTATTTTTTGCTATACCTCTCGCAGTACTCATTAATACAATATTGAATGTATGGCCTAGAGTAACTACAACATGAATATATTTAAAGGAAGTATGGTTGCAATAGTAACACCCATGAATGAGGATGGCTCTTTAGATTTTAACTCCTTAAAAAATCTTATTGAATTTCACATAGAGAATCAAACAGATGTGATCATTTCTGTAGGTACAACTGGCGAATCAGCAACATTAGATTTTGATGAACATTCACAAGTTATAAAAAAAACAATTGATCTCGTAAATGGAAGAATGCCAGTAATTGCTGGAACTGGAGCTAATTCTACAACTGAAGCAATTGAACTCACAAAAAGCGCTAAAAAAAATGGAGCAGATGGATGTTTGCTTGTGACACCTTACTATAACAAACCTACCCAAGAAGGCCTCTACCAACATTACAATAAAATTGCAGATGAGGTAGATATCCCACAAATACTTTACAATGTACCTGGAAGAACTTCGGTTGACATGCTCCCTGAAACAGTGTTTAGACTATCAACACATGAGAACATTGTTGGCATAAAGGAGGCGTCAGGAAATAAAAAAAGATCAGAAACTCTTATGAAATTATGTTCCGAAAATATTAAAATTTTTACCGGTGATGACAAGACATCGATGAGAGATATCATTGATGGCTTCAGTGGCAACATTTCTGTCACTGCAAATGTTGCTCCTAAAATGATGCACGAGATGTGTAATTTTGCCGCTACAGGAGATGCAGCAAAGGCATCAGAATTAAACAATAAGCTAGATATTCTGCATGACTCATTATTTTGTGAGTCTAATCCAATACCTGTAAAGTGGTGTTTGCACAGAATGGGTCTTATCAAAAAAGGTATAAGATTGCCATTAACATGGATGGACAAAAGATATGATGACATAATGAATAAGGCGCTTAATGAGTCAGGTGTACTGAGTGTATAAGTTAATTCAAATTATATGTTTGTCTGTCATAATTTCAGGATGCTCCGGTCTTTCTGATTATGCAAAGAATATTATATCTGACCCAAGAAATGAAAAGTTGGTTTATAAAACTGATGATGATTATTCATCAAGTCAAATAGATTTAATTATTCCACCTGATTTATCGCAACCAAATACAAGGAACTCGCTTACTTTGCCCGAAATTGTAAATAATGATAGCGAAAAACTTTTTACCATCGATTCTGAATTAGAAAATATAAAAATTTTTAAACAGGGTAAGGATATGTTCTTAGCTGTAAATACTGACAATAAAATTGCCTTGTGGAATCAAATTAAACAATTTTGGCTTCAAGAGGGTTTTCAAATCCTTAATGAGGACATTACTATTGCCTCTATAAGAACAAATTATATAGAGAATTTAAGCGAGGCTCAGTTAGGTACTATACAAAGAGTTATAGGAAGGTATGTGCCACTTCTAGTTTCACCAGAAACTAGAGATAGTTACAGCACTAGGCTTATAAAAAAAGAAAATGGCTATGACATATTCATAACCCATTATGGCAAAGAATTTATGTCAGATGGAGATACAGATTTTAGATGGCAAAATAGACCTAGGGATCCAGAATTTGAAAACGAGATGATTAGCCGAATGTACATTTATCTTGGCGGTGACGAGGCTAGAGAGGCGGGCCTTATTGTCTCAAAGTCAACTGGAATAAGAAAAAAGGCTTCAATTTTTACCGATGAGCAAGGATTACAAACATTGTATATTCCTGATATATATGAACGTGTTTATCCTTCAGTGATAACATCACTTGAGATTTTAGGTGTAAATATTATTAATCAAGATCAGTCAAGTGGAACCATAGAAGTCACACTTGAAGATAAAGTAGCATCTAGTCAAGGTTTTTTTGATAACCTCTTTGGAACAAGTTCTTCAGAAAACTTGAATATAAAAGTTGGTCTTGGTGACCAAGGTAAGTCAACTCTTATTACTATTGAAAATAACGCCTTTGCACAAATAAATAGCCCAGCCTCAGAAGAGGTTCTAAGGGGACTTTTTGTAAACTTAAGATAATATTTATCTAACTATCTTTTACTTTGTGAATCTGCGCGTAGGCAGAGTGATTATGTATTGATTCAAAGTTTTCTGATTCCACAACATATTCTGTAACTCTATCATCATTGTTAAAATGAACTGCTATATCTCGAACCATATCTTCAACGAATTTAGGGTTATCGTATGCCCTTTCGGTAACAAACTTCTCATCTGGTCTTTTCAATAGTCCATACAACTCGGATGATGCTTCTTTTTCAACAATATCTATTATTTCTTCAATCCATATAAAGTCATTAATAGTTACTGTAATTGTCACATGGGATCGCTGATTATGGGCTCCGTAGTCAGAGATTTTCTTTGAACAAGGACATAAACTTGTAACCGGTACGAGAACTTTAACTTTCAATTTAGATTTACCATCCTCTACCTCACCAATTAAAGACACAGTATAGTCCAATAAACTCTGAACTTTTGATACTGGTGCAGTCTTGTTAATGAAGTATGGAAATTTCATTTCTATATGTCCCGACTGCGCTTCAAGTAATATAAGCATCTCATCGATCATATTTTTAAATGAATCAACTGTAATTTGATCTTCATGTTTATTAAGAATATGTACAAAACGCGACATATGCGTGCCTTTAAAATCATGGGGAAGATTTACATACATATTAAAATTAGCAATCGTTGATTGATTTTTACCCGACCTTTGCTTTATTACCATAGGATGCACAATATCTTTAATGCCAACTTTATTGATTGGCATATTTCGAGTGTCTGCTTGTCCTTGAGTATCAGG
Organism: Gammaproteobacteria bacterium; assembly: GCA_965660795.1. Classification (GTDB taxonomy): domain Bacteria; phylum Pseudomonadota; class Gammaproteobacteria; genus CACLCV01. The sequence continues at coordinate 12,490 of CBFIBF010000009.1, forward strand.
TAGGTTATTGATTTCTAATTTCGATTTATTTGTAGACATAATATCCCCTTATAGTCTAATTTGAATATATTACAGCTGAACTATTTGTTTCCCACAACTTAATTTCACTGACTTTAATGTTATCAGTATTAATATTTTTTGATAGTTCTTTGTAAATATATTTTGAAATATTTTCTGCAGTAGGGTTATTTTCGATGAATGGCTTTAAATCATTTAAATATTGGTGATCTAATTTAGAAATGATATTTTCAAGTTCGTTTTTTATGTCTTTAAAATCAATTACCATACCTATTTTGTTGATTTGTTCACCCTCAACCTTGGCTTCGACTATCCAATTATGACCGTGCATTCTTTTGCAGGCACCTGGATGGCCTACAAGTATGTGTGCCGAGGAAAATTCTTTTTTTACAACAAGTTTAAACATAAAAATTATTTAACTACTTTTTTATCGTTTGCAATGCGATTGTATATCTCATTGATCTTAAACTCTAATGATTTTTTATCTAAACCAATTTCCTCATATAATTCAGTTTGACTACCATGTGATATAAATTTGTCTGGTATTCCAAAATTAGTCACATTGACCTGATACCCTTTTTCATTGATGTATTCATTTACAGCTGAACCGGCTCCTCCTGATATAACGTTCTCCTCTATAGTTACTATGTGATTATGCGTTTTGGAGATATCATCTATAACCTCATTATCTAAAGGCTTGGCAAATCTCATATCAACAAGAGTGAGTGATAGTTTTTCTGAAATATCAATTACGCTATTAAGCAAAACACCAAAAACAAGAATGGCAATATGTTGACCTTCGTTTATGATTTTAGATTTACCAATAGTTAATAAATCATCACATGGTATTTTCTTACTACCATTCGTATTACCTCTGGGATATCTAACTGCCGAGATACCTTTGTAATTTAAACCTGTGTTTAACATTAATTGCATTTCCTCTTCATTGGATGGTGTCATCAGAACAATATTTGGAAGTATTCGCATAAAAGAGATATCATAAATTCCATGATGTGTCTCACCATCAGCACCCACAAGTCCTGCTCTGTCAATGGCAAACATTACGTTAAGGTCTTGCAGATTAACATCATGTATTAATTGATCATATGCTCGTTGAAGAAATGTTGAATAAATAGCAACAATTGGTTTTAATCCTCCAATTGCTAGACCAGCAGCTAGTGTTACAGAATGTTGTTCAGCTATTCCTACGTCAAAAAATCTATCTGGATAATTATTTTCAAACTCAACTAAACCAGAACCCTCTCTCATTGCAGGTGTAATTGCAACAAAATTAGAATTTTTTGATGCGGCACGATTAATCCAGTCACTAAAAACATTAGTGTATGAAATTGCATCATCAGATTTTTTATAACTTGCGCCGGTTTTTACATTAAATGGTGTAACTCCATGATACTTTACCGGGTCCATCTCAGCAATCTTATAACCTTTACCTTTTTTTGTAATGATATGGAGTAGCTGAGGACCTGATTTTAGTTTTAAATTATTCAAGACCTTGTTGAGAGACTTAATATTATGCCCATCTATTGGTCCGTAATAACTAAAACCCATCTCTTCAAATAATTGTCCTGGGGACAAAATATTTTGTGTATTATCCTTAATCTTTTTTAATATTTTTTTTAAGGGATGTTTATCACCTAACAATCGATCACTTTTTTGTTTTATAGACGACAGAGTTTTACCAGATAAAATTTTAGTAAGGTAATTGTTCATTGCACCAACGTTTGGCGATATAGACATTTCATTATCATTGAGTATTACAAGTATATCTTTTTTAAGGTAGCCCGCATGACATAGGGCTTCATATGCCATGCCTGCTGTCATTCCTCCGTCTCCAATAACAGAAATAATTTTATAATCTTGTTTTTTTAAATCTCTTGCTATACACATTCCAACTGCAGCACTTATTGATGTGCTTGAATGTCCGGCACCAAAGACGTCATATTCGCTTTCATCAATCTTAAGAAAACCTGAGATTCCTTTATATTTTCTGATTGTATGCAATTTCTTTTTTCTCCCAGTGAGTATTTTATGCGGATAACATTGGTGACCAATATCCCAAATGATTTTATCTCTAGGTGTATCAAATGTGTGGTGAAGAGAGATAGATAACTCAACAGTTCCGAGACCTGCAGCAAGATGACCACCGGTTTTCGAAATCACATCTAAAATATAATTTCTTACATTATCAGCGAGAAGTTCTAGTTCATTGTCGTTGAATTTTTTAAGGTCAGAGGGATAATCAACTTCATCCAAAAATGAATAATCATTATTTTTCATCATCTAAGACTTTAATAATCTGTTTAGCTTCGCTTAGTGCTTTTTGACACTTTTTAGACAATTCCACACCTTGTTTATACTTCTCTAAAGACTCTTCCAATGAGAGTTTATCTGATTCAATTTCTTCTAATATCTCTTGGAGTTTATTAAGATCATTCTCAAAGTTACTTATATTGGATTTTCTTTTATTCATTTTCTACTTCAATAATAGCTTTTTCTACAAAATTTTTGTTAACTTCCAGCACTTCTATAATAATATTATCTTGTTTAAATGTCATACCAGCTTTTGGTATCTCTTGTAAAGATTCTAGGATAAAACCATTGATTGTCGTTACTGAGACATCAGACAAGCTTATTCCAAGTTTTTTATTAATATCCCTTATTTGCACTGATCCATGAATTTCTAATTTATTTTGCGATAGCTGTCTGATTAATTCATTTTTATCATCGACTATACTATATTCACCAACTATTTCCTCTAGAATATCATCAAGTGTCAATATACCTTTTATGTCTCCATATTCATCAACAACACAACCAATCCTTTTCTTTTCTTTTTTAAAAGTTATTAGCTGACTTAATAACGATGTATCTTCAGGTATGAAGTAAGGCTCCGTAACATAATCCAAGAGAGCATCTATGTTAATAATATCATTATTTTGAATCATTGAAGGAATATGTTTTTTATTTAAAAAACCTTTTAAATTATTCAAAGAATTTAAATAAATAGGCATCCTTGTGTGATTGATATTAATCAATTTATCGTTAATTTTTTTGATATTGTCTTCCAGGTCAATACCTTCAACTTCATTTTTTGGTATCATTGCTTGCTGTACTGTGACCTTTTGTAGATCAAGCAAGTTTAAAAGCATTTCTTCATAATTTTCCGTAATCTTACTTGACGATTCTTTTACTATTGTTTTTATCTCTTCATTAGAAAGATTATCTGTTTCTTTAGCATTACTATTTACGCTAAAGATACTCAATATAAAACTAGAAAAAATATTTATAAAAATTACCACTGGAGAAAATAATTTAAGCGAATAATAAAATATAAATGATATTTTATATGCAATTATATCTGAATATCGAGAAGCAAATGTTTTTGGCGTAACTTCAGAAAATACTAAAATCATAAAAGTTAGTATGCCGGCACCAATCGCAACACCTTTATCTCCATATATTTCTACGGCAATTATTGTTGTTATTGCAGACGCAAGTATGTTAACAAAATTATTAAGCAAGAGAATTAAACCTAGGGTTCTATCTGTATGTCTTAGTAAATAATCTACTCTAATAGCTGACGACTCATTATTTTTAACTCTATGTTTGAGTTTATATTTGTTTACGCTCATTAATGCTGTTTCAGAGCCAGAAAAAAAGGCAGATAAAAATAAAAGCACAATTAATATAATAATAAGAGTATCTAATGTTAGTGAGCTCATTACTTAAATTAACCTATGAATAATTTTGTGCCTAGGTATGCTGATATCAGGAAAATTAATCCACCGATAGTCATGTTTGCTGCAGTAATATCATTTAATCCATATACTGATCTTCTAAAAAGCAAATAAGAATAAGTGACCCATGCAATTAATGAAAAAATTATTTTTTGAATATTTTCAGAATCTACTGTGTCAGTCATATAAGGTATTCCGGTGAGAAGAGAAAGCGTTAGGAGAACAAAACCTCCGATGAGCAACCTAAGCATGATTTTACCCATTTCTTCTATTGATGGATAGGAATTGAGCAATGTTGAGTGATGAATTTTCTTAATATTTTTGATTTGATATCTTAATAAAAAAGCTTGAAATCCTGCGAGAAAAAGAAAACCGTATGACGATAGGGAAAATATTATATGTATATATAAACTTTTTTCTACATTAGTTCCATCATTAGGTAAGTCAAACAAAATAAATGTTAGCAGTGATAAAAAAATTATCGGATTAAGTATAAGTCCGATATAGTCCACGGGTTGGTAATAATTAAGTACCACGAAAAAGAGGTTTATTATAAAAAGTATGATAAATAGTGAGCTGACGAAACTAAAAATATTGAAAGGATATGCTAAGTTGAACACAAATAAACTAAATAAAAATAATCCTATTATTCTAAGGTAGACGATAGTGTTGGGTATCTTACAATCTCTTCCTTTGTAGAGATTTAGTAAGCACAGAGACATGGCTAAATAGATAATTCCTAAAATATGAGGCAAGTAGGGCATTATTATTAATTGCTTAATGCTAGATTATAAGCTTCATATATGATTTCACAGTCCATTTGAGTAGATTATATCTAAATTTATCCTTTATTAGATTAATATTTTGAGATTTTTGACCAAAAAGTATGAGTTTTTTATTTGTGGTGATATAATCACATGATTCTAAATTGAGGTATAAATGGTAAGAGTAAGACTATCAAGAGGCGGCGGTAAGAAAAGACCTTACTATCATATTGTTGTTGTTGATCAAAGGTCCAGAAGGGATGGAAAATGCATAGAAAGAATTGGAAGCTATGACCCCAATCTAGATACTGAGAAAAGAATCACCCTTAAACAAGATAGACTCGAGCACTGGATTAATCTAGGAGCTCAAATGACCGACAGAGTAAAGTTACTACAAAAATATTCTTTAGATCCGAAAAATATAGAGAATAGGCAAAAAATAAAAGCTTCTCTTTTAGAAAAAAATAGAGTTAAAAAGCTAAAAGCTAAGGAAGCTGAGGCTGCTCCCGCAGACGAAGAAAAAGCTGAGGCTGCTCCCGCAGACGAAGAAAAAGCTGAGGCTGCTCCCGCAGACGAAGAAAAAAAATCATAACATAATTTCACAAACACAACTTCATGACAAATGACAATACCATTGTTATTGGTAAAATTATTTCCACTCATGGTATAGATGGTTGGCTAGCTATTGAGTCGTACTCTTATCCTCGAGAAAATATAAAAACTTACAACACTTATCTGATTCTTGATAAAAAATATTTACCTATCACTATCAATCATCTAAAAATAATGCCAAAAAAGATCATAATTAAATTAGAAGATTACGACCACATATCTGATTCTGAAAAAATTTTAGGAGAAAAGATATATATCAAAAAATCTGAATTAAAATCACTCAAAGACGGTGAGTATTATTGGCATGATTTAGAAGGATTAGATATGTATACAACAAAGGAACATTATCTTGGAAAAGTTGATTTCATTTTTAATAACGGATCAAATGATGTCATGGCAATCAAATTTGATAATGATTACATATACATTGCTTTAATAAAAAAAAATATAGTCGTAATTCCTAATGAGAAAATTATAATAAACCATGAAACAATTTAACATCCTAACTGTATATCCTGATTTCTTCGAGTCATTCAAGAATCATGGTTTAATTAAAAAATCATTAAACAAAAGGCTGATTGATATCAATATCATTGACTTGAGAGATTTTACTGATGACAAACATAAAAGGGTAGATTTTAAGTCTTACGGAGGAGGCCCTGGAATGGTTATACAATATGCACCTGTAAAAAAAGCTCTTGAATCTCTCAATCCCTCTAAAATATGTCTCCTATCTCCTCAAGGTAAGCATTTAAATCAAAATAAGTTGAACAAGTTGTCGAAAGATGATGCAGTAACTTTAATATGCGGAAGATATGAGGGAGTGGACGAGAGAATCATCAGCAACCTAATTGATGAGGAAATTTCATTGGGAGATTTTGTTCTATCTGGTGGTGAGCTCCCTGCATCAATAATTATTGAGGGTTTAACTAGACTCATCCCAGGTGCAGCTGAGAATATTGATTCGATAAAAGATGATTCTTTTTGTAATTTCCTTCTAGATTATCCGCATTACACAAAACCAATAGAAATTGATGGTATGTCTGTTCCTGAGGTTTTAGTTTCAGGTAATCATGATGAAATAAAAAAATGGAGAAGAAAGCAAGCTTTAGGCGCAACCCAGTTAAAGCGTCCCGATCTTTTAAAAAACGTGAATCTTTCAAAAGAAGATGATAGACTACTGCAAGAATTTATTGCAGAGCACAAAGAGAGCCAAAATGAGTAAAATCGTTGAAAATATTACATCAAAACAGCTAAAAAACATGCCTAATTTTTCAAGTGGCGATACTGTGGTTGTTTCTGTGAGGGTTAAAGAAGGCAAAAGAGAGAGAATCCAAGCATTTGAAGGTGTAGTTATTTCCAAAAAAAACAGAGGAATCAGTTCTTCGTTTACTGTTAGAAAAATATCTTATGGCGAAGGCGTGGAGAGAGTTTTCCAAACACACAGCCCTCTAATAGAAAGTGTAAAAGTAAAACGATTTGGAGATGTTAGGAGAGCAAAACTTTATTATCTAAGAGACCGATCAGGTAAATCTGCTAGAATTAAAGAAAAAATCTCATAAACTTTTAAATTGAATCAAGTCTTCATAGGCCTAGGAAGTAACCGACATCATCCACTTTTTAGAATTCATTGTGCTCTAAAACAATTAAATAGAATTCAGAAAACCAAACTAATTAGAAAGTCTAGTTTATATGAGACTGTCCCTTTGGGACCAAAATTCCAACCTAATTATATTAATGCTGTGGCTGAGCTTAAAACATTACTCAGTCCAGAAGATCTTTTAAGGGAGTTACAACATCTAGAAAAAGTTCACAATAGAAAAAAAACTAAAAAATGGGGCCCTAGAAGTCTAGACTTAGATATACTTATTTATAATGACATAATTATGAGTACTGATGATCTTATAATACCTCACCCCGGCGTAGAGTATAGAGAATTTGTTTTAATACCATTATTTGAAATTACACACTATGATTATCGTGTACCCAAATACGGAAAAATTTCTAAATTAATAAAAAATTTATGATTAATAATAAAAAATACATTGCAGTAGAAGGAGCAATAGGCGTGGGTAAAACTACATTAGTCAAAAGAATCTCTAATTCTATTAAGTGTGAGACAATGTTCGAGGATTATGCAGACAATCCCTTTCTTAAAACTTTTTATGATTCTAATTCTCATAATTCTTTTTCTACACAATTATATTTTCTTTTAAAGAGATTGGAACAATCAAAGTTATTTAAAAATAATACCAATTTAATAGTCTCAGATTTTTATTTTGGCAAAGATGATTTATTTGCGAAGCTTAATTTAAATGAAATTGAGTATAATATGTATACTGAAATAAGAGAAAAATTAAATTTTAATCCACCTATACCAGACTTGATTATATATCTTCAAGCTCCAACTGATATTCTCATTGATAGAATAAAAAAAAGAAATCTTCATTTTGAGACTAAGATGAAAAAAAAATACATTGAGTCCGTTAATAATATCTACATGAAACATTTTCATGAATATAAATCATCGCCTATATTAATAATCAACACATCAAACGTAAACATATACAATGAAAATGATTTTCAAATATTAATCAAAGAGATATCTTCTGATATAAATGGGAAAAAATATTTTAATCCAACATCATAATAAGTATGAATAAAATTCACAGATTGCTTAATAGCTATCATAATGGCAAAAAAATTTCATGTATTACTGCATATGATGCAAGTATAGCTAAGTATCTTGAGGGATCACAAGTTGATATTCTTCTAGTGGGTGATTCATTAGGGCAAGTGATTAAAGGAGAGAAGTCTACTCATAACGTCTCATTAGATGAGATTATTTACCATACAAATTGCGTTAGATCCGGTTTATCTGACACACTTTTAATGTCAGATCTTCCGAAAAATTCATATACTTCAAAAGCTCAAGCATATAAAAATTCAAAAAAATTATTATCTAAAAACCTTGCAGATATAGTTAAACTAGAAATAGATACGGATAATCTAGATATAGCAAAACATCTTATAGACAAAAAGATTCCAATTTGTACTCATATTGGCCTCCTCCCGCAATCTATCCATAGGAAATCAGGATATAGAAAATATGGTAAAACTAAAAATGAAGCGACTAAATTGTTCAACCTTGCTTTGGAACTTGATCAGATGGGAGCGAGTATTATATTACTTGAGTGTATTGAAAATAAACTTTCAGAAAAAATAACCATAAACACTAAGGCTCCTGTCATTGGAATAGGATCTGGACAAGCTTTGGACGGACAAGTTGCAGTGATATATGATTTACTTGGAATAAGTTTCAATAATATTGATCAATTCACTTCAGGAAATACAAAATCTATTGATCGTCAAATTCTGAAGTTTAAAAAAAAATTAAAATAATGATTGTCACAAAAGATAAAAAAGATTTATTAGTGATAATTGATGATCTTAAGCATAATGAAAAAAAAATCACACTCATACCTACTATGGGAAATTTACATGAAGGGCATAAAACATTATTTAAGCATGCACCTGAAGATACATTTAAAGTTGCCACTATCTATGTGAATCCATTACAGTTTAATGACAGAGATGATTATACAAACTATCCAAAATCAATTGAGCGTGATATTGATTTATGTAGAGAATCAAACATTGATTTAGTCTATGCTCCTGAACTAGACATAACGTCTGAAATAGATATAGAAAACAAGATAGACTTACCAAAATTTTCAAGTTATTTGTGTGGGGCTACAAGAAAAAATCACTTCCAAGGTGTGTATACAATAGTTAAATATTTGTTCTCTATTATTAAACCTGATTACGCATGTTTCGGTAAAAAAGATTATCAGCAGCTGGTATTAATTAAATTTATTGTGTCTACATTTTTTCAAAACCTAAAAATTATTGAAGTAGATACTGTAAGGCATAATAATATTGCACTAAGCTCAAGATTGAGTCGATTAGATGAAGAAACTATTTGTGATGCTCAAATTATGTTTAAAAGTCTAATAAAAATAAGAGAACAGTTACTTAAAGGAAATAAATTCTCTGAAATAAAAGATTCATACATTGATGAAATAGAAAAATTAAATTTTAAAGTTGAATATCTTGAACATAGAAATAACGATACACTAGAAATAGCAGAGAATAATTTATCTAATTCATCTGTATTTATCGCATGCAATATTATGAATATTAGACTAATTGATAATATACAAATATAATTTAACCTATAAAACTAGTATTATGTATATATGAAAAGAAGTTTTTTAAATTCTAAAATCCACAAAGCTACAATCACTGGAGCAGACATTAATTATGAAGGTTCCTGTTTAATAGATATTTCTATTTTGAATGCAGCAAAGATATCTCCATTTGAAAAAATAGAGATTTACAATATTACAAACGGCGAGAGGCTTTCAACTTACGCTATTCCTGGACCCGCTGATTCAGGAGAAATATGTGCTAATGGCGCATGTTGTCATAAAATCAATATTAACGATGAAGTTATCATTTGCACATATTGCGATTTGTCTGTTGAAGAAATAGACAATCATAGCCCCACTATTTTATGTTTAAATAGTAAAAATGAAATTGTGGAAAAAAATAGTCAAAAAATCAAACTGGCATGATTCATGCAATATAAATAACACACAAGGACCACAAGTCTTTTTAAGGAGTTATGAATGAATAAATACAATATAAATGATATTGGTGGAATAGTTGCTAAAGAAGATGAAAGATACAGAGTATGTGATAATTCAGAATTGAATAATCTTGTGCTTAGTAGTACTGATTTGAACCCAAACATGAGTACCTCAGGCCATAAACATCCAGGCCAAGAAGAGATCTATTTTTTTATAAAAGGTAGCGGAGAAATGGAGATAAATGATAAAAAATTTCCAGTTTCAAAAGGTGATACGGTTCTCATTAAAGATGGAGATTTTCATAGGGTCCATGCTGGCAATGACGGATGCTACTTTGTTTGTGTCTTTGACGGCAAGAGAAGTCACTAGAGAATTTCCAGTATTTTTTCTATATTATGATCCATTTTATTATTATCATCACAAACATGTGTAATATGTCCTAATTTTCTATTCTCTCGTTCTGTTTTATGGTAATCATGCACGTAGATATTAAACTCTTTACGAATTTTATTTATTTTATCGTTACTTGGGAATTTAGATAGAATATTAAACATAACTGAATTTTTAAAATTTATCTTTGATTCAAAAGATTCTCCAGTTATAGCATTAATATGTGCTAAGAACTGACTTAGACTCGATCCCTCAATCGTCCAATGGCCTGAGTTATGAACTCTCGGTGCCATTTCATTTGCCAGCAACTGATCAGCTTTTACAAAAAATTCAATTACTAAAACTCCTATATATTTCATGGATTCAAGTAATTTAGCACCAATAATTTCTGCATCAGATTGAAGGTGAGTGTATTTACTCGGAAACCTACTGACACTAAGAATACCATTTTTATGAGTGTTCTCAATTAGAGGAAAATACATTACACTTTCATCAACAGATTTTACACATATTAGTGAAACTTCAGCGTCAAAGTTTACAACTTCTTCTAGTATGCATTCTTGACTGATTAAATCTGTCATGATTTCTGTGTTAGGTTTGATGCGATATTGATTTTTACCATCATAACCAAATCGCCGTGATTTGAGTATATAACTTTTATTCTGTTGAATGTGTTTAGTTAAATCATCTAGGCTGTTTACCTCAGAAAAATTTGTAGTTTTTATATCAAGTTTTTTAAAAAGATTTTTTTCTTTGAGTCTATCTTGACATATTTCTAGAGCATTAGGACAAGGACGAACAGGAATATATTTTTCAATTTCCCTCATTGACTCAACACACACATTTTCAAAATCAATTGTAGCTATGTCGCAATGTTTAGAAACTTTCGCTAGCGTATTTTTATCGTTATATTCACTTTGTATATGTTGTGCATAATTACTTGCAGGTGGATTATCGCTTGGATCAATAACTAAAAACTCATGTTTTTTTTCTTTATCAGACTGAATCATCATCATTGCGAGTTGACCAGCACCAAAAATAGCAATCTTCATCAGAGAATTTTTGTAGTTTTCAAGACACGTTTAGTTTGTTTTTTTCTGTAATCTAATATCTTTTTATTTATTTGAGGATATTTTATTCCAAGTATAGATGCAGCTAACAGACCAGCATTGATAGAGCCTGCTTTACCTATTGCAACTGTTGCAACCGGTATTCCTGCTGGCATTTGAACAATCGATAAAAGTGAATCTTTACCCTCTAGCGACTTTGTCTTCACTGGAACACCAATGACAGGTAAATGTGTTTTAGCAGCAGTCATGCCAGGTAGGTGGGCAGCTCCGCCAGCACCAGCTATAATAACTTCTAAGCCTCTATCACATGCACTCTCCGCATAGTCATATAAAAGATCGGG
>CBFIBF010000009.1:24194-38147 GCA_965660795.1 Gammaproteobacteria bacterium
GCTGGTTTTATCGGCTCAAATCTTGTTAGATCTCTTCTTGAAATAAATAAAGAAATATTAGTTGTTGAGGAATTAAATCGATATGAAAAGAAATTTAGAAATATCGAAAATTTAGAAATATTAGATTGTATAGGACACGATGTTTTTCTTAAGAATTTAAACAATGGAAAATACAACAATAAAATTGAACACATCTTTCACTTAGGAGCTTGCTCAAAAACTACTGAGCCCGATAGAGATTATGTAATGGAGATGAATCTTAATTATTCGAAAAATATTCTTGAACATTCCTCCAATAATAATATTAATCTTGTCTATGCATCTTCGGCATCCGTGTATGGCGAAGGTAATACTTTTGTAGAAAATCCTGAAAATGAATCATCACTGAATCACTACTCTGAATCTAAGCTTTTGTTTGATAATTATGTGAGAACAAATTTTAATAAAATAAATTCTCAAGTTGTTGGCCTAAGATATTTCAATGTCTATGGACCATATGAACAGCATAAAGAAGTTATGAGCAGTGTGATATATCACTTTTCAAATCAACATAAATCACAAGGCATGTTAAAACTTTTTAGAGGGAGTCACGGATATGCTGATGGCGAGCAAAGAAGAGATTTTGTGTACGTCAAAGATACTGTCGATATAAAAATTTGGTTTTTACATAATCAAAAATCTGGCATATTCAACGTGGGTACTGGAAAAAGTAGATCATTTAATGATGTAGCTAATGCTGTGATTGATTTCTATGAATCAGGTCATATAGAATATATCGATTTTCCAGATGGCCTTGAGAAACAGTATCAAGCATTCACAGAAGCTGATATGACTAACCTGAAAACTATAGGATACGCAAAAGACGCAACAGAGTTGGAAGAAGGTGTAAAACAGTATCTATCTTTTCTGAACAGGTAGTTATATGAACAAAAATAGAATTCTAGTGATAGCACCAGCTTGGTTGGGCGATCTTGTTATTAGCTTATCTTTCTTAAAAGCTCTTAAGAGAAAATTTGTAAATCATGAAATCGATTTAATGGTAAATGAGAATCTTTATGAGGTTACAAAATATTTTCCAGATATATCAAAAATAATTCCTGTAAAAATTAAACATGGAAAATTATCTTTCTTTTACCGAGTAAGACTGGGCATGCAACTTAGAAATAACAATTATGCTAAATGTTACATACTGCCAAACAGTATTAAGTCTTCATTGATACCATTTATAGCGAAGATCAAGGAAAGAATAGGTTACATGCGTGAGTTTAGATATGGTTTAATTAATCGAATAATAGAACCTGTTGATCGTGAAGAAGGTATGGTAAATCGATACCTTAATCTTTTGGGTTCCCAGTACGATGAGAGTTTGATACCAAGAATAAATTACAATAATGACAAAAAGATTGTTAATAAAACTTATACTGCCGATAAAGAGTATATTGTATTTTGTCCTGATGCTGAATATGGTCCAGCTAAAAGATGGCCAATCAATAAATGGATTGAATTAGCCAATAAGATAAATAATCAATATCAAATAATTTTTATTGGTTTAGATCAATCAATAGAAACAAGTTTGGAATCAATCAAAACTGATTACATTAATTTAATTAATAAAACCTCACTGAATGATATTTTAAATATCTTAAGTAATGCTAGTTGTGTTATTGCTAACGATTCTGGCTTAATGCATTTAGCAGCGGCTCTTGATAAACCAGTCGTAGGAATTTTTGGTTCAACATCACCTAAATATACACCGCCTCTTACAGATGAATATAAAAAATCTATCATTTATAAAAATTTAAGCTGCAGTCCATGCTTCAAGAGAGAATGTCCATTGGAACATCTAAATTGTTTAAATGATATTTCATCTGATCAGATAAGAGATGAAATATATAAATTAATCAAGTAAGTGATCATATATTAATCTAGCGGCTTTGATTAGATTAATTTCTATATACTCATTATTATTACCAATGTCAGTGAATGATAATTTGCTATGACTTGGATTAATAGTGCTCCACCTCAAGGATGTAGATGAAATTTTAGATGGATAAAACCCAACAGTTTTTTTACCTAATGCTGCAGCCACATGTAATGGTCCAGTGGAGCCCGCAATAAAGATGTCACATTTATTAATATTATCGAACATCTGAATTAAGCTTTCTGTTGGATTGATAGTTTTAATGTTTAAATTATGATTAATTTTTTCTAGCTTGAGACATTTATCATAATCATGTACATCACAATGAATAGTAAAATTACACTCTTTGTAATTATTTATTTCTTCACAAAGTTTGATAAAGTCTCTAGGAGCAAGGGATTTAGAGGATCCACCTGTATAGGGATGAATGAATACTCTTTGCTTTTTTTCATTTGATAAATCTTTGGTTTTAGTTAAACTAAAATATGATGAATTACTATCATTTATGTTATAGCCATTATCTTTAAGAAAATATTTTGCTAAATCCAGATTATATTCATATTCTGGTTTCACAGACAAAGATCGATTTTGTTTTATTGTTCTATTATAAAAAATCTGTGCGAGTTTAGTTGCTGGAGCATACCTTTTTGCTATTGCTGATCTATAGAGTTTGTACCCAATATTAAATGTGGAGAAAAAGCTTATTACGAAGTCATAGTTACATCTCTTAATCTCACTTACTAATTGTGCATTGTCACAGATAGCGTTATCAATATAATTCGATATAGTCCTTATATCAGTAAATTTTTTATCTATGAGACAATCAACCTGTATATCATTTATTGAGTTTCTAATTAACTTTAATGCTGGGAAGATTAAAATTAAATCACCAAGTTTATCATTTCTCACAACTAACAATTTTTTCATCATTGTATTACATCAATATTTAGTACATCTTACAAATTATTCTTTGTTCATGTACCAAAATTAAGATTATAATGGATTCAAAATTATATAAATGAATAGAATATTAGCCCTATGTATGTCACCTGATCAAGGTGGCTTAGAACTATATTTCCTAAAGTTGGTTAAATATTATCGACTTAAGCTAAATCGAAATATTCATGTTGCTTGCTCAGAAGACTCATATATTTCAAATCAAATTTCTGATGATAAAATTATATGTAAATCAAAAAGTTTTATTAAAAATATTTTTATTTTAAGAAAATATATCCATGATAATGATATTGATACTATACATGTAAGCTGGGCAAAAGATTTATTTTTATCTGTTCTATTAAAAAAACTATCTAAAAAACCTATCAAACTCATATTTTATAGACAAATGAAATTGTCACGTCCAAAAAAAGATATTTATCATAAATTCATATACAGAAATATAGATCATTTTTTAGTTATAACAAAAAAACTATACAATGAATCATGTATACATTTACCTATTGATAGCTCCAAAATACATTTATTGACATATGGGATAGAAAAACCCTCAGAAAATCTGATTGTTGCTAAAGAAAAATTTTTTAATCAATTTCAGTTAGATACTTCAGTGTTTACAATTGGAGTCTTTTCAAGAATAGAGGAACAAAAAGGACAACATCTTGTCTTACAAGCAATTAATAAAAGTAATCATGATATTCAATTGTGCGTTATAGGACACTGTATGAAGCATGAATATAAAAATAGACTCATTGAAGATATACAGCTTTATAAATTAAATCAAAAAGTAAAATTCATTGATTTTGTTAACACGCCCATGACATATATGCCTTGTTTCGACTTAGTGGTGTTACCTACCTATGAGGAGACATTTGGATTGATTGTCGTAGAAGCAATGCTGATGAAAGTACCTGTTATTGGAAGTAATGCTGGTGGCGTACCTGAAATTATTATAAACAAAAATAATGGTTTATTATTTGAGACAAAAAATTATGTTGATTTACAAAAGAAAATTGACCAAATGATTGAAGATGTTCAATTAAGACAAAAAATAATACATAATGGATACGAGCACTCAATCAAATATTACGATTATGATAACCACTTTAATAAACTAGAGAAAATTATAAATCAGTAAATATTTATGAAAATCTCAGGAACAATTATTACACTAAATGCTGAAAAATATATTTCAAGAGCTATAAGAAGTTTGAGAAATATTTGTGATGAAGTTATTGTCTTAGATTCTGAAAGCAGTGATTCAACTCGACAAATTTCAGAAAAAGAAGGAGCAAAAGTTTTTATACAACCATTTCTTGGGGATGGTGCTCAAAAAAAAGAGGCTTCAAAGTTTGCGTCAAATGATTGGATTTTTAGCATGGATGCAGATGAACTATTGGATGATGATTTAGTTAATTACGTTAAGAGAATTAATTTTGAAAAAAATTCTTATGATAGTTTCTCGTTCAGAAGGAAAAACTTTTGTGGAGATGAATGGATTAGGGCAGCAGGTTTCTATCCCGATAGTGTAATTCGATTATACAATAAGAAGAAAGTTAATTATGATACTAGAGCTGATCACGCAGCAGTTCAATGTAATAATACTTTAAAGACTAAGTGTCATATTATTCATAATACCTATGAATCTATGGAAGAATGGGTTGATAAAATGAATTTCAGAAGCAGTATGAGTGCTAAGCAGTTGTTTGATGATGGGGTCTTACCATCAAACAGCAGGCCTATAATAAGATCTATATTTGCATTTATCAAAAAACTTTTTATTAAGGGAGGAATACTTCAAGGGAAAAATGGATTTAAAGTGGCTCTCACCACTATGTTTAATACTTATCTTAAATATATAAAATTAAATGACCTTCACAAAAAAAAGTTAGATAGACGTTAAGTCATCAAAAGTATCTATATCTTTAAGAGTTCTTATTACTTTATAACTTATGTCACTACTTATACATTTTTTAAGGATATCTTTAAAAGAGATTTTATCTAGTTCCATATCTTTAAAGATCTTATGTACATTATCTGTTACTCCCACTAGATAGAATCCGCCATCTTCAGATGGCCCAATAATCAAATCATGTTTATCTAGATTAACAATGCAATCTGTGAGTTCATCGACTGAAATTGTAGGAATATCTGAACCTATTACAATTCTTTTTTTATATATTTCTTTTTGTTCATCTAATGCAGAGTATATTTTATCACTGAGATATCCTTGCTTTTGATGTTGAGTTTTAATTTTAAACTTCTTAGATAGCCATTCAATATATTTACCATTATCATTAGGAAAAAAATGCAAGCAAGCTTCAGCATCAACCCTTATTATTTCACTACATATCATTTCAAGCATTTTCTTTGTGAGAAATATCCTTTCATCTCTAGATAGATATTTTTTGAGGCGACTTTTACAATCTGCCAATTCAGGATTCTTAGATAAAATATTAATGATAGATGTCATTTATAAATTAGTTCTAATTTTTTTGGATCTACACCTAAATAATACAAGAGCCTCAATATTCTCATTAATAGTATTGTTCTAAAGAATCCATGCGCCTTCCATCGTCTAGCTGATGAAATCGATTTGCCATGATGTATCTCTGGTAAATATAGATTTTTTAACCTATTGCATATTTCAATATCTTCCATCAATGGAATATCTTTATATCCTCTAATCTTTTCAAATATGTCTTTTTTGATTATTAAGACTTGATCGCCAGTTGCATATTTAAACAATCTGCTTCTAAGATTTATACAGTAAGATAAGGTTCTATATTTCCAACTTGTATCGTCTAGTTGTAGGTTAAAAAAACCCCATTTGTAACTTTTAGACATTTTCAAGATGTTATTTATTGCCAGATCATCTAATTTTGTATCTGCGTGAAGGAATATTAAATATTCACCTTTGGCATATCTTCCTCCTGTATTAAGTTGCTTAGATCTTGCTGCAGTATCGATATAAACCTTTCTTGATAGAGTACGTGAAATCATTAAAGATTTGTCTCGACTCATTCCATCAACAAATATTAGTTCTGCATTTAAAGTATTTTTTAGTTTATTTAAAAACGGCTTATTCTGAATAAGATTTTTCTCTTCATTTAAAACGGGAATTATTATAGAGAACTTCATATTACGTTAAAGATCCGCCACAACTACTACCTGCTCCAGCAGTGCATCCATAGCAATGGTCAGCTGAAGCTATTTTCAAATGCTTTAGTGACTTCAATGCAAGTTGACTAATATGAACTTTCTTATTTGACAAAGGCAGCTCTAGCATTTGATTAAAATCACAGTCATATACATAGCCATCATGGCCTATGCTTATAAGATGTCTGCACATTACGTTTTCTGCTGCTTTTTTTGAATAAGATGATTTGAGCAGATTCATGTAATCATGGAATTTATTCTTACTGATTAGCATGCTTCCAAATCTATTAATTGGCATATTTGTTATTGTATAGAGCTTATTAAATTTGATATTAAATTTCTCTGTAAGAAAATTTTTATAGTCTTTTTCTAGCATAGATTGATTTGGAGGCAAAACCATTCCTTGTGGGTTATATACTAAGTTGAGTTGCAAGTCATGATTTAATCCATACCCAAGAGAATTAAGTTCTAGAAGTACTTTTATACTAACATCAAAAACTCCCTTTCCTCGCTGTGCATCAACATTTTGCTCTGAATAACATGGCAAAGATGCGATGATTTCCACTTTATTCTTCGCAAGAAAGTTTGCTAGATTTATCATTTTCTTTTCATTTAAAATCGTAAGGTTGCACCTATCAATTATATGAATTCCCTCGGCTTTGAGTGCTTGAATCATATATTTAAAATGTTCATTTAGTTCCGGAGCTCCACCAGTCAAGTCAACAACTTTGATATGGCTTTTGATTGCGAAATCTATTACTTGATTCACAGTACTTTTATCCATCATTTCAGTTCTATTCGGTCCAGCGTTTACATGGCAGTGGAGACATCTTTGATTACACTTATAACCCAAATTGACCTGTAATGTATTTAACTCTCTTCGGGCAATCTCTGGAAAGTCTGTCTTTTCAATCAGAGGATAAATTTTATGCATAATTGTACTTAAATGATACAATGTATTTCTTGCTAAATCATGAAAAATGAATTTCTTAATCAAATAAATAGTTTTCTACCAAATGTAGATTACTGTTCTTTTAGATTTGTAAATAAATATACAAATATAATTTCTGTAACAAGGAATGTTCTTGAGCCTATTGAAATTCTAGAAGACGAAGGATTAATGGTTACGGTGATAAACAATGGCGGATACGGTTACAGCGCTACTAGCAACATAACGAAAGAGGGAATTCTAGAGGCAACTGAAGATGCCAAGAAATGGGCAGATTATTCATCAGGCAAATTAGTACATGAATTTATCCCTCCAAATACCACAATAGATAATGGTAAATATTTCACACATGAAAAAGATGCTTGGGCAAAAGAATCTAATAAGGACAAAGTAGATTATTTAATGGAGATTAATAAATCTCTTAAATCTAAACCAACTATATCGAATTGGGGCGCAAGCTTTAGATACAATAGACTCGAAACTTTATTTACTGATACGAACGGTAGTAAATTCAGACAAAATATTTCATATATTTTGCCACAATTAATAGCATGCGCTGAATATAAAAAACAAATTCAGACCCGTACGTTTGGAGGTCATGCTCATGCAAGGCAAATAGGTTATAACTTTCTGAAAGAGTCAGACTTGATAAACAAAGCATCTGAGATAGCTAATGATGCCATTGAGCTTTCAATGGCAACAAATTGTCCTACCGAAAAATTAGACGCATTAATTGCTCCGGACCAAATGATTTTGCAAATTCATGAATCTATTGGTCATCCACTAGAACTAGATCGAATATTGGGTGATGAGAGAAATTACGCTGGATCAAGTTTTGTTAATCTTGATATGTTCGGTTCATATCAATATGGATCAGAAAAACTAAATATCTCATTTAACCCAAAACAAGAATCTGAATTAGCTACATATAATTTTGATGATGATGGAACTTTAGCGGACAAAAAATATTTAATCAAAGATGGTATTCTCAAAAGACCCATAGGAAGTTATTTTTCTGCTCAAAGAGCTGAACAAGATTTTGTTGCATGCTCTAGAGCGACAAGCTGGAATAGGCCCCCAATAGATCGAATGGGAAATATCAATCTTGAACCTGGTAATTCAACATTTGCAGAAATGGTTCATTCAATTGAAAATGGTATTTTATTAGAAACAAATAATTCTTGGTCAATCGATGACTACAGGAATAAATTTCAGTTTGGTTGTGAGAAAGGCACATTAATTAGAAATGGTGAATTGAAAGAAGTAGTTAAAAACCCTAACTACAGAGGCATTACTAAAGAGTTCTGGCACAATCTTTCAGAGGTTGGAGATAATTCATCTTTCTCTATACTGGGTACAGCTAATTGTGGAAAAGGAGAGCCAAATCAGACTATTTTTGTTGGCCATGCCACACCGCCATGCCTGTTCAGAAACATTGATATTTTTGGCGGCGAGTAGTGAAGGATTATTTTCAAAGTATTGCAAAAGAACTTTTTAAAAACATTCAAAAAGATGAATTTCTAATTCTTAACTTTGATGCAGAAGAATCTAGTTTTGTTAGACTCAATAAAGGAAAAATTAGACAACCAGGAAATGTAAAACAAATATCATTATCCTTGAGTTTATCAAACAGAGATAAAAAAAATCTTAAATCTCATGTAAGGCTTAACGGGAGTATAAATAGAGATAAGGCCACGCTCATAAGGACATTAAACTATCTAAGAAGAGAACTTCCAGATCTTCCGAAAGATCCATACTTAATGTTTTCGACTAATGTTCACTCTACGGAAATATCTGAGAAGAAAAAAAATGTTGATGATAGAGAAAATTTGGATTACGTGATGAGAAATATTTCTAATTTAGATTTAGTCGGTATTTATTCATCTGGATATATTTACACTGGGTTAGCAAACTCACTTGGTCAATTTAATTGGCATAGTGATTACTCATTTAGTTTTGATTATTCAATCTATAATGAAAATAATAATGCTATTAAATTGAATTATTCATCTAAGAATTGGAGTAATGATGAATTTGATTCAATACTTAATCAGGGTAAAGAAAAACTAGATGTATTATCTAAGCCTATTAAGAATATTGAGAAAGGCGAGTATAATGTCTACCTAGAACCATCCGCATTAAATGAAATAATAGACATGATGTCATGGGGAGGTTTTAGCTATAAAGCGAATAAGATAGGAACAAGTCCATTACACTTACTTAATAAATCAGAAAAATCCCTTCATCCATCTATATCAATTGATGAGAATATTAAAGATGGAATTTCTGCTAATTTTAATTCTGATGGTTTTATTAAACCCGATGTAATCAATATGATAACTGATGGTAAATTCACAGAGTCTTTGACTTCACCCCGATCTTCTCTTGAATATTCTGCCGTTCATAATGCATCTAGTAATTCAGAATATCCTTGTTCTATTGATATGAAACCAGGAAATATTGATGAGAATGATATTCTTAATACATTAGATAATGGTATATACATTAGTAACTTGTGGTATCTGAACTTCTCTGACCGCAATAATGGGAGAATGACAGGATTAACAAGATTTGGTTGCTTTATTGTTGAAAATGGTAAATTAGTTGCTCCCATCAACACCATGAGATTTGATGATAGTGTTTATAGTATGCTAGGCGAGAATTTAGTTGGACTGACAAGAAAAAGGGAAATGTTAATTGATTCGAGCACATATGAAGAAAGATCAACCTCAAGCTCTAGATTGCCTGGAGCAATAATTAATAATTTCAAAATGACTCTATGACTGTAACTACAAGATTTGCACCTAGTCCAACAGGCTGGCTTCATATAGGTGGAGTTAGAACAGCGTTGTATTCATGGCTATATGCAAAAAAA
Organism: Gammaproteobacteria bacterium; assembly: GCA_965660795.1. GTDB lineage: Bacteria > Pseudomonadota > Gammaproteobacteria > CACLCV01. The sequence goes on from CBFIBF010000009.1 coordinate 34,056, forward strand.
AATAACGGAAAATTTCTCTTAAGAATTGATGACACAGATACGACTAGAAGCACTTCAGAATATAAAAATTCAATTATATCCGCTCTAGATGAGCTCGGTTTAAAACACGATGGTGATATAACTTATCAATCAGAAAGATTTGATCATTATATTGATAAGATTGAAGAGCTACTAAATAATGGTTTTGCGTATTATGACAAAGTTGAGATAAATGAAAAAACTAAAGATACAGATTTAAGCATTCAATACAATAATAGGCTCAATAAAGAAGGTCATGTTATTAGATTTAAAAATCAACGAGAAAAATCAATAATTATTAATGACTCAGTACATGGTGAAATAACTTTTGATCCTAAAATATTTTTCGATGTTGTCATTCTCAGATCAAATGGCGTGCCCACATATAATCTTACATCTGTAGTTGATGATATTGACTTGGCTGTTACCAATCTTATCAGAGGTGACGATCATCTCAGCAATCTTCCAGTTCAAGTTAACTTATTTAGAGCTTTTGGAGCTGAAGTTCCATCTTTTTCACACCTACCTATGATTCATGGAACTGATGGTAAGAGACTTTCAAAAAGACATGGCGCGGTTGACATTAACCATTTTCTTAATGAAGGTTATAGAGTTGACGCTATACTCAATTATCTTGCTAAGACAGGCTGGTCTCATGGTGATCAGGAAATCTTCAGTGTTGAAGAACTTATTCAACTATTTAGTCTTGATAAAATTACTAAATCCGCGGCAACTTTTGATGTTGAAAAATTAAATTGGCTAAACCAACATTATATTAAAAATGATGATATAGATAATATAGCTATGAGTATAATCCCTTTTTTAAAAGATATGAAATTATCTAACGAGCCAAGAAATGACGATTACCTAAAGAGTATACTCAAACTTGGTATTGAAAGAGAATATTCTCTTAAAAATATTGCTGGCAGTATTGCTTATTTCTACAATGAACAAATTGAATATGATCTAGACATAATTTCTAAATATGAAAAAAATCAAACAATACAAATATTGAGAGATATAATTGCAAAATTCTTCATTGTAGATTTCAATGACAAGCCATCAATAAGCGCATGTGTTAAGTCTACATGTGAGGATTTAAAACTAAAATTTAAAGATGTTGGTCCACTAATACGTTTTGCAACTACTGGCAGATTAAACGCACCATCAATAGATGACTTATGTTTCTTATTAGGGAAAAAAAGAGTTATCGAAAGAATATCTGCATTCTTAGAGATTTATAGCTAAATTTTAACTATTACCGGTTTTATATTTTTGAGAATGTAAGCGAGTTTTTCATTCTTGATTACAGAGACCGGTTGAAATTCTTTTTTTGTTTGAAATAGATCGTCTCTCTCTGATTGATTAATAACTATCGATCCAATATCTGACGATATTGAACGATGAAATGTTCCTTTTGGTATTCTCAAAGCTCCACTGTTTCTAGTGAGCTTGATGATTTGATACGGTTTGTCCCAATCAAAGTTTATCAATTCAAATGTTCTGGAGCCATGAACTACTCGATTATTATCTATTTGATGATAATGGACATAAAATTGCTTATTTCCTAGATCATCATCAGGAGGAGAAACAGCAGCTGAGTCATGAATTACAAGATCAGATGCATTAGACTCTTTTATTGTTATATCATAAAAGAGAACATTTTCAGTCTGTCTAAATACCTTTTGCTTATGAATATGAATATTCTTCATACTTTTACCAAGCATAAATCATGCCAATTTTATAAGATACGGCATGTAAATTGCATGATATATACCAGATAATTATATTTATGGATTTTGAAACTAATAAATTTATCATGGCTGTGTTTACTGATATTGATGGAACTTTTATAAGCAATGACACATTTGACTCTGGAAAGAATATCGCTCTGCTAGAGGAATTTGATAGACATAATCATTTTTTTGCATTTAATTCGAGTAAAACATTTCATGAAATAGCCTCCATGCAAAAAAATTTTAAAATAAAGTTTCCATTCATTTGTGAGACTGGCGGAGGCCTATATCATCCTAAAAGCATTGGATTTGAATATGATAAAAAAAGGGATGACTACTTTATTTTATATGAGTCTATAAAAATACACAGATTCCGTGACTTAGTCAGAGAGTTAATAAAAAATAACTTTTCCAATGACTTTGAGTTTTTTGATGATCTTAATCAGTTTGAAAAATCTAAACTCACAGGATTGTCAGGAAGTGATTTAGCTCTAGCATCAGATAGAGATTTCTCAATACTTATTAAACATTCAGGAAATAAGAAAAGTTTTAAAGAGCTGAATGAGGCTCTTAATTCACACAATCTTAATTTGATACAAGGTGGAAGATTCTGCCACGTATGTTCAAACAATAATAAAGGTAAAGCAACTAATTATTTTTTAAAAAATATAATGAGGACTAATGAAGATATGAAAATAATATCCGTTGCTATGGGAGATAGCATGAATGATTTGGATATGTTAAATGCTGTTGATTTTCCATGTATTGTAAAATCAGACAATAATCATGGCTTATTAGATAAGGTTAAAAATAAAAATGTTGTGTTTAGTTCATCATATGCACCGCTTGGTTGGACAGAGTGTTTAGAGAGAGTTTTTACTATAATTAAAAATCAGGAAGGCGCATATGTCTGATTTTCACCAGAATGGCGTTATAAGCACTTTACATAATTTATCAAATCGTACATTAAGCGAGATTGAAAATGAACTTAAAGAACACTCTAAACAATTACCAATTGAACTAATTTTACCATCTTTATATTCTGAATTGAGCGGCCCTGCATTAAAAAAAATAGTCTCTTGTTTAAGTGAAGTAAAATATTTAAATCATATAACTATTGGTCTCGATAGAGCTAATAAATCTGAATTTAAAAAAGCTAAAACATTTTTTTCAAAACTAAAACAACCTCATTCAGTAATTTGGAATGATAGCCCTAAGATGAAACAATTAGATAATGATTTCAAAAAATTAGGAATTGCTCCTGATCAACCTGGTAAGGGGAAAAATGTTTGGTATTGTATGGGGTATACTTATTCAAGAAATGAAGCGAAAGCAATTGCTCTTCATGATTGCGACATAATAACTTATACACGCGAACTTTTGGCTCGATTAGTTTATCCTGTTGCAAATCCAAATTTTAATTATGAATTTTGTAAAGGCTATTATCCTCGGATAAGAGATAATGCTCTAAGCGGGAGAGTAACTAGACTTCTTGTAACACCACTTCTTAAAACATTCAAAAAAGTATTAGGGCACAGAGACTATATAGAGTTTATAGATGTCTTTAGATATCCACTGGCTGGCGAATTTTCATTTAAAAGTAGGCTTTTAAAAGAAATACGCATCCCATGTGACTGGGGTTTAGAAATAGGACTACTGTCTGAGATGCAAAGAAATCAAGCTTACAACCGTATTTGTCAAGTTGATATCGCTGATACTTATGATCATAAACATCAAGTACTCTCAGAAAATGATACAACACAAGGGTTATCAAAAATGTCCATTGATATTACCAAGACCTTAATTAGAAAGCTTGCGGCACAAGGTGATACATTTACCTATAATACTCTCAGAACAATTAAGGCTACGTACTATCGGACTGCATTGGATTTACTGGAAATCTATCATAATGATGCAAAAATTAATGGTCTCGAGTTGAATATTAATGAGGAGGAAATAGCGATAGAACTATTTTCAAATAATATTATTATTGCTGGCCAAGAATTTTTGGATAACCCTAATCAAAATCCACTTATAACTAATTGGAATCGTGTGGAAACAGCGATGCCAGACATACGAAATAGGTTTCTAGATATAGTAGAATCTGATTCTAAAATATAAAATATAAGCGTAAGTAGATACAAATGCCTAAAAATAAAAAGCAAGAACTAGAGAAGAGAGTATTTCAACACATAAAGCGTATATACAAAGACAATCTTAAACATGACGAGATAGACAGTCTGTCAGAAAAACTATTAGAGCATATTATCTTTTCTCAATCAGATCTCCCAACCCACATAACAGAAGATGGAACACAATGGACAGAAAAAACTGCGAT
>CBFIBF010000010.1:0-22915 GCA_965660795.1 Gammaproteobacteria bacterium
GTAATAAAAACTCTAAACAGTTTTCCGTTTGATTCAGGGCATGTATTTAATCTAGGTTCAGGTATAACACCAGATATTAATCCAAATAAAGTATCTTACTTGATTGAACAAGTTCAAGAACTAAGTTCAAAATGAGGAATAAAATTTATTTAATAGGATCTATGGGATCAGGTAAAACTACCATTGGCAAAATGTTGGCAAACAGACTACATCTTCCTTTTATTGACATTGACAAAGAAATAGAACAAAAGGAAAAAATGGTTATCTCAGACATATTTAAAGAAAATGGCGAAAATTATTTTAGAAAAATAGAGTCAGACATTTTAACAAAATATTCTGCTACTAATGAATTTGTTATTTCAACTGGTGGTGGCGCAGTGCTTAGTCAGGATAATAAAAAAATTTTAAATAGCGGTTATAAAATATATCTAAAGATATCTATTGATGCCCAGTATGATCGAGTTAAACACAGAAAGCATAGACCTTTATTAATTGAAGGTGATTTGAAAACTATACTCAAAAATCTCGATGAAGTAAGAGGTGTTATATATTCTGATTTAGCAGATTTAGTAGTAGATGTTTCATATTTAGATAAAGAAGATGTATTATCATCAATAATGAATCAAATTAATAATTAAATGTGAAAAAAGTTAGTCTCAAAACTTCGTCAAACAATGTACCTATAATAATTGAAAATACTGCTCTAAAAAAATTTGATGTATCAAAGTATGTCAAAAATAAAGATGTTGTTATCATCACAAACACTGTAGTTGGGAGATTGTACTTAAAACAAGTTAACCGACTATTCAAAGACTTCAATGTTAATTCATTAATATTGCCTGATGGAGAAAGATATAAAACTACCCAAACCTTGGAAAAAGTATATAACTTCCTTCTTAAAAATAGATATGACCGGTCAGTGACATTAGTTGCACTTGGTGGTGGTGTAATAGGTGATCTTGTTGCATTTGCTGCAGACACATTTATGCGCGGAGTATCCCTAATTCATATTCCAACAACACTCCTTGCTCAAGTTGATTCATCGATTGGCGGTAAATGTGGAGTTAATCATCCTTTAGGAAAAAATCTTATTGGTTCTTTCAAGCATCCAAAGCTAGTGTTAATTGATACTTATACCCTCAAAACATTACCGAGAAAAGAATTCATGGCTGGTATGGCTGAAGTTATAAAATACGCGTTAATAAAGAATAAAAGATTTTTTAATTACATCAATAAAAACTACGAAAAAATTCTTGGCTTGCATGATGAAGACATTACCAAGATAGTTCATACTTGTGCGACTATCAAATCACAAGTTGTGACGGAAGATGAATTAGAAAACGGAACTAGAGCATTGCTTAATTTCGGTCATACTTTTGGACATGCAATTGAAGCTTCTAAAAACTTTAAAGGAATCTTGCATGGAGAGGCAGTTAGTATTGGGATGAATATTGCTTCTGCAATCTCTGCGGATCGAGGACATTTAAATCATGAAGAATACTGCGAAATTGAGGACATGCTAGATACGATGAATATGCCTACCATGATACCTAAGGATGTAAATGTATTGTCGCTCATGAAGCACCTAAATCATGACAAGAAAAAAATTTCTGGTAAGAATAGGTTCATTCTTCTGAAGGAAATTGGTGACGCATTTATAGATGACAAAATAAATGATAAATATCTAGCAGACTTATCTAAAAACTTCATCAGTTAATTCTTAAATTAATATTTATGGTAATATGTTCCTACTATGACAACGGGACATAAGACAAAGAATTCTCTATATTCTCCTACTTTTGAAAGGGATAATTGCGGATTTGGATTAATTGCTAACATGGACGATAAGCCTTCTAGTTGGGTTATTGATACGAGTATTGAAGCCCTTAACAGGCTCAAGCACAGAGGTGCGGTATCTGATGATGGCAAATCTAGTGATGGATGTGGTCTTCTTATCAAGAAACCAGATCAATTTTTTCATTATTGTGCTGATCAACTAAAAATAGATTTAGGGGCCAACTATGCATTCGGTACAGTGTTTCTTCCAAAAAATAAATCTAAACATAAAAAAATAAAAGAAACGTTCTATTTCCAAATTAGAAAACTAGGTCTAGACGTACTTGGTTGGAGAAATGTCCCTGTTGATAAAAAAGTTTGTGGTAAAGATGCTTTGGCAACAGCTCCAGACATACAGCAAATCATTGTTTCTGGCAATGATAGTCTTCATGAAAACGAATTTGAAAAGAAATTGTATATTGCAAGACTACAGGTTGAAAAAATACTTAATGATCCAGAATTATACATTTGTAGCTTATCCTCAAAAGTAATCTCATATAAAGGATTAATAGTATCGGAAAACATACAAAAATTTTATCCAGATCTAATACATAAAGATATGAAAACCTCGCTATGTGTTTTCCATCAAAGATTTTCAACAAATACACTTCCTCAATGGAAATTAGCCCAGCCATTTAGACATTTAGCACATAATGGAGAAATTAATACAATTCAAGGGAACAGGCATTGGTACTTGGCAAGAAGAAATAAACTAAATATTTCTGACTTGCCAGAATTAGATACGTTACATCCAGTAGTATCAATGCATGACTCAGATTCATACTCATTGGATAATATGCTTGAGTATTTGCTGGCTGGTGATATGGGTGTATTCAGAGCCATGAGAACTCTAATGCCTCCAGCATGGCAAAATAACAACCAAATAGATAAAAAACTAAAAGCATGCTTTGAGTATCACTCAATGCATATGGAACCTTGGGACGGACCTGCAGGAATAGTATTAACTGATGGGAGATATGCCGCATGTGTTCTTGACAGAAATGGACTAAGGCCTGCTAGGTATGTAATATCTAAAGACCGTCACATCACATTAGCCTCAGAAGTAGGAGTTTATGATTATGATGATTCCGAGATTTTAAAAAAAGGAAGATTGGCTCCAGGTGATATGCTTGCAGTTGATACTCTAAATGGTGAAATTCTTTTATCAGATGATATAAATAAAATTTTAAAAGATAGACACCCTTATGATGAATGGCTAAACAAAAATTCAATTAATCTAGAATCATTTAAAACAGAGAATGAGAAGCCTATAGCGCTGGGGCATGACGATTTATTAGGCTATAAAAAATTTTATGGAGTAACGATTGAAGAAGAAAAAGATGTCATTTTACCTTTGGCAAATCTTGGTTTAGAAGCTACTGGTTCAATGGGTGACGATACCCCAATGCCAGTGCTATCAAAACAATCAAGATCAATTTTTGATTACTTTAGACAACAATTTGCACAGGTTACTAATCCACCAATTGATTCACTTCGAGAAACGAGCGTGATGTCACTTGAGACGTGTCTTGGGGTTGAAAGAAATTTGTTTGAAGAATCTTCTTTGCATGCAGGTAGACTAGTACTAAACTCTCCAGTTCTGTCAAAACAGGTATTTGAAAAAATCACATCCCTACATCAAAAAGATTTCAAAAAAGATAGTCTAAGCCTTCATTATGACTCGAATATTGATTTAGAAGAGGCTATTAATACTATTTGTGATCGTGCAGTTAGAAGTGTTAGAAAAGGAACAGTATTGATCGTTTTATCTGACTCAGATATGAATGATAAACAGATGACAATTCCAGCAATCATGGCAGTAGGTGCAGTTCATCATAGACTTATAGATCAAGGACTCAGATGTGATTGCAACATCATAGTTGAGACAGCTTCAGTATGGAATTCTCATCATTTTGCAGTTCTCTTAGGCTATGGTGCTTCTGCTATATACCCGTACCTAGCTTTTGAAGTAATTCACGATATGATTTTAAGAAATAGTCTTGACAAAACAATATATCCAAGTCATGTCAATAATTACATAAAAGGCATCAATAAAGGTTTACTTAAAATAATGTCAAAGATGGGTATATCTTGTGTGTCTAGCTACAGAGGTGCGCAGCTTTTTGAAATTATTGGGATAAATACAAACGTCATTAATCTATGTTTTAAAAATAATGTATCGAGAATAGAGGGTGCAAGTTTCGATGATATTGAAAACGATTTAAAAAATAATAAAAAATATTCTCTTAAAAAATCTGATGGTATAGGAAAAGGTGGTCTTCTTAAATTTACAGCCGGTGGTGAATATCATGACTATAATCCCGATGTAGTAAAAGCCCTTCAAGAATGTGTAACCACAGGAGATTATGATGATTATCAAAAGTTTTCTAGCCTAGTTCATTCAAGAGATCCTAGTTTTCTAAGAGATTTATTTAATCTGAAATCTAAAAAAGCGATACCGCTAAGTCAAGTTGAATCAGCTAAAAGTATTCTCAAAAGATTTGATACAGCAGGTATGTCGCTTGGAGCATTATCGCCAGAAGCGCATGAAGCTCTAGCTATTGCGATGAATACTATTGGAGGCAGATCTAATTCGGGCGAAGGTGGCGAGGATTTAAAAAGATATAATTCAAATAAAACATCAAAAATTAAACAAGTAGCATCTGGAAGATTTGGTGTTACACCACATTATTTGGTTAATGCTGATGTAATACAAATCAAAATTGCACAAGGTGCAAAACCTGGCGAAGGCGGGCAACTGCCTGGCGACAAAGTAGATCAATATATTGCTAAGCTGAGGTATTCTGTTCCGGGAGTAACCCTAATATCCCCTCCCCCACATCACGACATATACAGTATTGAGGACTTAGCTCAACTAATCTATGACTTAAAACAAGTTAATAAAAAAGCTTTGGTTTCGGTTAAATTAGTCTCTCAAAAAGGTGTTGGTACCATTGCAGCTGGTGTTACAAAAGCTTATGCCGATCTTATTACTATTTCTGGATATGATGGCGGAACCGGAGCAAGCCCCTTAACATCTGTTAAATATGCTGGTTCTCCGTGGGAAATGGGCATCGCTGAAACACAACAAACATTAATGTTAAATAATTTAAGGCACAAAGTAAGAATTCAGACAGATGGGGGACTTAAAACAGGTCTTGATGTTATCAAAGCTGCTTTATTAGGAGCAGAGAGCTTTGGATTTGGAACATCCGTTATGGTTGCACTTGGATGTAAATACTTGCGCATTTGTCATCTGAATAATTGCGCTACCGGTGTTGCCACTCAAAATAAAATTCTTAGGATGAAACATTTTTCTGGAAGCCCAGAGAGAGTTGTAAACTATTTCAAATTTGTTGCACAAGAGACAAGAGAAATAATGGCTGAACTTGGGATTAAAACAATTGATGAACTAATTGGACAAACTCAGTTACTAACTGTCAACAAAGGTGTAACACAAAAGCATAAGGCGCTCAGTTTGAAAAGAATGTTAACCATTACAAATAAGAAATCTCAAAAACATTGTACTACAAAAATCAATGCTCCTTATGACAAGGGCATCCTTGCTAGAAGAATTCTTAGAGATTCTAAAAAAGCTATCGAGAAGAAAGAGAGTATATGTCTAAAATATAATATTAAAAATCTTGATAGATCAATAGGTGCAAGTTTGTCTGGTGAGATAGCAAAGAATTACGGTAATTATGGAATGTCAGATAATCCTATAAAAATTATATTGAATGGAACTGCAGGTCAAAGCCTTGGGGTTTGGAATGCTGGTGGCGTTGAATTGTATCTAACAGGAGATGCAAATGATTATGTCGGAAAAGGAATGGCTGGTGGAAAAATAATTATCAATGCAACAGTCGACTTCAAAGATACTGCCTCACAAAACAGCATTATTGGTAATACATGTTTATATGGAGCTACAGGCGGTAGATTATATGCTGAAGGAAAAGCTGGAGAGAGATTTGCTGTTAGAAATTCTGGAGCTATTTCAGTAATAGAGGGAGCTGGAGATCATTGCTGTGAATACATGACAGGTGGTTGTACCATTATACTTGGAAGTGTTGGTACTAATTTTGGTGCTGGAATGACAGGCGGCATTGCCTTTGTCTATGATAGAAACAATAAGCTTAATGAAAGTATTAATCAAAGCTCAGTAGAATTAATGAAAATTCAAGATACGGATAAGGCTATTGTTAATTATTTCAAAAAAATAATGAGAGATTATATAAATGAAACTAAAAGTATTAATGCAAAATATATTATGAAAAATATTTCTGAAGAATTTAAATATATCAAATTAGTAAAACCTATTAATTCATCAATGGAAGATATTAAGAAAAATAGCATAAATAAAGTTGCATAATAATGGCAAATATAGACAGAGCATTTATTGATCAAGTTCTGTCCTCTACAGACATAGTTGAATTAATAAAAGAGAGAGTTAACCTTACTAAAAACGGCAACACTTACAAAGGTTTGTGTCCATTCCACAACGAAAAAACACCTTCATTCAATGTTTCGTCAACAAAACAGTTTTACCACTGTTTTGGTTGTGGTGCATCAGGAGATGCAATAAAGTTTCTTCAAGAATATGAACATTTAACGTTTATTGAAGCATTGAGCAAATTAGCTCAATCCGCAAATCTCCAACTACCAGATAAAACAAAAAAAAATGACGGCTCTTATAATCTTTTCATTTCAAATAAGTTAGCAGCTGAGATATATAATAAGAACCTGTTGAATAACGAGACTGCACTATCATATCTATCAGAACGTAATATAGGTCAAGAAATGATAGAAAATTTTCAATTAGGTTTAGCTGATGACAGCTGGGACAGTCTCACAAAATTTTTTACTGAAAAAAATATTCTTAAAAATGCAATCCAAGCTGGCTTAGTTATTAGTTCAAATAACAAAACCTATGACCGATTTAGAAGTCGAATCATTTTCCCTATAAAAAACTCTACTGGTAATATTATTGGCTTCGGTGGCAGAATTTATAACACCAAAGATGGAGCAAAATATCTCAATTCACCTGAGACAAAATTGTTTCATAAAAGCTATGAGTTATATGGCCTTTACGAAAGCAAAAAGTCTATAACTAAAGAAGAGGAAGTAATTGTGGTTGAAGGCTATACCGATGTCATTGGCCTACATAAAGCAGGAATCAAAAATTGTATTGCAACACTCGGAACTGCCTTTACAAAATTTCACTTCAAGAAAATTAAAAAATACACAAATAAAATTATATTCTGCTTTGATGGTGATAGTGCTGGAATATCAGCTGCATGGAAAGCGATAAGTAATTGCATGGAAGAGCTAGAGGATGAAACGCAAATATTTATATCATTTCTGCCAGAGGGTTTTGATCCAGATTCATTTGTCCAGAATGATAAAAATAAGTTTATTGAGTTGATATTCTCTGCGAAGCCGCTGTCACAATATATCATTGAACATCTAAAATCTGGAATAAAAATTGATACTGTTGAAGGGAAAACAGCTTTTGCTAATAGAGCAAAAAATATACTCAATATAATGCCTATGATTATGTATACAGATATACTTAAAAAAGAATTTGAAACTATTGTTGGTGACAAAATTCTTAGTAAAGAAAACATTCCTGTAAAGAAACACATCCAAAATGAAAATATTAGTGAAGACATTTTTGATGTAAAGGAGTCGACTCTTATCAGTCTCCTAATTGAGTATCCAAGACTGATTAATAGTATAGACTTTGAAAAAGTTATATCTGACCCATTACTAATAGAAATCTATAATGCTGTGAAAGAAGGGTTTTGCCATAATAAAAATTTTAAAGCCGCGAGTTTGATTAATATGTTTCCGGACAATAAGAGAGTTCACAGCTTAATGACATTCAAATCAAATGAATCCTCTGAAGAATCTGCTCTTCTAACTGCAAAAGATATACTTTCTCAACTTGAAAAGACTAGTGATGAGAAATTATATTTTAATTTATTAAATCGATATACTGATGGAGAAAAATTATCAGATGATGAAAGAGCTTTTATAAAAAACTTCAAAAAATAGCTCTAATTTCTAGTCTTTTTCACTTTAATACTTCAATATAGTCATATAAACTGCTCAAATGTATTATTTTACATCAGAAAGCGTATCCCCAGGTCACCCAGATAAATTATGTGATCATCTATCTGATGCAGTACTAGATTATGTTCTTGCTAAGGACCAGAGTTCCAGAGTGGCTTGTGAAGCATTCGTCAAGGGACAAGCAGATAGACCAGGAACTGTAGTAATCGGTGGTGAAATTACAACATCAGTTAATCTAGACATTGATAAATTAATCAGACAAACAATTTTAGATATTGGTTATAACTCTAATGAACTTGGTTTTAATGGCAGTAAATGCGAAATCATTAAACTTCTTACCAAGCAGTCTCCAGACATTCAAATGGGCGTAGATAAAGATGACAAAAGAAAACAAGGTGCTGGAGATCAGGGCCTAATGTTTGGATACGCTACAAATGAGACCGAGCATCTTATGCCGTCTCCAATCTACTATTCACATAGACTTGTTGAAAGACAAACTGAATTATTGAGAAATAATAATACGAAATGGCTGAGGCCTGATGCTAAAAGTCAGGTTACCTTCAAATATGAAAATGACAAGCCTTCATCAATTGATACTATAGTCCTATCTACTCAACATTCAGATCAAATTGAGCTTAGTGAGCTTAGAGAGTATGTTAGAGAAGAGATCATTAACAATGTTATACCAAGTAATCTAATTGATAACAAAACGAAGATTTTTATAAACCCAACAGGTAACTTTGTTGAAGGGGGGCCACTGGGTGACTCAGGTTTAACTGGTAGAAAAATTATTGTAGATACTTATGGCGGTATGGCAAGACATGGAGGGGGCGCATTCTCAGGAAAGGACCCATCAAAAGTGGATAGATCAGCTGCATATGCAGCCAGATATATTGCAAAAAATATTGTAGCCGCTGATCTTGCTGAGAAGTGTGAAATCCAGCTTTCGTATGCAATAGGGGTGGCTGAGCCTACCTCTACATTGATTAATACTTTTGGAACTGGAATTGTTTCAGATGAAAAGTTATCAAAAATTATCAATGATGTTTTTGACTTAACTCCATACGGTATAATTGAATCTCTGAAACTTTTGAGCGTAAGCTATTTACCTACTGCAAGTTTTGGACATTTTGGTCGTGATAATAAGAATTTTACATGGGAACAAACAGATAAGGTTGATATACTAAAGGCAGCCATTTAATAAGAGGTGAATATGGAAACAGGAAAAGTAAAAAAAATTAAGGATGATTTTAAAGTTGCGGATTTATCTCTTGCAGCGTTCGGTCATAAAGAAATTAGAATTGCAGAAGTAGAAATGCCTGGATTGATGGCATTGAGAGAAGAATACGGAAATACAAAACCTCTTGAGGGAGCTAGGATAATTGGTTGTTTGCACATGACAATTCAAACAGCTGTATTGATTGAAACACTTGTTCACCTTGGTGCAGATGTAAGATGGTCATCATGCAATATCTTCTCAACTCAAGATCATGCAGCTGCAGCTATAGCTGATCAAGGTATTCCAGTTTTTGCTTGGAAAGGTGAAACAGAAGATGAGTATACATGGTGTCTCAAACAATCTATCGAAGGAAATCCAGAATGGAAACCAAATATATTGCTTGATGATGGCGGAGATCTTACGTCAATGATACATAATGAATATCCACATTTAATTAATGATATTAAAGGTGTTTCAGAGGAAACAACAACTGGCGTATTAAGGCTATATGACATGGCTAAAGAAGGGTCATTAAAAATGCCGGCAATAAATGTGAATGATTCTGTAACTAAATCAAAGTTTGATAATTTATATGGATGTCGTGAATCACTGGTTGATGGAATTAAAAGAGCAACTGATACTATGATAGCTGGCAAACACTGTGTTGTTTGTGGTTATGGTGATGTAGGTAAAGGATCGGCTGAGTCTCTGAGAGCACTTGGTGCGAAAGTGATGGTTACTGAGATTGATCCTATATGCGCACTTCAAGCTTGCATGGAAGGATATGATGTAATTACTTTAGAAGATAAGATAAGTGAAATCGATATATTTGTAACTGCAACAGGAAACTTTAATGTAATTAATCATGAGCACATGAAAAATATGAAAAGTGGTGCAATAGTATGTAATATTGGACACTTTGATAATGAAATTGATGTCGCTAGTTTAAAAAATTATGAGTGGGATAACATTAAGCCACAAGTCGATGAAATAACCTTTCCAGATGGTAAAAAAATTGTATTACTTGCTGAAGGAAGACTGATAAATTTAGGTTGTGCAACCGGTCATCCAAGTTTTGTTATGTCATGTTCATTCACCAATCAAATAATGGCTCAGATTGAATTATGGCAAAACTATAAAAACTATGAAAAAGAAGTTTATGTTCTTCCTAAACATTTAGATGAAAAAGTCGCAATGCTACATCTTGACAAATTAGATGCTAAGATCACTAAGCTCACTGATGAACAAGCTGAGTATATTGGTGTGAATAACGACGGTCCATTCAAAAAAGATACATATAGATATTAATTAGTACTCAACTAATTATGAGATCTTCAGACTTAGTAAAAAAAGACCTAAAGGTAGTGTGGCATCCCTGCACTCAAATGAAAGATCATGAAAAAATTCCTATGATCCCTATCAAGTCAGGAAAAGGAGTCTGGTTATATGACTATGATGATAATAAATATTTAGATGCTGTAAGTTCTTGGTGGGTGAATATATTCGGTCATTCTAATTCATATATCAATAAAAGTATTAAAAATCAGCTGACAAATCTTGAGCATGTCTTGCTAGCTGGATTTACTCATGAGCCAGCTATCAACCTTGCTGAAAGGTTAGTCAAACTCATGCCAAAAGAAATTACTAAATGCTTCTTTACAGATAATGGATCCTCGTCAATTGATGCTGCCATGAAAATGAGTTATCACTACTGGCAAAATAAAAAAAAGAAATCTAAGGTTAAGTTCATAGCATTATCAAACAGCTATCATGGTGAAACACTTGGATCATTGTCTGTTAGCAATATAGATCTATATAAAAAAACATATGAGAATATCCTTAAAGATACAATTATTGTTGATTCACCGGACAACTATAATAAAAAGAATGGAATGTCTGATGAGCAGCACGCTGAGTTAATGTTTGATAAAATGTATCAAGCTATCAAGAGTAATCATAAAGAAGTATGTGCAGTAATTGTAGAACCTCTTATACAATGTGCAGGGTACATGAGAATGTATCATTTTCGATATTTAGAGTTATTGAGAGAAGCATGTACAAAATATAACGTTCATCTGATTGCTGATGAAATCGCTGTTGGCTTTGGACGAACTGGTACAATGTTTGGATTTGAACAAGCAAAAATAACACCTGATATCATATGTTTATCCAAAGGTATAACTGGTGGATATATGACTTTATCAACCATCCTAACAACAGAAGATATATATGATGCATTTTATGATGAATATGAAAAGCTGAATGCATTTCTTCATTCTCATAGCTATACTGCAAATCCTATTGCTTGTTCTGCAGCAAATGCAACTCTAGATATTTTTGAAAATAAGAACACTATCAATAGTAATAAAAAGCTTTCCTCGCATATGAATGATTGTTTTGTATCATTCAAAGATCATCCGAATGTTTCAGATGTTAGACAAACAGGAATGGTATTAGCGATTGAGCTTATAAAAGATAAAAAAAGAAAAATCCCTTACAACTGGAAAGAAAGAAGAGGAATTAAAGCTTATCTTCATGGTCTTGAAAATAATGTACTCATGAGGCCCTTAGGAAATGTAATTTATTTTATGCCTCCATATGTAATTAATAAAAAAGAAATTACCTTTGTGTCAGATGTAATGAGAGAGGCTATCAATGAAGCAACAAAAAAAAATCCATAGAATTTATATAAATTCAGAATTTAAATCTAACAACATACTTTGTACTACAGAATTATCTCATAGAATTATAAATGTACTTCGTATGAAAAATGATGAAAAACTCTCGATTTTCAATAATATCAGAGAATATGAAGCATGCTTATCAATAGATGGAAAAAAGGTTTCGATAAATCTTATAGAAGAATTATCAAGAGTTGAGCGTCAAAACCGAGTGTGCATAGCAGTTTCTGTCATTAATATGAAACTAATGGATATGGTAATTCAAAAATCTGTCGAATTAGGAGCAACTGATTTTTATCCTGTATATACAAAAAGAAGTCAGTATAAAAATGTTGATAAGAAAATAGATCATTGGAATAAAATTATAATTTCTGCAACAGAGCAATGTGGAAGATTAATGATGATGAAAATTCATGAACCTTCAAATTTAGAGGGTTTTATAAATCAACATAAAAATAAAGCTTGCTATCTATTAAACCCAGAAGGAGACAAATTTTCTTCAAATGATTTCTATGAAAATGACATTACTGTTTTTATTGGTCCAGAAGGAGGCTTCGAGGACAATGAGCTTATTAGTTTTAAGCAAAATAATTGGAAAACTAGATCGATTAATGGGAACATACTTAGGACAGAAACAGCATGTATTTCCGTCCTTACTCTGATAGAGAATTATGACAGCATATCAAGACATAGTTTATAGTAATAGAAAGTTTCAAGAAAATATTCATAAGAATGTAATTGATCATCATCAACAAATAGAAAGCTGGTTCAGAAATCAATGGCTTAAATATCCTGCGCCGTTTTACTCATCCATAGATATACGAAACTCAGGATTCAAAATTTCACCAGTAGACACAAATCTATTTCCTGCTGGCTTTAATAACCTAAACAAAGATTTTGAATCACTATATGTAACAGCAGTGAAACATTCTCTTGATTCACTGAAAACTAAAATTGAAAAGATACTAATTATTCCTGAAAATCATACTAGAAATATACACTACCTTGAGAGTCTTAATTATTTATCGTTGTTAATTAAAAAATCTGGTTATGATGTAAAAGTATCTAAACCTGGTATTGATGAGAATAGATTCAAAAAAACAAATTCAATTCTTGAATATGACGGTTTCATTCCTGATGCAATTCTATTAAATAATGATTTATCATCTGGAATTCCTGACTTTTTAAATAATATAAAACAAATAGTTTTGCCATCAAAGAATATTGGTTGGACTAGTCGGTCAAAATCAGATCACTTTAAATACTACAGCGATGTTTGTACGAATTTCAGTAAGCTGCTTAAAATTGATTCATGGCTAATTGAACCAGAGTTTAGAAATTGTGGTGAAATTAATTTTAAGACTAAGAAAGGAGAAGACTGCTTGATCTATCATGCAGAAAAATTATTTAATATCATCGCTGAGAAATATAAGATGTATGATATTGAAGAAAAACCCTACATTATTATTAAAGCTGATGCTGGTACTTATGGCATGGGAGTAATATCAGTTAACAGTATTGACCAAATAAAAAATCTGAATAGAAAGCAAAGGAATAAGATGTCATCAACAAAAGGAACCGTTAAACCAGATAGTGTAATTCTTCAAGAAGGTGTCTTTTCTTTCGAGGAAATCAAAAATACAAATTCAGTTGCTGAGCCAGTAATCTATTCTTTTTCTAATTTCCTGATAGGCGGTTTTTATAGAGCTCACGATAATAAAGCAAATAATGAAAACTTAAATTCACCCGGTATGATTTTTCATCCTATACCTCTAAATGACATTTGTATATCACCAGATATAAGTTTACCAGTAGACTCTCAAATAAATAAGTACTATGTCTACGGCGTAATAGCCCGTTTAGCGATATTAGCAGCAGCAAAAGAAATTTTTAACCTAGATTGACATGTATAGTGTTGGTGTTTATATGAATCCTATAAACGGAATTAATTTCCAGAAGGATTCGACTATAAGTATTTTAAAAAGCCTTCAAAGTAAATCTAAAATAGAATATATAATTCCGGACTCTGTACATTCAGACTGTTCATCAATTTATGCGGATGTTTGTGACCTAAAGATTATTTCTCTATCACAAAAAAAATATTTCTTGAAAAGGAAACGTAGAGTAAATCTTAATAAGCTGGATTGTATTCTGTTTAGAATAGATCCTCCTGTAGACAGTAAATATATATCTCAGTTACAATTATTTAGAGAACTTGAGTATCAAGATACACTTGTTTTAAATTCTCCTGAATCACTGCTTAGATTTAACGAAAAAGTTTTAGGATGCCAGCTTTCACAATCTAAGCTACCTACTATAGTAACTAGTGATGAAACCAAAATAGAAAAGTTTCTAGGACAGCATGATGTCATAGTATTAAAGCCAATGAACCTTATGGCGGGAAAAGGAATTATAAAAGTAAAAAAAAATAATTCGTCCAAAGAATTAATTAGAGATCATATTAAGAAAAATAAAGTAATCATGGCTCAAAAGTTTATAGATGAAATAACTAGGGGAGATAATAGAATTATTATCTACAACGGTATAATTGAAAAAAATGTGTTAACACGTATGCCGCCAAAAGGTGATTTTATTGCTAATCTAGCAAATGGTGGAAGTTTTAAGATAACTAAGTTGAAAAAAAAATACCTTGTCAATTTAGAGAAAGTTGCCTCTTTTCTCAAATATCACGGAGTATTTTTTGCTGGCGTAGATATGATTGGTGACTACATAACAGAAATTAATATTACGTCACCCACTGGTGTGCAGAATATAAAAAATGGGTTATCTATGAAAATTGCAAATCAGCTCGTAAGAAAAATTAGAGAATATTATAATTAAGAAATATCAATGTTAGATGAATTTTATTTAGGAGTTGATTACGGTCATAAAAAAACTGGCTTAGCTATAGCACAAAACATTATAAAGAAATCTAGACCACTAAAAGTTTTATATAAAGATTATATTCTAGAGATAAATAAAGTTATAGATCAATGGAACATAACAAAGATTATCATTGGTTATCCTTATCATACTAAAGAGGCTAAGATTCATAATGACATCAAGTCATTCATTGAAGAATTAAAGTCATCTGTAAGTTCCTCTATAGAAATTATCATTCATGACGAACAACTTTCAAGTGAATCTGCTAAAACTAGTTTTGCGGAAATGAGGAATCGTGGCTTGATAAGGAAAAAAAGTTCTGATTATGACGACATATCTGCATCGATTATCTTGCAAAGCTGGATTAATGAAAATATCATGGATTAAATGAAAATTAATCATGGCATTCAGATATCTCAAGGTAAATTATCACATTTTCTGAACATTAAAGAATTACCAAAATCTTACATAGAAGATATTATCTCTAAATCAGAAGAAATTCATAATAATTCCAATATCAGAAAATATACAGAAAATGTAGTTGCTAGTCTTTTTTTTGAACCTAGCACAAGGACTAAAACTACCTTTGAGTTAGCTTCAAAAAGATTGTCATCAAATTTTATTAATATTGATATCTCAAATTCATCAACTGCTAAAGGTGAGTCAATAATTGATATGGTGAAGACTATTGAAGCCATGAACTGTCAAATGTTTGTGGTGAGACATTCGGTTCCTGGAACAGCACACTACATAGCTGAATCTGTTAGCAAAAATATTTCTGTAATTAATGCAGGTGATGGGTCTAATGAACATCCCACACAGGCGATGCTTGATGTATTTACAATTAAAAAACATAAGGGAAGCTTCCATGATCTAAATATATCTATTGTTGGGGATATACTGCATTCACGTGTTGCCAAGTCATTGATTTATGCATTAAATACTCTTGGTGCGAAACAAATTAACATAGTTGGTCCTGAAAAATTAATTCCAGAAGATTATCAAGAATTAAATGTTAATTATTTTTCTAACATGGATGAGGGTATAAATGATGCTGATGTGATTATAATGCTGAGGTTACAAAAAGAGAGGATGCATGATGCATTGATATCATTAGATACTTATTATGATGACTATGGTTTAAATGAATCTCGTTTAAAATATGCAAAAGATGATGTCATTGTTATGCATCCTGGGCCTATAAATCGTGGTATTGAGATTGAATCAACTGTAGCAGATGGTCCTAATTCTGTAATTCTGAATCAAGTATCTTATGGGATATCTGTAAGGATGGCAATCATGTCGATGCTATTTGACAATAACACATGACACAGCCTTCATACGTTGAAAAATACTTATCCCTTGTTGAGGAAATTAAAAAACTTGAGAAGAATCAAGACAAGAAGATTAGATTAGTTGCAGTATCAAAAAAACAAACTACTGATAAAATAATTAAACTAAGAACTTTTGGTCATTTAGACTTCGGAGAAAACTATGTCGATGAAGCTTTGGAGAAAAAAAATAATATCAAAGATGATTCAATAAAGTGGCATTTTATAGGTAATATACAATCAAACAAAATCAAAAAGATTAGTAATATTTTTGAATGGGTTCATACTGTCTCTTCTTTTAAACATGCTAACAAGCTCAATGATGAGTGTAAAAGTATCAATAAGATTATGAATATATGTATTCAGATTAATATTGATAAGGAGAAAGCAAAAGGCGGTATATCTCTAGCGGATTATGATAAATTAGCCTCTGACATTATGAGGCTTGAAAATATTAATTTAAGAGGAGTTATGACTATTCCGCAACTTAACAAACCTTGCGATAGTTCATTTCATGAAATGAATGAGCTTTACATGAAATATGATTATTTGGATACATTGTCGATGGGAATGAGCAGTGACTATTTAACTGCAATTGAAAATGGAGCGAATATGCTTAGAATAGGACAAGGAATATTTGGGAAAAGAATATGAAGAAGCATATCACTATCTTTGGTGCTGGAAACTTAACACGTTCAATTCTTAATGGAATATATTTTTCTGATACTAGTCATAATATTGATGTGATTGATGTAGATAAGAAAAAAAGAATTGGACTAAAAAAATATGGGGTTTCATTTAGAACTACTTACACAGATTCTATTTCTAAATCTGATTTTATACTGTTGTTAGTAAAACCAAAGGACTGTACTAAGCTCATAAAATCAATTGATAGATTCTTAAACAAAAAAACTATAATCATAAGCTTTATGGCTGGGATATCTATCAAACAAATTCAAGATAACTTAAGTTCTAAGTTTAATATTATAAGAGCGATGACAAATCTGACTGTTAGTAATGGTGAAGCTATTATCTTTTATTACGAAAAAATATCGACAAAAAGAATTATAGTAAAGGTAGAAGATTTCTTTGAGACATTTTCAAATATTAAAAAGTGTAAGAGCGAAGATCAACTCGATAAACTTACTGCACTATACGGAAGTGGTCCAGCATATTATGTGTATTTCAATGATATAATTACAAAATCATTTATAAAATTAGGGTTTAGTAGAAGTGACTCAATAACATATGCTGATAATTTGATATCAGAAACTAGTAATCTACTGAAAGACTCTCCTAATACAAGAAATTTGATAAAGGCTATTGCATCAAAAGGAGGGACTACAGAAGCAGCGCTATTAAAATTAAAGAATGATAAAGTTCAAGAAAAGGTATTACTTGCAATTAAAAGTGCTTACGATAAATCAAAAAATATTCTGAAAAAATAATGTCACAAATTACTCCAATAATTAATCTGTTTCTAAGCGCTCTACAATTTATACTTTTATTAAGATTTATATGTCAAGCAATGGATGTAAGCTATTATAATCCCGTTACCCAAACTATTGTGAAGTTAAGCGATTATCTCTTGATGCCATTCAATATGCTGGGGCTTAAAGCAAACACATATATCTTACTGACACTATTATACCTTTTTACATTTATAAAATTATATGTGCCTCTCATGATTAATAGTCAAATCTATCCAATCAATAGTCTCTTAATTGTATCTTTTGGTTATCTTATAAAAGACATAGTAATGATTTATTGGTATTTGATAGTAATATCAGCTGTAAAAAGCTGGTTTAATGTTTTTGTTAATCATCCAATATTCTCACTTATTGATGAACTATGTGAACCCTTGTATAGATTTGTTAGAGGTGCTGTACCTACACTATCAGGAATAGATTTCTCACCTGTGATTATTCTGATTTTTTTACAGCTAATAGAAATAATATTTTTACCAAGAATATTTAATCTAGCGAGTGTCTTATAAATTGAACTATATTAAAGAAAAAAAAGTGCATATTGATCAGCCATTAAAATTAAGTTGCGGTCAAACATTGGAATCATATGATCTAGTCTATGAGACTCATGGCAAGTTAAATAATCTTGGAAGTAATGCTATTTTGATATGTCATGCACTATCAGGTAGTCACCATGTTGCTGGATATTACGAAGATGAGAAAAAACCTGGATGGTGGGATAACATGATTGGACCGGGTAAACCAATCAACACTGATAAATACTATGTTGTATGCATAAATAATCTTGGAGGGTGTCATGGATCAACTGGCCCAACTAGTATAAACGCTGAAACAAAGGAGCCCTATGGCTTTAAATTTCCAATAGTAACCGTAAAGGATTGGGTGAATAGTCAAAAAATACTAATGGAAATTCTAAATATAAGTAAATGGCAATTTATCGTAGGTGGTAGTCTTGGTGGTATGCAAGCTTTTCAATGGGCATTAGACTATCCAGAAAATGTTGCTTTCCCGATTATAATCGCTGCATCCCCCAAGTTGACTGCTCAAAATATAGCATTTAATGAGGTTGCCCGACAAGCCATAACAAGTGATCCTGATTGGTGTAGTGGAGAATACATTAAAAATAATAAGTTTCCGAAAAGAGGTCTTGCATTAGCTAGAATGCTTGGACACATTACGTACTTATCAGATAAATCAATGGCTGATAAGTTTGGCAGAGATTTGAAGACAGATAAGATAAATTATAACTTTGATGTTGAGTTTCAAATTGAGAGCTATCTAAGATATCAAGGAGAAAAATTCGTAGATTCTTTTGATGCAAACACTTATCTATTAATGACAAAAGCTTTGGATTATTTTGATCCACTAAGTGACAAAGACTTTGCTGAAAAAATAAAAAGCTCTCAATCTAAGTTTTTAATATTATCCTTTACTTCAGACTGGAGGTTTCCGCCTAATAGATCAGAAGAAATCGTTAAAACTCTTATTAAGTACGATAAAGATGTTTCATATGCCTGTATTCATTCAGATGGTGGGCACGACGCATTTCTGATGAAAAATGATGCCTATTTCGAAATAATGAGAACATATATAGAGACAAATTGTGGTTGCTAGAAAAGACTTTGACATAATTTCTGAGTGGATCAAACCAAATTCAAGAATTTTAGATTTAGGGTGCGGAGATGGAAGTTTACTAAAATTATTGAACGAAAAAAGAAATGTTACTGGTTATGGAATTGATAACTCCATGGAGAAAATTATCAAATCTTTTGATAACGGTATTAATATAATTAATACGGATATAAATGAAAATCTTCAGTATTTCTCCAGTAATAAGTTTGATTATGTTGTATTAGCTCAATCACTCCAAGTAGTAGATGATCCGGTTTCATTAATCAAAGAAATGCTTAGAGTGGGAAATGAGGCAATAATTTCATTCCCTAATATGGGGTACTGGAAATCAAGAGCGTATCTATTATTGAAAGGTGAAATGCCGATAACTGATAATTTGCCTTACAGCTGGCACTCAACTCCAAATATTCATCTATGCACAATAAATGATTTCAAAAAGATGTGTTATAAAAATAAATTTAAAATAGTTGATGAGGTTATAAGCAATAGTAACGGGTTCAATATAACAACAAGTTCGATGCCTAACCTTTTTGGAATATCCGCTATTTTTAAAATTATGTAACTCTGCTATTTTTAAGAGAAATGAAGTCTTTGTGCTTTACATAAATAAGTTCTGATACTTTTCTTATAGTATAATCCTCGTATTTATCTATTTTTGAATCAGTAAATGCAATATCCCACATATAACCTATAATCTCTAATTTTTGGTCATAACTGCATTCTTTATTTATAATCTCCGTGCATTCATACAATGAAGTCATAGAGTTATGTTTTGAATTATATAAGTCAAGCATCTCTTCAAGTTCATTATTTGGTATCTCAAAGTTATTCTTGAGTAATGATTTAATTTTTTCCTCTTCACTTTTTGAAAAATCATCATCACTTTTAGAGACTTCAATAAGCAATAGGCTAGTTGCTATTTGTAGTTGATCTGCATCAGATTTAGCATCTGCAACATGTTTGTCAACGGAAGGAAAAAGTTTTTTGAAGAGATTCAATCTTAATTAAAAGTTTGTTTAAGTGAATACTGGCCACTGTTGTCATATTCATAAAAGAATATATCTACAAAAGGGTGGTCAACAGGATCAATATTATCATCAGATGTAAGATTGCTCTCTGCTACATAAGTTTCATTGCCTTGACCGTGAACCAAAACATGATACCAGGGCTTATTTTTATCAGGCTTTGATTTAGCAACAGACTCATACCATTCATCAGTGCCCTGAAAATTAGGATCGGCATCTACAATTACACCTCTGTATTTAAACTTTGAATGATATACGATTTGTCCAAGACTAAATTTCGCGTTTTTAGGTAGTAACTCTGACATATATTTATTATATGGTATAACTAAATATTATCAATTCTTTATGTGTATTCGTTCATTTATACAAAAATGTAACATTTACCCTACGGTCTTTATAGTTATCTTTAAAATCAATCTCATCAGTAACATGATATAGTTTTGAATTGAATATAACCGCTCTGTTAGATTTATATTCTACCTTAACATAATCGCTATTTTTGACTTCCTCATTTATTTTATCCATTGATTTAATCGAATTAAAATCTGCAAAAGTCGCATCAAGTTTAGGTTGTTTTTTCCATATAATCATACCTCCATTATTTATATTAAGGTTTGATGAATCGTCTGTTATCCAGAAATTGACATTTACTTTGGCATCATCTGCATGTATTCCAATACCCTCTTTCTTTGAATCATATTTAAAGGCCCAAGCTTGAGATAAATAATAATCAAAAAATATTTTTGGAAAAGAAGATTTAAGTTCATGACTAAACTCTAGGATAGCTTTGTTAGCCATTCCTTTCCCTAAGAATGCACCAATATAGCCTCTTGAATAAGGATATTTAAATATATTAGAACATCTGAAAAATACTTGGAGTTCATTGAGAAATTCATCTGTTAAAAAATTATCTACAACAACCATTTCTGGAGTAGATGAACTATAATCATGTTCTATATCATTTTTATTAATGCCTTCATTCAGATATTTTTTCTGAATTAATGGTGGCTTATTGTATTTAACTTTATGAAGCTCAGAAATAAATTCATAATCATTGGTATTGAAGTCATTGCTATTTCTAAGAGCTAAGTTCTCTAATTTATCATAGAACTTTTGAGTAATTTTCATATTTCTTATGCCATCATCATCAGAATCAATATGCTTAATTTGTTCATATTCATGCTTAACAAATGTATTAATTCTCTCAATATTTGTATTCATTAATACGCTCGCAGTAGGAATAGCGTCTGAAAAAAGTTTCTCAGAAAGCTTAAAATTTTTTAATGCATCATCCATCTGTCCAATATTAAAATATATTAAAGCACATTTGGAAATAGCATTAGGATCACCGCTTTTACAAAGAATTTTCATATGTTTTTTGAGATTTGATAACGCAGCTTTACTGTATTTATTTCTCAATATGGAATATAAAATTGAAACTATCTCAACTCTACAACGGATAATATTAATACCCAAATTAATAGATTCTAATAGAATATCAATAGCTTCATCTAATTTTTCTTGTGAAAGATAACAATTAGATAAATTCAAATACGAATTAGGAAACATTTGATCGAGAATTATAGATTCCTTTAATAATTTTTCACATTCAGTGAAAGCATTTAAATTTCTTAGAGCAATAGCATAATTATTCAATAACTCACAAGTAATTTGCTCTGATTCATAAGCTATGGAAAAAAAATTTATTGCTTTTGCATATTGTTTATTTTGAGAAAGAATTGTCCCGTGTAAATGGTTGGCATCATAATCCTTTGGGTCTTTCTGAAGAATTTTTTTATATAATTTGTCAGCAGTTTCTAAGTTACCTGCATGATGCTCTTTCAAGGCGCTTGTCAGAAGTTCTTTTTTCTTATCAATATTCATATCTTGTGGCCAGGGACAGAATCGAACTGCCGACACGAGGATTTTCAGTCCACTGCTCTACCGACTGAGCTACCTGGCCATATGTTATTTTTCTGGCACAAAACCTTGAGGAGTTTGCGAACCATCTCCAAAGAAGAATTTCTCCATTTCTTCTTCTAAAAATTTTCTTGCCTTAGGGTCAACTGGCGTCAACCTCATCTCATTGATTAACATAGTTTGATGGCTAACCCATTGCTCCCAACCTTCTTTAGATATATTATCTTGAATTCTCTTTCCCAATTCACCTGGATACGGTAGATAATCTAAGGCCTCGCACTCTTTATTGAGTTTTTTACACATGATTTTTTTCATATTCTGACCTATATTTATCTATTACTTTGTCCATAAATTTTGGGATACCAGCATTTATGTTTGCTAGATTATACCAATTCTTACTTGATAAACTAATACTTTTATCATTTTTCAAATGATAAACGGTGGATTTAAATATTATTTTCTTATTAGTAACTTTGTGAATAATTTGAAAATGACTGTTCGGCTTTAAACTATTAATATTTTGCTTTTTCCAAGCTAACATATCTACCTTTGATTCAAATACTGGACCAGCATACAAATCTAACCAGAGTTTACCCGAATTTATTTTCTTCAGATAAATCATATTATCAGAGTTAATAATAATTAATAAATAGAGAGTGATATTAATGTTTGTCTTTTTTGAATAAGTAAGATTTGAAATTTTTGGATTGTATAAACAATTAAGTTTTTGTAATGGACAAATATTACATTTAGGATTATTCCTTGTACATATAGAAGAACCAATATCCATCATCCCCTGTATAAATTCTGATGTCTTTTTTACTGGTGT
>CBFIBF010000010.1:23015-30263 GCA_965660795.1 Gammaproteobacteria bacterium
AGCTTAGATGCAAGAAAGATATTTTTTATTCTTCTGTAGTATCCCAATCCACTCCACAATAACACCAGATCATCATAGTTTGCATTCGATAAACTCTTTATACTTGGATATTTTTTTATAAATTTTTTGTAGTATGGAACCACTGTGCTAACTTGTGTTTGTTGCAACATTATTTCAGATATCCATATTTTATAGGGATCATTGACCTTCCATGGTAAATTTTTTCTGCCATGGACTTCATACCAATTTAATATGTTTTCTGAAAACTTAGATGTCATCCTTAGAAAGGAAGCTTAATATTTATATCTGATTGAATTTTTTCTTTTATTTTATCTTTAATCGATTTTATAGCTTTATTTTTTACTTCTTCTTTAATTTTTTTTGCAATAACATCTGATATTTTTACATCGATTTCTGGATTATTATAGTTGCCAAATATAAGTATTGGGATTTCTGTTTTCGCTAGATATTTTGGGAAATATTTCCCGTATTTATTTTTAATTGAATCATCATCATCTATATATGATACAGCAGATATATTTAGGCTTTGTGTTGACGGCTTAATATTTCCAAATCCATTAGCAGTTAAAAGATCAGTAGATATTCTTATGTCTTTGATGTTTAATGATTCATTTTCATAATAACCCTTAGCTTCAATAGTGCGTATGTACGAATAATTATTGTTTTTTATGTTGTATGAGGCTCCCTTTAACGCATTGTAGGTTTTTACAATCGATTCATCTATGTTGACTCCATAAAGTTTGGAATTAGTCATGCTTATTGAATTAATATCAAATCTTCCTCGAATAATATGTCCTAGTGAAACAATTGCACTAAAACTATTAGATTCCAAAAGTAAGAAATTATCTTTCTTCACAGACAATGATTCCGCATTAATTTTTGTGTCAATACCTAAATCTAGATTTAAATTACCTTTTATTTCAAATTCAATATTGGCTTTTTTTGAAATAAAACTTTCTAAATCTTTTTTATAATCATTAATATCAAATAAAAAATAAATGTAAAAAATGAATCCAGCGATTATCATTATTAAAAAATATGATATTTTCTTAATCATCTTTATTAACTCTATAATCACCTGACTTTCCACCAGTTTTGGTGAGAAGTCTTACATTAGTTATCTCCATAGCCCTGTCTAGATATTTGCACATGTCATAGATAGTCATTAAGGATATTTGTACTGCAGTCAATGCCTCTATTTCTACGCCTGTTTTACCCTCTGATTTAACAGTTACAGTAGAATATATTTCTCTTGATGCTTCATTTAATTCAAATTCAACTTCTACTGAATTTATGGAAATATTATGAGCAAGAGGGATAAGGTTCGATGTTTGTTTCGCAGCATGAATCCCAGCAATTCTAGCGGTATTCAAAACATCACCTTTCTTATTATTAAGATTTATAATTGATGAAAAGGCATCGTCGTTAAGCCTAATTATGCCTGATGCACTAGCCAACCTCTCAGTTATGCTTTTATTACTAATATCAATCATATGTAGATTACCTGATTGGTTTATATGTTTATTGCTCATTTTTTTAATTTCTTATTTAGACTACAATAGTATAACAAATATATCTCTTTATGGTTTTATGAAAATTTTTCTAGCAACAAAAAACCCAGGGAAAATATCTGAATTTAGACAGATATTGTCTGGTTTGGATGTTGAGCTGCTGAGTTGCAATGATATTGAAATTCCAGATGTAGAAGAAACTGGAACTACTTTTGTTGAAAATGCAATTTTAAAAGCAAAGAGCGCAGCGAGAGCAACAAATCTGCCTTGTATAGCAGACGATTCAGGAATAGAAGTTGACTATTTAAATGGAAGACCAGGAGTGTGGTCAGCAAGATATGCTGGTGTAGGTGCATCTAATAAAGATAATAATATAAAACTACTTGAAGAGCTTAAGGATGTCCCTGATGATGATAGAGGTGCATGCTATAGATGTGTCATTGTTTTTATGAAAAACAGTGAAGACCCATTTCCATTTATTGCACAAGATACTTGGTGTGGAAGAATTAATAAGGAAGAAAAAGGTTCGAATGGTTTTGGTTATGACTCAATATTTTACCTGCCTGATAAAAACATGACATCAGCAGAGTTAAGCTCCGAGGATAAACATAAAATTAGTCATCGAGGTAAAGCCTTATTAAAATTCTCTAATTTTTTTTCAACATATGCTCAATCTATCTAATAAATTAATACAATTCTCTTTTATTTTGCTATTGATATCATCATGTGCAAAAAATCCAGTCTCTGGCATGCCTGATTTTGTCACGATCACCGAACAACAAGAAATTGAAATGGGTCGTGCTTATCATAAGGAAATACTTAAAACAAACAAGGTTCTAGATAATAAAGAACTTAATAAATATTTTGTTAACCTAGGAGAAGAGATTGCAAAATCAAGTCATCGGCCCGATCTTGATTGGAAATTTACCATAATTGACAATCCAACCTTTAATGCGTTTGCCACACCAGGAGGTTATGTTTACTTTTACAGAGGATTATTGGCACACTTTAATACTGAAGCTCAATTAGCCGCTGTGTTAAGTCATGAAATAGCGCATATAACAGCCAGACATGCGGTGAGGGGCATGAGTACTGCGCAAGTTACTAATTTGCTAATCGGCTTAGCCGCATCCAAGGTTCCTGGAGGCTCTATCTCAAATAGTGGATTTAATTTACTTAATCAGATTGTTAATAAAGGTTATAGCCGAAAATATGAATCAGAAGCTGATGACATTGCAAAAGACTATCTGGGTCGTAATGGCTACAATCAGTATGCAATGGCAGAGTTTTTAAAAGTTATGAAAAGTGCTGATGAACTTGAAAACGAAATTGCAAAAAAAGAAGGGCGGCCTGCTAGTGCTGGTTATCATAGTATATTTTCAACACATCCTTCAACTGAAAATAGAATTGAAGCAATGAACTCAACAGAAAATCGTACAGGTAAAAAGAATAAAGATGAATTTTTAAAAATGATTGATGGTTTACCTTATGGTACTAGTGATGAAGAAGGTTTTGTAAGATATAACGTTTTCTATCATCCATTTTATGCAATTAAGTTTACATTCCCTGAAGGATGGTCACTGGATAATCTTCCAGATAAATTAATTATAAAAAATAATGATTCTGAAATAGTTATGATATCAGACAATTTACTAAGAGATGACATAGACAATGGTCTCACTCCTAAAGAATATCTTGATCAAAATATTAATAAATCTACGTTCTTATCAAGGAATACTCTTATCGAACAAAAATCACTTAATAATGATTCGATGCAAGGATATTCCTACTTATATGAAACTAAATCCATTTCAGAAAAGAGTTTTACAAGATACACAGTTTTCTTCGATATTAATGATGAAAATAAAAAACCTAAAGCTTGGATTTTCATCAAAAAATTAGCCAATATATCTAGTGACAACAAATCAAAAGTTATTGATGATACTTTTGATAAAATGAGTAAGAAAGAAATTGAAAATTCAAAAGGATTAAGGGTGAAAGTTATCAGATTTAGAGACGGTATGTCATATAATAATTTAGCCAGTAATAGTCCTCTTGGTAGATATGCTGAAGGTAAACTTAGACTTCTTAATGGGCACTATCCTAAAGGAGAACCTGTGGTTGGCAGTCTTATTAAAATAGTAGAGTGATATGAAGGGAAATATTTTTTATGCACAATCTGGTGGAGTTACACCGGTTATAAATGCGACTGCATCAGGATTGATAGATGCATATTTCGCAAACAGAAAGCATTTTAATAAATTTTATGCTGGCAAAAATGGCATTTTAGGTGCACTTAGAGAAGAGCTAATTGATATTTCAAAAGAAAGTAGGTATCAATTAAAATTACTTAAGCATACGCCTGGAGGGGCTTTTGGTTCTTGTCGTTTAAAGCTCAAAGATTTTGAAAAGTCTGAAAGAGAATTTCAAAGAATATATGAAGTTTTTAAAGCACATGACATAAA
Organism: Gammaproteobacteria bacterium; assembly: GCA_965660795.1. Classification (GTDB taxonomy): domain Bacteria; phylum Pseudomonadota; class Gammaproteobacteria; genus CACLCV01. The sequence continues at coordinate 27,013 of CBFIBF010000010.1, forward strand.
TTATTTTTTCTATAATGGTGGTGGTGACTCACAAGATACGACTAATAAAATCAGTAAATATTTTAAATTAAAGAAATATCCAATCACTTGTATAGGTTTACCCAAAACTATTGATAATGATTTACCCATCACGCATTGTTGCCCTGGCTTTGGCTCAGTAGCCAAATATATCGCTACGTCAACTCTAGAGGCATCACTAGATGTTAAATCGATGTCTGAGACATCAACAAAGGTCTTCATACTAGAAGTCATGGGTAGGCACGCTGGCTGGCTAGCAGCATCTGCAGGAATTATAAAAGAAAAACCATCTGATCCACCACATCTTATATTGTTTCCGGAAATAGAATTTAATCAGAAAGTTTTTTTAGATAAAGTAAAAAACACTATAAAAAAATACGGGTATTGTGTAATCGTGGCATCAGAGGGTATCAAAAATAGAGGAAGATTTTTGAGTGATAGTGGGCTTAAAGATAGCTTTGGACATGCGCAATTAGGTGGTGTGGCTCCTGTATTATCAAGCCTTATTACATCTAAACTTAAATATAAGGTTCATTGGGCTGTATCAGATTACCTTCAAAGGTCCGCAAGGCATATATCTTCTAAAGTGGATGTTGACCAAGCATACATGCTAGGTAAATCTGGAATTTTATACGCAAAAAAGGGAATAACTGATGTGATGCTTACTGTTAAAAATAATTCAATTAAAAACAAGTTTAAATGGATAATTGCACATACACCTCTAAGTAAAGTTGCAAATGTTGAAAAAAAACTTCCAAAAAGCTTCATAAAAAATAATGGTTATGAAATATCAAATTCATGTCATAAGTATATTAGTGATTTAGCTGCCGGTGAGGATTATCCAAGGTATTCTAAAGGTATCCCAAGATACGCCAAACTAGAATGTAAGACTATAAAAAGAAAACTTAAGATTTTTAAATTATAAAATCTTGATTTTTTTAGATGTGTTAATATTCATCAAAGCTTCCACAAAATTTTCATCACTATTTAAACAAGGAATGAATTCGAAAGAATGTCCTCCATGCTCGAAAAATTCTTCCTTTGACTCTCTTCCAATTTCATCTATTGTCTCAAGACAGTCTGATGAAAATCCAGGACAAAAAACATGAATATTTTTTATTCCCTCTGCAGGAAGAGCTTCTAATCTAGATGAAAGATAAGGCTTAATCCACTCTGCTTTGCCAAATCTTGATTGGAAGGCTACTTCATAATCAGATTTTGAAATATTTAGTTCTTCAGCTATTAAATCTGCAGTTCGAATACATTGAGCTTGATATGGCTCGTCATCGCAAATATAAGATTGTGGAATGCCATGAAATGAAAACAAAAGCTTGTCAGGTATACCTTTTATTGTCTGGTAATCATTAATTTTTTTTGCACAAGCTTTCACATAAAGACTATTGTCATGGAAATCTTTAACAGCATTTATTTTAATATTTTTAAAAAATACCTTATCTTTCTTAATAATATTCTTTATTAGCTCGAATATAGATAATGTTGTTGTTGTAGAATATTGAGGGAACATAGGTAGAATCGTTATATCCTCATAGCCGCTCTTTACAGATTTATATAATATTTTTTCTATTGATGGATTGCCATACCTCATTGCTGTGTCGAAATGATGATTTAGGTTCAGCTTTTTAGATAACTTCCTAAGATAACCAGTTTGTGCATATGTGTGAAACAGTAATGGCGACCCCCAGTTTGTCCAAACCTTTCTGTAAAGAGCTGCGCTTTTCTTTGGTCTGGTTCTTAGAATGATTAGGTTAAGAAGAGTTAACCAGAATATTCTTGGTAATCTAATAACATATTTATCTGACAGAAATTCTTTTAGATAAATACGTACCTCATTTTCATATGGTTGATCAGGTGTTCCGAGATTAACTAATATGGTAACTTTAGACATCTATTCACCTGGTTATTTGTATCTTTTATGAAGAAGGCTGGACTTAGGGACATGTGATAGCAGAAAATCCATTTGATCACTTAAAATCGTTCTTCCTCTTAGTATAAGATATTCAATCCTAGAGGGTATAAAAGGAATCGCAATTAATGGCATATTAGCCTCTTCAGGTGTTTTATCGCCTTTCTGATTGTTACATCTCCTGCAAGCAGTAACAGAGTTCATCCATTTGTCCTCTCCATTTCTTGATAAAGGAATGATATGGTCCCTTGACAAACTCTTAAGTGGAAATTGCTCACCACAATACATACATGTTTTCGCATCCCTCTGAAATAAAGTAGTATTTGATAGCGGTGGTGTGTATTTAGTGTAGGAGACTTTACTGTAATTCTTAGTTGCTATAATCGAGTTTATTTCAATTTTGCTTTGTTCCCCTGTGAGCCTGCTATAACCTCCTCTAACCAATAAAGTACTATTGCCACACTCATAGGTTACCTGATCATTGCAGTAGAGTTTTACGGCTGTTTGATAGCTTATCCACTCAATTGGTAGGCCAGCATAGTTCAGTCTCAGTATTTGCTTGGTAATGTCCATATTCCAATTTTATTTTACATTAAATTATGTCTCATATTCTTATATTTATATTAATTTAAATAGAGACATGCACTGTTTTGATGAGTTTATCAACAGGCATCAGACAGTATTAATAAAGACATATTTTCAGCTATTTATCTATAGGAATGTAATACCAATAAGTTATTTTTTTCCTTATCTATATGATTTATATAATTTTTTATAATTGATTATAAATTGAACAATATGACAGAAGTATTACAAAATATAATGATTATCAAAAAAATCAAGATTTATACACAGATTTATCCACAGAAACTGTGGATAAAGTCATTAAAAGATATAGCAAAATGCTCAAAAAAAGCAGTCTATAATATATTGATGCAAAAACTCGCAAAAGTTGCCTTAGATGTTCCAGTCAATAAAGCTTTTGATTATTCAATAACTAATAAAATGGCTAAATTAGGATCTAGAGTATCTGTACCCTTTGGTAAGACAAAAAGAATAGGTGTAATAATCGATTTATTGCCATATAGTGAGCAGTCACAAGCCTATAAAATTAAAAGCATAGATCGCTTAATCGATTGCGAGCCTATAATTTCGTCAGAAATGCTTAAAACATGTAAGTGGGCTGCTTCCTACTACCATCATCCTATTGGACAAGTTATTTTTACCGCAATTACACCTCACTACCGAAAAGAAAATAGCGAGCCTAAGCAGAAAATAAAAACCCTTAGTGAAATTAATCCAGAAAAAA
>CBFIBF010000010.1:30362-33126 GCA_965660795.1 Gammaproteobacteria bacterium
TTACACCTCACTACCGAAAAGAAAATAGCGAGCCTAAGCAGAAAATAAAAACCCTTAGTGAAATTAATCCAGAAAAAATTTTACTTAATGATGAACAAAACGAAATAAGTAAATGTTTGATTAAAAATAATCATAAATTTCAAGTTAATGTCATTAGAGGTGTTACTGGATCGGGTAAAACAGAACTTTACATAAATATTAGCAAACAGATCCTCAAGGAAGATAAACAAGTTTTAATCATGGTTCCAGAAATTAATTTAATTCCTCAAACACTTGATAGATTTAGAAAATATCTAGGTTTTGAACCTATGCAATATCATTCTAATCTAACCCCAATTCAAAAATATCGAGTATGGAAAGAATGTTCATCACATAATAAATTAATTATAGTAGGGACAAGATCATCTATATTCTTGCCATTTAATAATTTAAGTTTAATCGTCGTAGATGAAGAGCATGATAGCTCATATAAACAGAATGAATCATTTAGATACAATGCTAGAGATATTGGTATTTTAAGGGCAAAAAATTTCAAATGTCCTGTAGTTCTTGGAAGTGCAACACCATCATTCGAGACTATACATAATATTTCCTCTAATAAATATAAAGAATACCGATTAACCAAAAGATTTCATAAATCAAAGTCACCGCTGATAACAATAATCGATTGTTCTATCGATCAACCTATTGAGGGCATTACAAGAACTCTGCAAAATAAAATGTCTGATGTTTTGAAAAGAAAAAAGAAAATTATTTTATTTCTAGGCAGGAGAGGTTTTAGTAATTCAGTTATATGTAGCAACTGTAAAACAATTGTTAAATGCCTAAAATGCGATAGCTATATGACGTATCACAAAAATATTGATAAATTGATTTGTCATAAGTGCGAATTTAAACAATCTCTACAACAAGTAGAGAAATGCTGCGATCATCCTGAACTAATGCCATTAGGCATTGGAACACAGAGAATAGAAAATAAAATAAAGAATTTATTTCCAGATAAAAGAATACTCAGAGTAGACAGTGACAACATATCCTCAAAAAAAGAACTCAATGACTTTATTGATAAAGCGCATAATGATGAGATAGATATTTTTATAGGAACACAAATGATTGTTAAAGGGCATGACTTCAGAGATGTTGATTTGGTCGGTATAATCAACATAGATGCGGGGTTATATAGTACGGATTTTAGAGGTCTAGAAAAAACCGCTCAGTTAATTACACAAGTAGCAGGTAGATCAGGGAGGCAAAAAGAAGAAGGTAACGTGTATATTCAAACATATAATCCAAATCATAACCTGCTCAAGATTATTTTAAATCAAGGCTATGAGAAATTCAGTGAAATTGGTTTAGATCAGAGGAAGAATGTTAATTTACCTCCATTTAGTCATATTGCATTGTTACAAATGTGGTCTAGAAATAAAATTAACACCAAATCTATATTGATAGACTTGAAACAAATGTATAATTCGAAGTCTGTTTTTATATACGGACCATCTCAATCTAAAAAATTAAAAAAAAACAGTCAACATTTATATGAATTACTAATAGGCTCCAACAGCCCAAGTGTTTTGTCAGAAAATATCTCAAAAATTGAGCTATACTTGGCTAACTTAAAAAATAAAGTTAATTGGAACGTTGATATTGATCCCATTGAATTATGAATAATAACATTAAAATACTCATTGCAAGAGCAATGGATCAGCTTGGTTGTGATAAAGATAATGTAGATATTGAGGTAAATAGAACATCAGACAGCGCTCATGGTGATTTTTACACTAATATTGCCATGAAGCTTGCAAAGATATTAAAGAAAAAGCCTACAATCATTGCACAAGATATTCTTAATGCTATTGAATCTGATGAAACAATTGAAAAGATAGAGGTTGCACCACCAGGATATATAAACTTCTTCCTGTCCAATCAAAATAAGTATCAAGTAATTAATGAAATTCTAGATGAAAAAGATATATACACAAAGCAAATTGAAAAATCTAAAAAAGTACATGTTGAGTATGTCTCAGCAAATCCAACTGGCCCTTTACATGTTGGTCATGGTCGAGGAATGATACTTGGTGAAATTACTGCAAAATTCTTATCCTTACAGGGGCATGAAGTTACAAGAGAATATTATGTCAATGATGCAGGTAGGCAAATTGATTTATTATTAGTAAGTGTTTTCTTACAACATATTGAGAAAAGTGGTCATATCTTTATTGATGAGAAAAATAATAAAGATGGGCGTATGTTTACTTATAAGGGGAATTATATAAATGACATATCAATATCCCTTAAAGATAAACTTAATTTATTTAAAAAAAAGGACATATTAAATTTACTTGAAAAACCTATAGATTCTCTTATTTCATATTTAAAAGATCATCCTGACTACTTTGAAACAAGATGCACATTAGTTGAAGAAATAATCAATAAATATATCAAAAAAGATTTAAGCGTAGTAAATATAGTTTTTGATAGTTGGTTTTTTGAAAGCCAATTGTACAAGACAGGACTGCTTGAAGAAGTTCTTTCTATCATCAATGATAAAGATTTAAGTTATAAAAAAGATGGAGCATTATGGTTTAAAAATAGCAACTTTGGAGAAGAAAAAGATAGAGTGCTCATAAAAAATAATGGAGATATGACATACTTCGCAACCGACATTGCTTATCACATTCATAAGTTTAAAAAAAATGACTTGTTAGTAGATATTTGGGGCGCTGATCATCATGATTATGCTATTAGATTACAGACTGCACTT
>CBFIBF010000011.1:0-2005 GCA_965660795.1 Gammaproteobacteria bacterium
TCTTTTCTGTTACACCAATCGTATCGGAAGAAGGCTGTTTGGAAATCGCCAGCAAAACACCGGGCTGACCGTTGACAGAGGCATCTCCGCGTTTGGCTAACGGCCCACGTAAACTCACGCTACCGATATCGCCGAGGGTAATGGCTGGTTTGTTCGCCTCGACACTCTTGGCAATGACGGACTGTTCTAAATCTTCTAAGGTGCGGACACGGCCAATATTGCGGATACTTTTTTCCTGATAAGGCTCAAGAATAAATCCGCCAGTCGTATTTACATTGGCGTTCTGAAGAGCTTCGCGCACCCGATGCAATGTCACTCCATAGCTCAGCAATTTCTGCGGATCGACCTGAACATGAAACTGCTTTTGCTCACCGCCCATCACCGTGATTTTAGAAACGCCGCTCACACCAAGAAGGCGTTGCCTTACATCCCATTCACCAATCGTGCGTAAATCCATCGGAGTGATATCCGGATCATCGGTGGTCAGACCAATGAACATAATTTCACCCATGATAGAGGTAATCGGTCCCATCAAAGATTTGACATTTTCCGGTAAATTGCCTGACACCTCGTTCATTTTTTCCGTGACGATCTGACGGGCAAGATAAATATCGGTATCCCAGCCAAATTCGATATACACAACGGAGAAGCCAATAGAGGAGGATGAGCGCACACGCTCAACGCCGCTTGCGCCGTTCATGGCTGCCTCTATCGGGAACGTCACAAGGGTTTCAACCTCTTCAGGGGCAAGGCCGTGCGCTTCTGTTATGACCGTCACAGTCGGACGGTTCAAATCCGGAAAAACATCAACGGGCAAGGAGCGCATAACAAGCGAGCCATAGACAATCATCAGCGCTGCTATCGCAAGCACCAATAGACGATAATTTAGAGAAAATCGGATAATAGAATCAAACATATCTACATAACCTTTTATTCTGCAGCGTCATTGTGATGATCATAGTGATCGTGGCCCTCATGGTCGTCATGCCCGTGCTCGCCTTCGTAATCATGATGGTCTTCACCCGGCCCGTGATCATGAGTATTCACACCGCCAACTGAAATATATTGCAGTTGATAGTTTCCTTGCGTGACAACTTTCTCATCAAGCTCTACGCCTTCTTTGATTTCTATATGCTGACCGCTTTTTGCGCCGAGCATGACATCGCGCCGCTCAACCTCGAGTCCGTCAATGACATAGACGAAGAAGGTGCCCATTTCCCCTAAAACAGCGCGTTTGGGAACGGCCAACACTGGATCATCTTTTCCGGTCACAATTTCCATGCGCCCCTGAAGGCCGGGTGATATATCGCCTTTTGGCGTGTCAATTAGAGCATAAATTGAAAATGTCCGGCTTTGCGGATCAATAGCGCGGTTAATTCGCTGCACTTGACCAATTAACTCCCGTTCCGGCGCATTATCTAGATGGGCGTGGGCGCTCTGGCCAATGTCAATTTTAGTAATATCCGGTGTCTCATAGAGAACGCCGCGCAATAGCATCTGGGAAGGGTCGCCAATCTCCATAATTGTGCCGCCGGGTTCGACAATCTCCCCCACACCTGCGGGCAAGCTGACAACAAATCCGCTCATCGGGGCTGTTAAAACAACATTACTGTTGCCGACAGATAAAACACTTAAATCAAAAGTTAAATCAAAAAAGGAAAAAAATCCAAGTGTTATTGTAACATCAACGGGTTCCAGCGTTGCCAGTCTTTGGCCTTTATCAACTTCTTGGCCGACTTTAACAGCAATATCCACTATCTTGCCGCCAAAACGCGGGGAAATGGTCGCGTGTTTTTCAGGTAGAAGCTCTGTGAAAACCAGCATGTCAACCGTGTCTTGAATGGGAAGGCGCTGCACTGGCTCAAACCGTATGTCCAGATTTTGCATCTGCACTTCGTTAAGCTCGAATCGAGTGACAGGTGCACCGCCGCCGGCAAAGGCGCTTTCGCCATGATCATGGCCAGGGCCCGCATAAGTGGGGCTAACGAGTGCTATAACAGCGAGA
>CBFIBF010000011.1:2105-3265 GCA_965660795.1 Gammaproteobacteria bacterium
CGCCGGCAAAGGCGCTTTCGCCATGATCATGGCCAGGGCCCGCATAAGTGGGGCTAACGAGTGCTATAACAGCGAGAAGTGTTAAAATGTTTTTCATGTCTTTATTCCTTAAATGTTCATAGAAAGCGCTTGCTCTGGAGAGCTTACGCAAATCGCAGGCACACTTGTCCTGTGAACATTAAAGACGGGGTGGGCGATGAATACCTAGTGGGTTAAAAGAGGATGCGCTTTGTACATAAAAAGCCAAAGTTGTCTCTGATGCAAGCGCAATGAAATCCGGGTGTTGGCTTAAGAATGAAACTTGGTATGAATGACAACATCTACAATCATCACAGTCATCACAGTTGTTTGCATGATCTTCTACTGACTGACAGTCGTGGGCATCTTGATTTTCAAGGCTAGTTTCTATACTTGGACACAGGTGGTCTTCAACAGCAACATGCGCGGTGGTTTCAAAAACCCCCATAAATAAAGACAAAACTAATGTTAAAGCCATTAAAATCCGCATTTTGCTTTTATAGCCTTTTAAAGAATAAAAATCAAATGCATTATCCAATACAAATTATCAATTTGAAAGTAAAGATTCAGGGAGCAGTGATGAGGATAATAAAAATTATCAACATACCAAGATCGACTTTAGCTATATTTTAAATAAAAATGAACTATCACTTGAATTTGGGAGGATAGATGTGACAGATGCTGAGTCTTCTGTTGATAAAGTAGACACATATATGCACCCATATAGCATTTCGCTCGGACAGAAAGTATCAAAAAGAACGAAGGTAATTGCTAATAGTAGACCTGACATAGAGTTTATGTATGGATTTACCTCAGGCCCAATGGAATTGAGACAATTCTCTAAATTTAAGTATTTGATGATAGTTTTTTAAACGCTCTGAGTGCTCTATCTCTGGTAATTGATAAGTCTACTATTGGTTTTGGATAGTTGAGGCCAAGTTCCACACCACAGTTTTTTAAACTCTCATCATCAAGTTCCTGTGGTAAATGTATGTATTTATTAGGAATATTTTTTAATTCTGGGATATATTTTCGAATATAATCACCATCAGGATCAAATTTTTTACTTTGTTTTACAGGGTTAAAAATCCTGAAGTAGGGTGCTGCATCTGCTCCAGTACCTGCCACCCATTGCCAACTTG
>CBFIBF010000011.1:3362-5850 GCA_965660795.1 Gammaproteobacteria bacterium
GGTGTCCCAAAACCATTCTTGGCCGTATTTCCAATGAATTAAAAGGTTTTTAACAAGAAATGAACCAACAATCATCCTGACACGATTATGCATATAACCGGTATTCCAGAGTTGTCTCATCCCTGCATCAACTATGGGATATCCAGTAAGACCTTTCTGCCATTTAATTAAATTATCCTTGTTATTTTCCCATTGAAACGTATCAAACTTCTTTTGTAAATTACTGTGAGTTAGATGAGGGAAGTGAAATAAAAGATGATATGAAAATTCTCTCCATACAAGCTCCTTATAGAATATTTCACTGTCTTCATTATTATTATCTTGTATAGACTGAGCTATCTGTCTAATTGAAATCTCTCCAAATCTTATGTGAGGTGATAACATGGATGTCTTTGGTAAATCCGGCCTGTTTCTTCCCTCAGAGTAGTCATTTAATCCGCTATTTATGAATATATCTAATTTTTCTCTAGCACCTTGTTCGCCAGGTTTCCAAGATTCATATAATTTTCTATGCCAACGTTCATCTGGAAATGTCTTGTCTATTAATGAATTATTATCTTTTTCATTTGATGTTAGAACATACCTCAATTCTTTGGGATCATAATCATAGGATTCATATTTAAGATCACTATACTTTTGTTTGTAAAATGGCGTGTAAACCTTGAAAGGAGTATCGTCCTTTTTTAGGGTAATCTTCGGATCTTTAAGTAATGTTGAGTGAAATATATTTACGTTTACTCCATGATTATTCAATGATTTTTCAATGTCATTGTCTAATTGAATTTCATTTTGTGAGTATCTAGCATTCCAGCAAATTGCGCTAATATTATACTTATCTACTAACTTTTGAATCAGTGATTTCGTATCCCCATTTACTAAAACAAGGTTACCATTCATTGATTTATCTAGAGACTTTAAACTGTTTTTTAACCACCATTTACTGCTTGAACCCAAATCATGTGATTCATCATTTATATATACTGGCAGAACCTTGTAGCTATTTTTCAGACAGAAATTAATGGTCGAATTATCTTCTAACCTGAGGTCATTTCTAAACCAAATAAGACAATTTTTCATTACTAATAATCCTTAATTTAATAGCTGCAAATCATTTGCTCTTGTCAAAGATTATCAGAGGTAAGTGGTAATATCATCTACTTAAGTGAGCAAGAGTGTATAATAAGATCATGTCTATAAGCGTAGAATATTTAATCATCTTTTTCTTATTGATATGTACAACATATCTTTTGTTTAAAACTAAAAATACAAGTGATAACAATCATATAGATAATAATAATGATTCTAATCTAGAAGAATTAAAAGATGCAATTAAAGATCTAGAGCGTGCTACTCAGCAGAATTCGTCAAATATGAATGAAATGTACACTTTGCTGACCAAAGGGGGTTCAGTTGCGGGTAAATTTGGCGAGATTAATCTAAAAACGATACTGGAAAGCGCAGGATTTAAGCAGGGCGTGAATTACGATGAGCAAAAGGGTGTAGGCGGCTCCATTCCTGACATAGTCATTAAATTGCCAGATAAGAAAAAAGTAGTAATAGACTCAAAAGTTTCATTGTCAGATTATAATGATTATCTAAAAGCGCCTGATGATTTAAATAAGGAAAACTCCTTTAAAAAGCATCAAATGTCTGTTAAAAATCATTTAAAATCATTAACATCCTCTAATTATCGTGATCTTTTTGGTGATGAATCTCTTGATTTAATTATTATGTTTATGCCAATTGAGGGCGCATATATGCTTGCATGTGATGATGATATGATCAGAAAGGCTGCTAACGAAAAAATAGCGATAGTTGGCCCAACCACGCTGATAGCTATCCTACAAATTATATCGCGTATTTGGACTAGCAAGCGACAATCAGAGGCAACTAATGAAATAATTCGTGCTGCAACTGATATTTATGATAAAACCAGGCTAGTAGGCGAAGCGTTTGAGGATTTTGAAAAGTATTTGGAGCAAGCAAATCGATCTATCTCATCTGGGAGAACTAGAACTAAAAACCTTGTTTCCAAAGTTGAAAAAATGCGTAAAATAGGTGGCTTAGAACCTACTAAGAATATCTCTGATAAACTTAGAGTAATAGACAAAGAATAATGCGCCTGTAGCTCAGGGGATAGAGCAATGGTTTTCTAAACCATCGGTCGGAGGTTCGAATCCTTCCAGGCGTGTTTTTGGTTCTTGTATGTAAATATGCGATTATTTGAACTAAAAATATCATTTTAAATTTTGACATCGGAGGTCGAGCAATGAATATTAATCCTATCTTAATTCTAGTTTCAATATGGAGCGGTGTAATAATTTTTTTCTCAGCTGTTGTAGCACCAACAGTTTTTAAATCACTAGGAGAAAAAGAAGCAGGTATGTTTTTAAGGGCGTTTTTTCCAAAGTATTATATCTTTGGTGGAGTTATAGGTATAACTTCTATCGTTTATTTACTAATCACACCTATTTCTGGGCTTTTGTTA
>CBFIBF010000011.1:5948-28515 GCA_965660795.1 Gammaproteobacteria bacterium
GTATTATATCTTTGGTGGAGTTATAGGTATAACTTCTATCGTTTATTTACTAATCACACCTATTTCTGGGCTTTTGTTAAGCATGGTAATTGCAATGACACTTTTAACCATCTTTGGCAAAATGCTCATACCTGTTATCAATAATGCAAGAGATTCAGGAAACGAAAATAGTTTTAAAAGGTATCATTTATTGAGTGTTATGATGAATGTTGTAACTCTTATTTTAGGTATAGTGGTTTTAGGTATGCATATATAAATGATATATAAAACAATAATATCTGCAGATGAATTAAGAAAAAATATTGATAATAAAGATTTCATAATTTTCGATTCTAGATGTGACATTAAAGATCAAGGGTACGGAATAGACTCTTATACAGAAGGGCATATACCAAATTCTATTTTTGTCGATATAGACAACGATTTAGCGAGCGAAAAACAACCAGGAACTGGCAGACATCCGCTACCGAATGTAGATATGTTTTGCGAGAAATTATCTCATTGGGGTATGAGCAACAATAAGCAGGTTGTTGTATATGACGATGCAGGAGGTGCTTTTGCGGGCCGTATGTGGTGGATGATGAAATGGTTAGGGCATGACTTAGTTGCAGTATTAGATGGCGGAGTAAATTCTTGGGTGAAAGAGGGTAATAAACTGGTAACATCACCGACTATTTTTGAAAAATCATATTTTGAGCCAAATGTTCGAAACGATATGATTGCCCAGGTGAGCGATGTTGAAGAAGCACAATTTAAAATGAACACTATACTTTTAGATGCAAGGTCTAAAGAAAGATATGATGGTCTAAATGACCCCGTTGATCCTGTTGCTGGACACGTTCCAGGGGCTATCTCTCACCCATTAGGTAATAATTTGGACAGAACGTCCAAATTTCGCTCGAAAGAAGAGCTTATACATAACTTTGGTAAAATATCTCAAGAATTAAATACAAAAGAGATTATTTCTATGTGCGGATCGGGCATTACTGCATGTCATAATATACTTGCACTTGAGATATCAGGTATTAAAAACGTTAAACTTTATGTAGGCTCTTGGAGTGAATGGATTACAGATCCAAATAGACCTATAGTCACTATCAAGCCTAGTTAATTTTTTTATATTTTCTAGAAATATAGCTATCGATAATTGCAATAAACTGCTCTTTGATGTTGTCGCCTCTTAGGGTAGTAATTTTATTTCCATCTTCATAGACAGGTGCGCTAGGTGATTCGTTCGTTCCTGGTAGACTGATCCCAATATTTGCATGTTTTGATTCACCCGGTCCATTTACAATACAACCCATAACTGCAATATTTATATTTTCAACATCTTTATACTTAGATTTCCATTCTATCATATTGTTATCTATATGATTATTTATATCTTTTGTGAGTTGTATAAAATAATTACTTGAAGTTCTTCCACAACCAGGGCAGGAAACTACTTTAGGTTTAAACTGTTTTAATTCTAAGCTTGATAAGATGTTTTTACATACCTCTACCTCTTTAGTTCTAATTCCCATTTTATCTGGAGTAAGAGATACTCTTATTGTGTCTCCGATACCTTGATTTATGAGAATAGATAAAGCAGAGACTGAAGATATGATAGCTTCATCTCCCATACCTGCTTCAGTTAATCCTAAATGAAGAGGATATTTACACTCTTGTGCGATCCTAGTGTATACATCAACTAATTGCCTAACAGACGATACTTTACAAGATAGGATTATCTGATCACTTGGCAAACCTATTTCTTCAGCAAGACGTGCAGATTTTAAAACTGAGTCAATTAAGCCTGATTTTATAATCTCCTCATAATTTTCACTTTTTTCACCTGATACTACAGTGTTTTCGAGATAAGCTTTGCTTAAGCTTCCCCAGTTACCACCAATCCTTACTGGTTTTTTGTTATCGATTGCTATTTGGATAATTTGTCTAAAATTGTCATCGCTCTTGGAATTACTAACATTACCTGGGTTAATGCGATATTTATCTAGTGCTGCAGCAGTTTCACTATATTTACTTAGCAGTGTGTGCCCATTATAGTGAAAGTCACCTATTAGAGGAATATTATAATTAGATTTAAGCAATAAATCCCTGATTTTTATGATATTTTCTGCACTTTTTTCATTGTTTACCGTGACACGCACAAGCTCAGAGCCATTGTCGTACAATTCCATAATCTGATCAGCTGTTGCTTTGCTGTCTTCGGTCAATGTATTCGTCATGGATTGAATTCTTATAGGGTGTAAAGATCCAATCTCAACACCACCTACCTTGACGCTATATGTTTCTCTTCTGTTTATCATTAATGGTATTATAAATAATAGTTTAGCTATGTTAACAGAAAGAGAAAATTTAATAATCGAACATCTCGTTAAGGACTTTATATCAGCAGGCAAGCCGGTAAGTTCTGAAAGGTTATTAGAAAAGTCGAAACTTGATTGTAGTGCAGCTACAATAAGAAAGGATCTTAATAATCTTGAATCACAGGGTTTTATTGAATCTGCGCACACATCCTCTGGAAGAATACCAACTGTTCAAGGCTACAGGCACTACATAGATCATAATTTAAATAGAAAACCCCTGTCTATAGCGGAGCAAAATTCAATTAAAAATCTTATTAAGTCTAATCTCAATGAAAAGTTAATTATTTCATCAACAAGTGAGTATATTTCTGAACTATCTGACTTTGCAGCAGTAATTGGCTTATTTAAAGATCATAAGAAAATATTTAATAAACTGGAGATTCATAAATTGTCTTCAACTAAAGCTCTTGCTGTAGTTTTAATGGAAAACGATTATATCGATAATAAAATCATAGATATAAGCAATACATCTATAACTAAATTGAATTCATGCGTAAGTTATTTAAATGATAATTTTCTTGGAGTTGAGCTTGATAAAATACCATCTATTCTAACTCAAGGCCTTGATAACATTCGCGATGAAATAAATACTGCATTAAAAGTCTTAAACAATTTCATTTACGTGCAATCTGATGATTTTGTAATGACAGGTCAAAAGAAACTTGTTGATTCATCAGAATTTTATTCTATTAAAAAAGTAAAAAATCTTATCGAATTATTCGAGAAAAAACAGATACTTAAAGATTTAATGTTAAAGTGTATTAAGAATGAAAGTATACAAATATACATTGGTGATGAAGCCGGTTCAGAGCTTTTAACTGACTGTAGTTTGATTACTGCACCATATAGAAAAAATAAAGAAACGCTGGGTGTACTTGGAGTAGTCGGCCCAAAAAGAATGAATTATGAAAGAATAGTGGAGATTGTGGATTTTACTGCTAAAATATTTTCCAAAAATTAACTTGAACATATGACAGAAGAAGAAATTTCCGAAAAGAAAGAGGATAATCAAGAGCAGAAGGCGTCTAATTCCGCCGCAGACAATAGCTCTGAACAACAAATTGAAGAAAAATCATGGGAAGAGAAGTACAACGAAACCTATGATGCTTTACTTAGAGCTAAAGCTGAAGTTGAGAATATCAAAAAAAGGTCCGAAAAAGAGATAAGTAGCGCTTATAAATTCAGTACAGAGAATATCTTTTTAGAGTTGATACCAATATTTGAGTCTCTTGATATAGCTATTTCACAAGATGATTCTAAAATTACTAAAGAAAATCTCAAAGAAGGTAATAAATTATTGAAAAGCATGTTTGATTCGTTGTTTGAAAAGAATTCTCTTTATGTGATCAACCCAATAAACGATAAATTTGACCCTAATCTGCATCAAGCTATCAAAACAGTCAAAGATGAGCAAAAAGAAAATAACACTGTTCAAGAAGTTCTCCAAAAAGGTTACAAGTTAGTAGACAGAGTTATAAAACCTGCCTTAGTGGTCGTAATCAAGAATTAATTTACTTGAAATATACACATTCGTACCCATATTGCACATGTATAAATAACTTAGGAGATTATAGTGGCAATCATTGGTATAGATTTAGGTACAACTAATTCATGCGTATCCATTATGGATGGCGATAAATCTAAAGTGATAGAAAATAGCGAGGGCGACAGAACTACCCCTTCATATGTTGCTTTTACTGATGATAATGAAACTTTGGTGGGTCAGCCTGCTAAAAGACAAGCTGTTACAAATCCAACTAATACACTCTATGCGATTAAGCGTTTAATTGGCAGGAAGTTTGATGAGGATGCTGTCCAAAAAGATATCAAATTAGTGCCATATTCAATCGTGAAAAATACAAACGATGATGCCTGGGTAGAAGTCAACGGTAAAAAAATGGCTCCACCTGAAGTATCTGCAAAAATACTCATGAAAATGAAACAAACTGCAGAAGATTATCTAGGCTCTGAAGTTAAAGAGGCGGTCATAACCGTTCCTGCTTATTTTAATGATTCACAAAGACAAGCAACAAAAGATGCAGGCAAGATTGCAGGTCTTGACGTAAAGAGAATAATAAACGAGCCAACAGCAGCCGCTCTTGCTTACGGACTCGATAAATCATCTAACGAAAAGAAAGTTGTGGTTTATGATCTAGGCGGAGGTACGTTTGATGTATCTATAATTGAGATGACAAAGATTGATGGCGAACAACAATTCGAAGTTCTTTCAACTAGTGGCGATACATTTTTAGGTGGTGAAGATTTTGATCTTAGATTGATTGACTACCTAGTTGATGAATTTAAAAAAGACCAGGGTATAGATTTAAGACAAGATCCATTAGCTGTTCAAAGATTGAAAGAGGCAGCTGAGAAAGCAAAAATTGAATTATCATCAAGTTCACAAACAGATATTAATCTTCCTTATGTGACAGCTGATGCATCAGGTCCTAAACATATGAACTTAAAATTAAGTAGGGCAAAATTAGAATCTTTAGTTGACGATCTCGTTCAGAAAACTCTCGAACCATGTAAAACAGCACTAAAAGATGCCGGAATATCTGTAAGTGAAATCGGAGAAGTTATTTTAGTAGGCGGACAGACTCGTATGCCTAAAGTACAAGAGACCGTTAAAGACTTTTTTAACAGAGAGCCAAAAAAAGATGTTAACCCTGATGAGGCAGTTGCCATGGGAGCTGCTATTCAAGCTGGAGTTTTAGGCGGTGATGTAAAAGATGTACTGCTACTTGATGTGACACCTTTAACTTTGGGTATCGAAACTATGGGTGGAGTAAGAACACCGCTCATAGACAAAAACACAACAATTCCTACTAAAAAATCACAAGTTTTTTCAACTGCAGAAGATAATCAACCTGCAGTTACAGTACATGTGCTCCAAGGTGAGAGAGAAGTTGCATCAGGTAACAAATCTCTTGGAAAATTTGATTTGTCTGATATTCCTCCTGCACCAAGAGGTACACCTCAAATTGAAGTAACTTTTGATATTGATGCAAACGGAATACTTAATGTTTCTGCAAAAGATAAAGCTACTGGAAAAGAACAATCGATAATAATTAAAGCTTCAAGCGGATTAAGCGAAGAAGAAATTAATAATATGGTTAAAGATGCTGAAAAACATGCAGAAGAAGATAAAAAAGTTAAAGAACTTGTTGATGCTAAAAATCAAGCTGAAGCTATGATCAATGGCTCTGAAAAAGCAATTAAAGACCTTGGCGATAAAGCAGACAAAGCTGATGTTGAGGCAACAAATAAAGCAATTGAAGATCTAAAAGAAGCTGTCAAAACAGATGAGATTGATAAAATAAAAGATCTTACAATGAAGCTTACAGAAGTAGCTGGAAAAATTGCTCAACAAGCTTATCAAGAGCAAGCTCAAGCTGGTCAAGCTGATGCAACAGAAGGTAAATCTGAAGCGGGTGCAAATAAAGATGCGGTTGATGCAGAGTTCACAGAAGTAGACGATAATAAAGACGAACCTAAAGAAAATACTAAGTAATGGCCAAAGCCGATTACTATACCTTGCTTGGCGTTTCTCGAGATGCTTCAGATCAAGATCTCAAAAGAGCCTATAAGAAATTAGCAATGAAATATCACCCTGACAGAAATCAGGGCGATAAAGATGCTGAAAAAAAATTCAAAGAAGTCTCTGAAGCATATGAGGTTTTATCTGATCAAAATAAAAGGCAAGCATATGACCAGTTTGGTCATGATGGATTAGATCAACGGTTTGGCCAAGGCGGAGGTTTTCAAGGCGGGTCCTTTAACGATATTTTCGGTGATGTCTTTGGTGATATTTTTGGAGGAGGATCAAGATCACAAAATAGAGCAAGAAGAGGCTCTGATTTAGAATACAGAATAGAAATTTCTTTAGAAGATGCTATCAAAGGTAAAGAAATAAAAATAAGTGTCCCACGACGTGTGAGCTGTAAGTCATGTAATGGTAATGGCGCAAAAAATGGTACTGCGCTGAAGACATGTAATCATTGTAATGGCCAAGGGCAAGTTAGAGTAAGCCAAGGATTTTTTTCAGTTCAACAAACATGTCCTGTATGCAAAGGTAGAGGACAGATAATAGAAGAAAACTGTCCAGATTGTAGCGGATCTGGCTTTATACAAGAAACTAAAAAATTAGCTGTCAAAATTCCAGCTGGTGTAGATAATGGAGACCAAATCAGACTATCTGGGGAAGGTGAAGGCGGACCAAATAATGGAGTCGCAGGAGATCTGTTTGTATCTGTTAGCGTTAAACCGCATAAATTTTTCCAAAGAGATGGAGATGATATATTATGCGAAGTTCCTATCAGTTTTACATCTGCTACACTCGGAGATAAAATTGTCCTTCCTACACTTGAAGGTAAAGTCGAGTTAACTGTTCCCGCTGGAACTCAAAGTGGTCGCGCATTCAGAATAAAAAATAAAGGTGTTAAATCAGTAAGATCGTCATATAAAGGAGATTTATATTGTAAAGTAAATATAGAAACACCTGTTAATTTAACTAAAGAACAAAAAGAACTATTAAATAAACTTGACGAATCTTTTTCTAAAAGTAAATCTAAGCATAGGCCAAATGAAAAATCATGGCTTGATGGAATTAAAGAATTTTTTGACAAATGAATAATAGCAAGATAGCAATCAATGGTTTTTATGGGAGAATGGGTCAAGCGATTTTTAATTTATCTCTAGAGAATAAATTTATAGTATCTGTAGGCATAGATAAGAAAGATAAACTTGAGACTATCGAAGGTTTAAAATTATCAGAATCTTTAACTGAACTTAAAGAATTCTATGATGTTGTGATAGATTTTTCACTGCCCGAACCTTCTGTTAAAGCGGTGAAAGAATGTGAGTCTCTAGGCAAACCTATGACTATTGGGACGACTGGATTCACTGACGAACAAAAAAAGATAATTGCTGACGCTAGCAAAAATATTCCTATTTTACTTGCACCAAACATGAGTAAGGGCGTCAATGCATCTCTACAAAGCATTTCAGATTTATCTCGCTTGTTATCAGATTATGAGGTGAGCATTGAAGAGACACATCATAAAAATAAAGTTGATTCACCATCCGGCACTGCTTTAAAAATTGCTGAAGTTGTGGCAGATGCTAAAAATCTCGAAAAGTCTGATATAAATATAACCTCTTATAGAGAAGAGGGAGAGATTGGTGTTCATAAAACTGTTTTTAAATCCGATGATGATGAAATTATAATTTATCATAATGCATTCAATAGAAAGATATTTGCAAAAGGTGCTCTAGAAACCTCTCAATGGATTGCTAAACAAAAACCTGGACTTTATACATATAAAAATTTTATGGAGGATATTACGTGAATTTAGCATTGGTATTTCCTGGACAAGGCTCTCAGTCAAAAAATATGCTCTCAGACTTTATTGGCGATACTGATTTTAAAGAAATTATATCTCAAGCATCTGAGATCCTAGGCTATGACATAGAAAAAATTGTAGAAGATGAGGAAAAAATCAACAACACAATTTATACACAGCCAGTTATGCTTGCCACATCATATGCCATGTGGGTATTAATGAAAAAATATTTAAATCTAAAAATATGTATCGGTGCTGGACACAGTCTCGGAGAATATTCTGCGCTGGTTGCAAATGATTCAATATCATTTAAAGACGGTTTATCGATAGTAAAAAAACGTGCTGAACTAATGTCAAATGCAATGCGTGGCATCGATGGAGCAATGGCAGCTATTATTGGATTAAGCGGTAATGAAGTTGATGAGATATGTAAACAGCTTTCTAATCAAGATTCAATTATTGAAGCTGTTAACTTTAATTGTCCCGGGCAAACCGTTATTGCTGGCCATTCTAAAGCTATTGATGATGCCACTCAAAAACTTAAAGACGCTGGTGCAAAAATTGTTAAAAAACTACCTGTCTCACTTGCAGCACATACATCGTTACTTAGACCTGTTGCAGATGAGCTGAAAGATGAATTAAGTAAAATAAATATAAATTTAACTACATCTTTTGATGTAGTTCATAATTATGACTTATCAGTGTCTGAAAATATTGAATGTCGAATAAATGCATTAGCTATGCAAGTTTGTTCGCCTGTCAGATGGATTGAGACGCTAGAATTATTTAACAAAAAGAATGTCACCGATATCATTGAGGTAGGCTCGGGTAATGTTCTTTCAGGTCTTATTAAAAGATTTGATAAATCAATTAATATGCATTCAATTAACAATATTGAAGATATCAATATTCTCAAGCAAACATTATAATAAGCTATGGAAAATAAAGTTGTTTTAATAACCGGAGCGAATCGAGGAATAGGTGAGAGCATTCTCCATAGACTCGATGCAGATGGCTATTTAGTTGTCGGAAGCTCTAGATCCAGCGAAGGAGTTGAAAAAATAACTAGTGAAATAAAGAAGTCTAATGGCAAAGGTATTCAAATGGATGTAACTGATCAGAAATCTATTGATGGTGCCGTTGATTGTATAAAAAAAGATTTCGGTCCAATTTTCGGACTGATTAATAATGCAGGAATAACTAATGATAATCTTCTTATGAGAATGTCAGATGATCAGTGGTCTTCTGTAATTGATTCAAATTTGAATTCACTCTTTAGAGTCACAAAATCAATTGTCAAAGATATGATGAAAGCTAGAGTAGGTCGCATTATCAATATAGGGTCAATTGTTGGTATGATGGGAAACGCAGGACAATCTAATTATTCAGCTACAAAATCTGGACTTTTAGGTTTTACTAAATCACTTGCGCGAGAATTATCTTCAAGAAACATAAATGTAAATTCTATTTCACCTGGTTTTATAAATACTGATATGACCAAAGCATTATCTGAGGATCAAATTGATGCTCTATCGAAAAATATACCGCTTAATAGAATTGCCGAACCATCTGAGATTGCAGGTGTCGTATCCTTTTTATTATCAGATGATTCTTCATACATTACAGGGGAAAATATTAATGTAAATGGCGGCTTATATATGTAAGAATACATATAATTTTAATTGAAATTATTTCATGAGGAGAAATCAATAATGAGCAGTATAGAGGAAAGAGTAAAAAATATTATAGTTACTCAACTGGGTGTAAAAGAAGACGAAGTTAAAAATGAATCAAAATTTATTGATGATTTAGGGGCTGATTCTCTTGATACTGTAGAACTAGTAATGGCTCTGGAAGAAGAGTTTGAAACTGAAATTCCTGATGAGGAAGCTGAAAAAATAACATCTGTTCAAGAAGCAATAGATTATATAAACGCTAATCAATAATTATGTCTAAAAAACGTGTCGTAGTAACCGGCATAGGCTGCCTTACTGCCATTGGTTGTAACAAAAATGACTTCTGGAACTCTTTGATTGAGGGTAAATCTGGCGCGAAAACAATTGACTTTCTTGACGCTGAGAATCTACCTGTAAAATTCTCTGCATCTGTCAAAGACTTTGATTCTGAGAAATATTTTGACAGAAAAGATCAAAAGAAAATGGATATATTCATGCAGTATGGGATGGCTGCTGGCATAGATGCAGTGGCTGACTCAAAGCTTCTTGATTGTGATTTCGATGCTAACAGAGTCGGTGTATCAATTGGATCTGGTATTGGTGGTCTACCTAACATTGAAAATACAAGAGATACATTTAAAAAGAGTGGGGCTAGAAGAATATCTCCATTTTTTGTTCCTGCAAGTATAATCAATATGATTTCTGGTAACTTATCAATTAAATATGGTTTTAAAGGCCCTAATTTATCAATTGTAACAGCGTGTACTACCGGCACACACAACATCGGAGAAGGTTTTAGGCAAATACAATATTCTCATGCAGATGTAATGGTATGTGGTGGTGCAGAAATGGCCACGTCTGACCTTGGCATTGGTGGTTTTGCTGCAGCAAGAGCTCTTTCTACACGAAATGATTCACCTGAAACAGCAAGTAGACCATGGGATAAAGATAGAGACGGTTTTGTATTAGGAGATGGTGCGGGCGTATTGGTCCTTGAAGAATTAGAACATGCTAAAAAAAGAGGAGCGCATATATATGCTGAGATTAATGGCTATGGCATGAGTGCAGATGCGTTCCATATGACTTTACCGTCTGAAAGTGGGGAGGGAGCTTCTAGATGTATGTCATTAGCTTTAGAAGATGCTGAACTAGACCCTTGTAAAATTGATTATATTAATGCACACGGAACATCTACACCTGCTGGAGACATATTAGAGCTACAAGCCATAAAGAAAACCTTTGGTGATCATTCAAAAAATCTAATAATTAACTCTACTAAATCTATGATTGGACACTTATTGGGTGCTGCTGGTGGTGTTGAAGCGATTGTGTGCATACTCTCAATAGAAAATAAGAAAATTCATCAAACAATAAATATTGAAAATTTAGATGAAGAATGTGATTTAAATGTTAATCATATGTCATCAGTTGATTGTGATATTAATTATGCCTTATCAAATTCGTTTGGCTTTGGCGGTACAAATGGATCTTTAATATTTTCTAAATTTAAAGATTAGTATAATTTGCAACCTACTATAATTATAAATCCAAGAACAGTTCCAATCACCGACAGAGCTTTTAATTACGGTGATGGTCTATTCGAAACAATTCTAGTTAAAGACGGACAACCAAAACATCTTGCTCAACACATTAAAAGATTACACTTAGGTTGCTCTAAATTAACAATAGTCAAACCAACAATAAAAACAATTGAAAGTGCAGTTAAAAAATCTATTGGAAGAACTAAATGTTGTATCATTAAGATAATACTTAGCCGAGGCCTGTCGCATCATGGATACTCTTTTAATAACAAGACAAAACCAAGATTATATGTCATCAAAAAAAATAAAAAGAATATTATTAATAATCGTCCAATAACACTTGGTTATTCAAGATATACCGTTAGTGATAATTCTTATCTCTCAAAAATTAAGCACTTAAACAGAATTGAACAAATTCTTGGACTTACAATGTCCTCTAAATCTCAATTTGATGATTTCATTTTACTTAATAAGAGAAAATATATCATAGAGACGATCTCTTCTAATATATTTTTCTATAATCACAAAAATGATAATTTGGAATTTTACACTCCTGATTTATCTGATTGTGGTGTTGATGGAATAATGAAAAATATAATAATTAAATTCTTAAAAAGGAATAAAATAAAAATTATAGAAAGAAAAATTAAAGAAAATACTATAAAAAACTATGATGGAGCCTTTATTTGTAATTCTATAACCGGAATTCGTCTTATTAAAAAGATAGATAAATATAATTTTAAATGTTTTGATAAGATTAAGACGTTATTAAATGAGTTTATCTATGAGTAAATTTATAGTTATAGAAGGAAGTGAAGGAGTTGGTAAATCCTCACAAATACAGACCATACAAACATTTTTGGAAGAACGAAAAATAAAGTATGTGCTTACCCGTGAACCTGGAGGCACTGAATTAGGAGAATCAATAAGGTCAATTATATTAGATGAAAAAAATAATACAGATGATATTTCAGATTCATTATTATTCTATGCAGCAAGGTACGAAAATTTAAAAAAAATAATTATCCCAGCATTAGAGAGAGGTAGCGTGGTAATCTCCGATAGATTTCATTACTCGACTCTAGTATATCAAGGTATAGTTGGTAACAATGATATCGTTAAAAAGATACATTATGCATTTGATGAAACATTTTCAGATATCATCGATCATATTATTTATTTTTATACAACACCAGAAATAAGTTTTGAAAGAATCTCTAAAAGAAGTAAGACAGATAAATTCGAAAGTAGAGGCATAGAATATTTAAAAGATATATTACAAGGATATGAATCAGTATTCTCTGATATAGATAAGATTATAAAAATTGATACTTCACTGGATAAAAATATCACTATGAAAAATTTAATTTCACATTTGGATAAAATATTTTCATGATTTCATTAGATAAATTCACAATCGACAATATACCAAGGAATTATTTAATATCCTCTAACAATATTCATGCACGCTATGAATTTGTATTAAATAAAATATGTGATTTTATGAAAATTCCACCTGACAAGATTTATAACTGTCCTGATATACATTATGTCTCTCTGCCAAAGACTGAGACTAATGGAAAAATTATTTCGTCAGTTACTAATGATGATTTAATACTTAAATCATATGGATTATTAGATAAAGATGAACTGAAAAGAATTGGTAATGAGATTACAATAAATCAAATCAGGGAAGTCATTTCGTTTACACAAGTATCAGCTCACAAAGATAAAAAAATTGTTTTAATTAATAATACATCCTCAATGAATAAGGAGGCATCATCAGCATTGTTAAAAACATTAGAGGAGGTTGTTTCAAACTGTTCATTCATCTTACTATGTAACTCAAGCCATGAAGTACAAGAAACTATAAGAAGCCGCTGTCAACATCTCGATATTGATGACAACTCATCTTATGAGGTAAATTGTAGTTTCCAGAGCTTTTTCTTTTTAAAACATTCTTTCCTAGTTAACCTTAAGAAGGAACATGATTTAGAAAATATTATAGAAACCATTATTCAGGATTTTGAATCTCTTTTATCAAATAAGCTTGATCCATTAGATGCATCATATAACTGGAGTAAACATCATATTAATCTTTTACTTATTATCATAAAGGAATACCTAATATTTTCATCTAAAAAAATATTATTAAATAATGATATCGAGTCAAGAGTTAAAGCTTTGAAAAAATATTCAAATTTATACAAGAAAATTCCAACTCTTTCAAATGACCTTCTGATGAATATAAATTCTAAGTATTTATTGAATAATCTTGCAATTGAAATAGCAGCATAATCATAATAATATCCAAATATGAAAAAATCAGGCGATAAAGTCATTAATCTATTCGAACAGTCAAATCAAGGTCATCAAAAAGTTGTTATATCTGAATCCTTAAAAATGAAAAGAGGGGGTAGTCTTTTAAAACCAGAATTAGCATATGAAACGTGGGGAAAGTTATCGAAAAAGAATGATAACGTGATAGTAATTCTAACTGGATTAAGCGCAAATTCTCATGCAGCTTCTAATCTAAAGAATTCAAAGCCAGGATGGTGGGAAGGCATGGTAGGCTCTGGCAAAGCAATTGATACAGACAAGTACTATGTCATTTGTATTAATTCCTTAGGAAGCTGTTTTGGTTCAACTGGCCCTGCCTCTATCAATCAAATTACAGGAGAACCGTATCGACTAACCTTTCCGGAATTAACTATAGATGATATGGCAACAGCAACAAAGCTGTTCCTTGAAAAGTTAGATATTAAGTCGATTAACACTCTTATTGGGCCTTCTATGGGAGGTATGCATGCCTTAGCTTTGATCATTCAAAACAAAGGTTATGTTAAAAACTTTATCGCTATATCTACTGCTGCTCGATCTATGCCATATGCAATAGCAATAAGATCTTTACAAAGAGAAGTAATTAGAAAAGACCCGTTATGGAAAAACGGTTATTATATGCCTGAAAAACCACCGCTTAATGGAGTTCGTATTGCAAGAAAATTAGGAATGATTTCATATAGATCTGCAGATGAATGGGTACAGCGATTTGGTAGAAAAAAATCATCAAAAAATACTATTACGCAAAATACCTTTGGAATAGAGAATACAGGATTCGAATATGAAATCGAATCATACCTAGAGCATCTAGCAATTAAGTTTCAAGATGTCTTTGATGCAAATTGTTATCTATATTTGTCTAGATCAATTGACTGGTTTGATATTATTGATTACGGCACATCCTCAGAACAAGTCTTGGGTAATACTGGATTGAAAAGCGCATTAATTCTAGGCGTACAATCCGATGTATTGTTCCCGATTAGTCAACAAAAAGAACTTGCTGAATATCTAAGCGCTGATTCAACCAAGGTAACTTATAAGAGTTTAAATTGTTTACAAGGCCATGATTCTTTTCTTGTAGATATAGAAACATTTTCTAGAGAAATATCGTGTTATTTAGAAAATATTTAATATATATTTTTCTATTAATTCCATTTACATCCTTTGCTGATCAATATCACGCAAGAGTAATAAAAGTAGTCGATGGAGATACAATCTGGGTAAAGTCTGAAAATAAGCATATAAAAATTAGATTGAGCTATATTGATGCTCCAGAAATCAAACAAGTTTATGGCATAAGAAGTAAGAACTTTCTAAGTGAATTAATTCTTGATAAAGAGGTAGAGGTTAGTACAAGTAGAAAAGACCGTTATAATCGACATCTAGGCGAGATATATATGCATAATGATGATGAATCAGTTTTTGTGAATGCTAAAATGGTTAAATCAGGTAACGCATGGATTTATAAATCTTACAGAACCAATACCTATCTCACTAACCTTGAAAATTATGCTAGAATTAATAAAAAAGGTTTATGGAATGAAGAAAATATTCAAGAACCATGGGAGTACAGGAGAAATAATTGAATAACATAAAGACCTTAGTAGTTGCTTGTACTTTGTTATTCTCATCAATTACTTTTGCTGGCGGAACTAAGTCTAACCTGGAAAGTTCAAAATATTTTGTTGGAATTGGTGCTGGAGATGGCGGTGGAGCACATGGAGGCAGTTTTAAGGCACTAAGAATCTCCTACCAAAGCCTATTATCAAATAACACGACATATGAGTTCGATTACTTGTCAGACATAGCGCTAAATATATGGAAAGATGACTCACGACTTAGCGCCTCGGATAAAGCGACTGCTACATCAGATTTAGATTCTTCAAATATTTCAATATCTTATTCAAGAGTTATTAGAAAATATCTATCTAAAAATGTCTTTTTTGACGCGGGACTAGGAGTATCAATTCATAATAATGAATCTATGAATGGTTCAGATCTTGGTTCCATATACCAGTTCGAAAACAGGCTAGGAATTGGGTATGAGAGAGAGACATATCGTTCCGTATTAAATATATTTCATTATTCAAACGGCGGTCTAGAGGGTAAAAACGACGGTGTAGACATATTGATGTTATCTGTCTCTAAATACTTTTAGCTTTAGTTCTTCTGCATTTTTCGGAACAAAACTTCACATTATCCCAATTTTTGGCCCATTTTTTTCTCCATGAAAACGGTAATTTACAAACTGGACATACTTTTTCTGGAAGATCACTTTTTTTCATTTAATTGATGTCTATTTTTAATGAAAAGAAATAAAGCAATGATCTCGTAGGCAACCACGCTTATTTGATACACAAGAGGAAGAGCCACAAGATTACCTAGCCATTTATATTTTGGAATGTTACGCCACATAATTATAAATGCCTTTGTGCCTGCATAAACTTCGCCATCTTTAATCACGTGCAGCCGCCTTATTAATTGCTCATGACTCTTGCCAGATATTCTTTTAGATACCTCTAAATCATTGATATCTATCCAATTGATATTGTTTTCTAAGGATTTATAATGATTTATTTCTTTAGAACAAACAGAACAACTATCATTAAATAGTACTTTGATCATAGTGTATTCTCTTCTAAAAACTTTTGCGCTTTTAACAAGATAGCATCCTTTCTATCTTTCTTCATTTTATCGAATAAACTTACCATCATGTTTAGTCTTGGATTTTTTTTGAAAAAATCTCGATTTTTATCTATAAATCTCCAGTATAAGCCATCAAATATATCGCACCACTCACCTTTTTTAAAATCCATCATTTTGAGTATATAGTTTGATCCACAAATATAGGGCTTAGTTGCCATTATACCGCCGTCAGCGAACAGTCCCATGCTATATACATTTGGTGTCATCACCCAGTCAGAAGAATCAATATATAACTCCATAAACCATTTGTACGCGCTCTTTGGTTCTATCTCACACAAATTCATGAGATTTACTTGTATCATTAATCTTTCAATATGGTGTGAATAGGCATGTTTAATAGTGCTTTTTATACTTACATCTAGTGGATCAAGGCCTGTACTCCCGTTGTACCATGTGTCTTTAAGTTTTCTTTTGTGCCGGAAAAAGTTTTTCTTCTGCATTTCATCACCCTCATAGTGATAAATGCATCTCATAAATTCTCTCCATCCAATTAATTGTCTCAGAAAACCTTCATAAGAATTAATAGGAATGTTCTTTAAATTATTAATTTTTTTAATTATTTCTATCGGAGTGATAAGTCCTAAATTCAATGAAGAGCTTAAGTTAGAATGAAACCAAAGATGAGATCTTTGATCAACAGAATCTTCATAGTCGCCAAAACATTTGAATTTTTCATTTATGAAATAATCTAAATTGTCCAAAGCTTGTTTGCGAGTAGTAGGGTAGTTGAAGTTTTCATATTCACCAAGATGACTTTTAAATGTATTCTTCACAATATTTAATATATTTTTTGTATGTTTCGTATGTTTAAATTTAACTAACTCTGGTGGCTCTAAGTTTTTAGGTATTTTCTTTCTATTTTGATCATCATATGTCCATTTGCCTCCTGTAGGCTTTCCAGCGGTTATCAATATATTCATTTTTTTGCGCTGATTAATATAAAAATCAGTCATTTTATACTTAGGAGATTTTCTAGTAGGGCACATCTCTAAAAAGTCTTCTCTATCTGTTAGGAACATCGGTGACTTTAGTTCCTTGATCACATTAACGTATTTTTCTACAGCCCAAATTTCTTTCTTAAACCACTTGTCTTCTATTAGCCAAAAACTGAGATATTTTATCTTTTTTCTTTTAACTAAATTTATTAAAGAATTCTTGTAAGTTCCTGTATTATCATTCAATTCTTCATAATATGTATTTATATTATTTTTCTTCAGTTCATCTCTATATGATCTCATTGCTGATAAAAATAATATTATTTTGTGCTTATGATGTTTTTCATATGTACAAAGCCCCAAGTCTTCTCTCATAAAGACAAGATCGGGCTTTATTTCTTTAATATATTCTATTGGAAATAATTGGTTTCCAAGTATTACATGCACATTACTCATCATTTTGCTGATTTCCTTATCTTTTATTAGAATAGGTTAATTATAATATATTAAACCAAGTGTATATATGTTCGTATAATATATATTATGTAATTAATCTATATAAAATACATTCTGATCATTAATTTGATAACTTTTGATAAGTCTCGCAGCATCATCGGATGCTAACCAATTGAATAAATCCATAGCAGGATTTTTAGATAAGTTCCTACAGCGATTATGATTTACAAAAATCATTGAATAATTATTTTTGAGTTCATAACGGTTTTCAAAGAGAATTGAGTGATTTTTTTTATTTTTGAATCTAAGCCATGTAGATCTGTCGGTTAAAATATATGCATTTAGTGATATTGCAATGTTAAGAGACGGCCCCATTCCTTGGCCTGACTCGAGATACCATTTGCCGCTGTATTTTTTAGGATTTAGATTAAGCTTTCTCCATATTTTCATTTCTGCAGAATGTGTCCCGCTTGAATCTGATCTGGATATGAATGGATTAGAACTATTATAAATTAAAGTAAATGCATCTAATACAGTCTTTGCACGGGATAT
This sequence comes from Gammaproteobacteria bacterium, assembly GCA_965660795.1. Classification (GTDB taxonomy): domain Bacteria; phylum Pseudomonadota; class Gammaproteobacteria; genus CACLCV01. The sequence goes on from CBFIBF010000011.1 coordinate 23,869, forward strand.
ATTTGCTTTATCTTCAGTCGGGCCAACAAGTACAAAATCATTGTACATTAATTCATGTCGCAAATTTCCATATCCACCTTCTATAAACTCATCCTCTCGTTTTCTGTCATGTACAATTAGTATATTTCCATCACAATTTTTAGCATTAATTATTGCTTGCCCAGTACCAACAGCAATTACTTTTATTTTAATAGTGTCAAATTTAGGATACTCCGGAAGTAAATATTTGTACAAACCAGAATCTCTTGTTGAAGTTGTTGATTGTATAATCACTGAATCTGCTAAAGTAACAGGAGAAATGAAAAAAAATAGGAATAAAATTAAATACTTACGCATGTTTATTTTCCCCATCATCTATCAAAATTTCTTTGTGTTCAATATTCTCATACAAATCTACATTATGACTTACCATAATTATAGACGTTCCATTATCATTAAGGTTTGAAATAATTTTTTTTACTAATTTAATATTAATTTGGTCTAAATTATTAGTTGGCTCATCATAAAATAATATTTTTGGCTTAATAATAATACTTCTTAAGAGTGATAATATTTGAAGCTCACCACCTGAAAGTAAATTAACATGAGATGCTGAAATTGAATTTAATGAATAATTATTTACCATGTCATTTATTAATTCGCTCCATTTAGATTTTTCAATATTTTTGCATAAAAGTACATGTTTTAAATTGTCTTCAACAGTCCTTTGAAGAAATACTGGATTCTGAAATATATATGACGTTTCGTTATCATGTAGAGAAAAATGTCTCTTAATATTTCCGGTAGTTGGTGAAATCAAACCATATAAAAGTTTAAGAATAGTTGTTTTGCCAGCACCATTTGATCCTTTTACTACAGTTATTCCTTCTTCAATAATATGATTAAAATTCTTTATAATAAGCTTGTTATTGCAATTGTAACTTACATTTTCTATTGTATAAATTTTTGTCATGAATATTTGTTCTTAATAATTGAAATAAATAAATTCATTATTAATGCAATTGTAATAAGAGTTATCCCCAAACTTAAAGCCAATGACAGTTCACCTCTGGATGTCTCTAAAACAATGCTAGTTGTCATTACTCTTGTTAAATTTTCTATATTGCCACCAACAATAATTACGGCACCCACTTCTGACATTGCCCTACTCAATCCAGTAATAACCACTATGAGTAAGCTAAATCTCGATTCATATATAATTGTTTGTCTAATAACTAAACCCGATGCATTTAGCGAATTCAAATAATCACGCAACAGTTTATAATTATCGCTTAGAATCTTTGTGGCAAGTGAGATAATTATGGGTGTTACAATTATAAATTGAGCAATGACCATGATTATAGGTGAATACAGTATATCCATAAAACCAAACATGCCTGATGCAGAAAAAATAAGATACAAGATGAGGCCGACTACCACGGGAGGTAGACTCATTAGTGTATTTACGAAAATTATAACTAGAGTTTTGCCATAAAATTCATTCGACGCTATATAGCTAGATACGATAATCGAAAAAATTGCAGAAAGTATAGTTGCAATCAGTGATACATATAGAGATAAAGATACTATTTGAAAATAATTGTGATCTAATATTAGAATATTTTTTATTGACTCTAAAATTATCTCCACACAATATTATACTTCACTTAAGCATTCAATCACAAATAATGAAATAAAGTTCAGGTAATTAGAATAAACCGATAATATTACCTTCTTCATCTATGTCAATTCTCTCTGCTGCTGGGACTTTTGGTAGTCCTGGCATTGTCATTATATCGCCACAAACCATAACAATAAATTCTGCTCCAGCAGACAATCTAACTTCTCGGATTGGTATTTCATGATCGGTTGGAGCTCCTTTTTTTGTAGGGTCTGTCGAAAAAGAATATTGAGTCTTTGCTACGCATACAGGAAAGCTGCCATATCCATTTGCTTGCAGTTCATCAATTTGTTTCTTTACGTTTGCAGGAGCAGATATGCTCGAAGCACCATAGATTTTTTTCGCAATAGTCTCCATTTTTTCCCATAAAGACATCTCATCGGGGTACAAGAATTTGAAATTATTTTCAGCATCATCAATTGTTTTAACAACTGTTTCAGCCAATTCTTTTGCTCCTTTACCGCCGTCTGCCCAGTGAGTTGAAGAGATAATAGGTACATTTAACTGATCAGATTTAGCTTTCAGTAATTCTTTCTCCTTATCTGTATCAAAGCTGAAACCATTGATTCCTACAACAACAGGAAGACCATAATGGTTCTTAAGATTATTAACATGTCTTTCCAGATTCGATAAGCCTTTGGATAAGAAATCTGTACTTTCTTTATTCAAATCTTCTAGAGAACAGCCACCATGATATTTAAGTGCGCGTATAGTAGCAACAAGAACTACTGCCGATGGTTTTAAACCAGCTTTTCTACATTTAATATCAAGAAATTTTTCTGCTCCTAAGTCTGCTCCAAAACCAGCCTCAGTGACTACATAATCAGCTAGTTTCAGGGAAGCTTTGGTTGCAATTACAGAATTACAGCCATGCGCAATATTTGCAAATGGACCGCCATGAATCATAGCTGGATTATTTTCTAAGGTTTGTACAAGGTTAGGTTTCATTGCATCTTTAAGTAGCACGGTCATAGCGCCATGCGCATTTATATCTTTTGCAAGAATTGGTTTTTTATCACGCGTATAAGCTACAACAATTTTTCCTAATCTTTCTTTCAAATCAGATATAGATGTTGCAAGACAAAATATTGCCATAATTTCAGATGCAACAACAATATCAAATCCATCTTGTCTCGGATAACCGTTTCCAACAGAACCAAGAGAACATACTGTACTTCTGAGGGCGCGGTCATTCATATCTAATACTCTTTTCCATGCAACTCTCCTGACGTCTATCCCAAGTGAGTTACCATGATGAATATGATTATCAAGCATTGCTGCTAATAAATTATTAGCAAGCTGAATAGCATTAAAATCACCAGTAAAATGAAGGTTGATATCCTCCATCGGTATAACTTGTGCCATACCTCCACCTGCTGCACCACCTTTCATACCAAATACTGGTCCTAAGGAGGGTTCTCTAATTGTTACGAGCGCCTTCTTACCGATATGATTTAATGCGTCTCCTAGTCCAACTGAGGTTGTTGTTTTGCCCTCGCCTGCTGGCGTTGGACTGATAGCTGTTACAAGTATTAATTTTCCATCAGGTTTTGATTCTAAAGAATTAAGATATTCAAGGGATATTTTTGCTTTGTAATGACCAAAAGGTTCAAGAGATTCCTCTGGTATATTCAGCTTTGATGCAATATTTGATATTTTTTCTAATTGAGCTGCTTGTGCTATTTCTATGTCTGACTTCATAATTTACCCTCGAATATAATGTCTAATAAATATAATGTTTTATTCTTTAAACATCAATAGCAATCAATCTTTAGAATGTTTAAATATAGTGCTCTCAACACATTCACACATAATGTGACCTGCAATTGCATGCATTTCTTGTATGCGAGTAGTTTTTTCTGATTTTACAGACAACACAACATCAGAATATTTTTCTAGTTCATCTTTAAATTTCCCTGTAAGAGAAATTATACTTTTAACTTGAGGTCTTACTTCCTTTATTAATTTTAAGATATTGGCTGATTTTCCTGAGGTAGTATAAACAATCAAAGAGTCATTTTTTTGAGCTAGCGCTTTTGCTTGTCGCGAAAAGATTTCATCGTATCCATAATCATTTGCTATACAAGTAAGATTCGATGTATTTGCGGTTAATGCAATTGCAGGCAATGGGTCACGATCAAAGTTTAATCTTCCTATAAACTCTGCAGCAATATGTTGCGAATCAGCAGCGCTACCTCCATTACCTGCCAATAATACCTTACCATTATTTTGGAATGAATCTATTAACATAGTAGAAGCTAGTTCTAATCCTTTGATGAAATCTACATCCATAGATGATTCTGAATTCACTTTTGCTGATTCAGTAAGACTGTCTTGGATGATTGTTTTGAGATTCAAAATTAAAACCTTCTCTTATCTGTTAAATTACAATTTCCTGATTTAAGATTATTATTAATTTTTGCATCACCAGATACTCTATTAATTGATAATTCTATATTATCACGTGTTGCAACTATGAATGCGTCATTAAAGTCTACAGAGAAAGCTGTTTCTTCAAGTTTATTAATCAATTTAAAAGTACTTTTTGATTCATTAAAAACATATGTTTTTTGTTGTTCATTAAAGTTACATATAATATATGTATTTCCAATAATATTAATATTTTGATCTCTTTTGGCAATTTTCACCTCATCCATTTTTTCAACAGCAATATCTTTGGATTCCTCTGGAATATCATCTATGAATATCTCTCTTGATGTATCCCTGGTTACACAATACTCAAAAGGAATAGTTAACAATCCAGAGTCATATAAATGTAAAGTAACATTATTATTATTAATCATGAAAAAGTGATTTCTGTATCCCACATAGTAGTCCCCTCTTTGCTCGTTTATAGATAAGCAAAGTCTGTAACCAGAATATATATCTCCCAAATGCTCTATTGTTAAGCTTGCTGGTTCATTTATAAATTCAACTCTTGCGGTTTTATAGTTCTTAAGATTCTTTATTAGATAGTTTTTAAGAAT
>CBFIBF010000012.1:0-1244 GCA_965660795.1 Gammaproteobacteria bacterium
TTTTTTGTAAGTAATATTGGACATTTTATTGCATTCAACAATATCTACTCTTTGACTGAGCTGAAAGAAATATTTATACAAGGGGTGCCTTTTGGTTTGAATCTATTTTATTCAACAATATTTTTTGTACTAGTTTTTCATGCTTTACTGGCTGTAAGTAAAATACAGCCAGCGTGTGTAAGGGGTGCTAGAAAAATAAATTAGAACTTGAGTTGGCCACCTGTTTTATATTCAGTGACACGGGTTTCAAAAAAATTCTTCTCTTTGTTTAAATCCATCATCTCAGACATCCATTCAAATGGATTGCTAACTCCAGGATATTGATGAGGCAAGCCTATACTTTCAAGTCTTCTATTTGCGATGAATTTAATATACTCTTCAAATTTTTGTGCATCCATACCTAGCATAGGTTTTGGCATAGTGTCTCTTCCATACTGTGTTTCGAGCTCAACGCCTTTTTTGACTATTTCAATCATTTCTTGTTGAAACTCTTCTGTCCAAAGAGTTGGATTCTCAAGTTTAATTTGATTTATTACATCTATTCCAAAGTTCATATGCATAGACTCATCTCTAAGTATGTATTGAAATTGTTGTGATACACCAGTGAGTTTATTTCTTCTACCTAATGATAAGATTTGGGTAAAGCCGACATAGAAAAATATTCCCTCAAAGACAACATAAAAAGCAATTAAATCTCTTAATAATCTCTGGTCATCTTTATGGGTTCCAGTTTTAAATGTTGGATCACCTAAACTTTGTGTATATGGAAGTGCCCACTCAGCTTTGGTAGCAACAGCTGGTAGTTCTCTGTACATGTTAAATATTCTAGCTTCATCTAGTCCAAGTGACTGAACGCAATACTGATAAGCGTGTGTATGAATTGCTTCTTCAAATGCTTGACGTAATAGGTATTGTCTACATTCAGGATTAGTAATGTGTCTGTAGACAGCAAGAACTAGATTATTCGCAACTAATGAGTCTGCAGTTGAGAAGAAGCCGAGGTTTCTCTCTACCATTTCTCTTTCTTCAGGCCTTAATGCTTGAGGATCATTCCAACACTTAATATCATCGTGCATTGGTATCTCTTCTGGCATCCAATGATTAGCAGATCCATCAAGATACTTTTGCCATGCCCATTTATACTTAAATGGCACAAGTTGATTTAAATCAGCTCGACAATTGATAATAGCCTTATCATCTACCTGAATACGTTTTGCGCCATGTTCAATATTTTCCATGCCAGT
>CBFIBF010000012.1:1344-26089 GCA_965660795.1 Gammaproteobacteria bacterium
TCAGCTCGACAATTGATAATAGCCTTATCATCTACCTGAATACGTTTTGCGCCATGTTCAATATTTTCCATGCCAGTTGAACCTACACCGCTTGCGTCAGCCTCTGGTAAATGTTCGATATTTTTAGCTTCTGTAATCTCATTACTTACGCTTTCAAACTTTTGCGTTTGTATTTTTTCCTGTGGCACTATGTCTGGTTTGCTTAGTGCGTCATTTATAGGGTCGTCCCAGTTATACATAATATCTCCTTTTAATTTTTTTCAGCTTCTCTAATAAGCTCTATTCTTTCGTTTTCTAATTTTTTTAGTTTCATAATCACAAATATAGTTGCTATTACTCCAATTAAATAAACAACAACATCTGGTATATAAAAATTCATTATTGGCAAGCCTCACAATCTGGATCATCAATCAAACATTGTTTAACTTCAGCTGATTGTGATTTTACTGCGTTCAAATTTGAACCACTATTATCTGAAGTACTTTTCTCTACGTGTGTTGCACCAAGTGATCTTAAATAATAAGTAGTTTTGAGACCTCTTATCCAAGCAAGCTTGTAAGCACTATCAAGTTTCTTTCCATCGGTATCTGGTATGTATAGGTTTAGCGATTGTGATTGATCTATCCACTTTTGTCTTCGTGCAGCTGCCTCAACTAACCATCGAGTATCAATTTCAAAACATGTTGAGTACATAGCTTTTAAATCATCAGGTACTCGATTAATGGGTTGCAGTTGTCCATCAAAATATTTCAAATCTTTTATCATCACCTCATCCCAAAGATCACGCTCTTTTAGATCTTTAATTAAGTAAGGATTAATCACTGTAAACTCACCTGAGAGATTCGACTTAACATATAAATTTTGATAAGTGGGCTCAATAGATTGAGATACTCCACATATGTTTGAGATAGTTGCTGTTGGCGCAATCGCAAGCGTATTAGAATTTCTTATACCATGTTTTTTTATGCTCTCTCTTAGCTCATCCCATTTAAGAGTTTCATCTAAGTTAACGTCTAAATACTTTCCACGTACTTCTTTAAGTTTTTTAAGACTATCTATTGGTAGTACTCCTTGACTCCAAAGGGAACCATCAAATGTTTCATATGCGCCCCTTTCTTTAGCTAATTCCATAGAAGCTTCTATGGCAAAATAACTTACGTATTCCATGCTTCGATCAGCGAAATCAACCGCTTCTTCAGATTCATAAGGCACCCTTATTTTATATAGAGCATCTTGGAATCCCATAATGCCCATACCAACAGGTCTATGTTTTAAGTTTGAATTTTTAGCTTTATCGACACTGTAGTAATTATATTCAATAACATTATCAAGCATTCTCATCGCTGTAGTAATCGTTGCTTTTAATTTTTTAGTGTTGATTTTTCCATCATCTGTTATGTGTGCAGCAAGATTGACCGAACCTAAGTTACATACAGCAATCTCGTCTTTAGATGTGTTAAGAGTAATTTCAGTACATAAATTGGAAGAATGAACCACGCCCTTATGCTGTTGTGGTGATCTAATATTACAAGGGTCTTTAAATGTAATCCAAGGATGTCCTGTTTCAAATAGCATGCTGAGTATTTTTCTCCAAATATCAACTGCATTAACAGTTTTGAAATTTTTTATCACACCTGACTTTGCCAACTCTTCATATTCAGTATATTTTTCTTCGAACTCTAAACCATATAGATCATGGAGATCTGGTGTATCTGATGGTGAGAACAATGTCCACTCTTCATTTGAGTGAACTCGTTTCATAAATAAATCAGGAATCCAATTCGCTGTATTCATGTCATGCGTTCTTCTACGTTCGTCTCCAGTATTTTTTCTAAGCTCAAGAAACTGTTCTATATCAAGATGCCAAGTCTCCAAATATGCGCACATTGCACCTTTTCTTTTACCTCCTTGATTAACAGCTACTGCAGTATCGTTTGCAACTTTGAGAAATGGAATTACTCCCTGACTTTTTCCATTTGTGCCTTTAATATATGAACCGAGCGCTCTTACTTGAGACCAGTCATTGCCCAAGCCGCCAGCAAATTTTGATAGCATTGCATCGTCGCTTATACCTTCAAAAATTCCACGAAGATCATCTGGCAAAGTAGAAAGATAGCATGATGAAAGTTGCGGTTTGAGAGTTGCCGAGTTAAACAAAGTCGGAGTACTAGACATAAAATCAAAGGATGATAATAATTTGTAAAACTCTACTGATCTTTCTTCTCTATCATCTTCATTAATTGCAAGGCCCATTGCAACTCTCATGAAGAATGCTTGAGATAACTCAAACCTTGTCTCGTTATGATGAATAAAATATCTATCGTATAATGTTTGAAGTCCTAAATAGGTAAACTGCATATCTCTCGATAAATCGATATTTTTAGCAAGTTTATCTAAATCATAATTTAATAGTTCTGAATCTAAATGTTTTAGCTCAACGCCTTTTTTGATATAGCTTTTAAAATACTCGCCATAAGATTTTTTCAGCGCACTCATGCTCACATCAGATGTATCTAATCCTAAGAAAGAATAAGCTTCCTCTGTCATGGAATGAGACAATAATCTTGCAAGAACATAAGAATAATTTGGGTCTTTTTCTATAAGCGGTCTAACTGAAATCAAAATTGAATCAGAAAGATCTGATTTTTTAATTCCGTCATATATATTTTTATCAATCGTATCAAAAATTAAATCTTCGGAGACATCATCAATACCCGAACAGCTCTCTGAGATAATTTTTCTTAAATTTACAAAATCAATTGGGCTTGTTGATCCATCATCAAGAGTCATATTTTTAGAAATTGGCATGTCATCAGTTTGTTCAACACCAAGTTTTCTCGCTTTAGCTCTATCTTCTCTATAAATTACATAAGCTCTAGCAACGTCTTGATAGCCTGCTCGCATAATTGCCAGCTCCACTTGATCTTGAATGTCTTCTATATGTACGACTCCACCATTTGGAAACCTTCTTCGAATAGTTTGATCAACTTTATCGGTTAAATTCTCAACTTCGTTGTGAATTCTAGATGACGCAGCAGCACTACTACCTTCCACGCTTAAAAAAGCTTTGGTCATCGCTACCACTATTTTATGAGGATCGTAAGCTGTGACCTTGCCATTACGTCTCATGACCCGGTGTCTTCCTGGGACAGGTTCAAGATGAACTTGCTCTTCACTAGCAGTGCTATTTAAAGGCGTTTCTATATTAATTTCTTCCATTTCTTTTGACATAAATTTCTCTGGTTTGAGATGTTATGACGATAATTATATCACCAAATATTGTGGTTTGATAACATTAAAAACACTATATGTTGTGTTTAAGTCTGTTAGCAGCTTGTGGATAAGTTGTGAATTTGTTGAATTTGCTTGTATATAAGATTATGGAAATATACTTATGGTTACATCAGAAATGTTGCTATTCCCAACAAAGATACAAAACCGACAACATCAGTGATGGTGGTTAAAATAACCCCACCTGCCAGAGCAGGATCAATATCAAGTTTTTCTAAAATAAGCGGTAAACTCACACCACTAATCGCACCAATGATAAGATTGATCATTATAGCTGCAGCTATAACTCCGCCTAAAAATAAACTTTCAAACCAAAGATATACAATGGATGCAATTACAGCTGACCATATAACACCATTTAGCAAACCAATGGCAGATTCTTTTAAGATAAGTAGTTTTGAGTTTGAAGAACCTATTTGATCAAGCGCTTGTGCTCTAATGACGAGCGCAAGACTTTGACTTCCTGCAATGCCACCCATGCTTGCAACAATTGGCATTAGAATTGCCAGTGCTACAACTTTCTCAATAGTAGCTTCAAATATGCCTATAGCAGCTGCAGCTAAAAGTGCTGTTAGAAAATTAGCACCCAGCCATAATGTGCGTCTTTTTGTACTTTGAATTACAGGCGCAAAAATATCATCGTCTTTTTTAAGACCCGCCATATTCAAAACGCTCTCATCTACCTCTTCTCTGATAACATCGACAACATCATCGACTGTAATCCTACCAAGTAAGAAGCCTTGATTATCTACAACCGCTGCTGATACAAGATCTGCGTTTTCAAACCTTCTAGATACTTCATGTTCATCAATATCTGGATCAATGGGGTCATCATCTTTTTGCATAATTTGGAAAACATATTTTGAGGGATCTGCAACAAGAACATCTTTAATAGAAACGTAACCGTGATAGAAGTTAAGTCTATCAGTTACAAAGATTTTATCTGTTTGATCGGGCAGGCTTTTCATGCGTCTTAAATACTTTAAAAGAACATCGATAGTCACATTGCTTCTAATAGTAATAGTGTCGGTGTTCATCAAGCCGCCAGCAGTGCCATCTTCAAATGATAATACTTTCTCAAGTCTATCTTGGTTTTGTTTGGTTAAACTTTTAATTGCTTTCTTCGTAAGATGCTTAGGAAGCGATTGAATAATATCTGCTAAATCATCTGTATCAAGCTTTTCTGCAATTTTGACTAAACCTTCTGTTCCGTCTTTATCAATAAGCTCATCGATTAAATATTCTCTAACCTCATCATTGAGCTCTGCTAAAGTTTCACCTTTATTTTCATCGGTGACTAGAGCCCATAAAAGATTTCTTCTATTTCTTGGTGTACTTTCAATAACATCCGCTATCTCAGATGGGTACAAGGAATTGAGAAGGTTTTTAGCTTTGATGACAGCGCCGCTATCAAGAACTTCAGATAACTGATCGAGAGTAACAGTATTCTCATTGTTAATGCTTTCTGCAGGCATTGTAACTGACCTCTCTTGTGTTATTAATTTCTACATGTTCTTAAGCATAAGATAACACAAAAGGGACTGTTTTAGTAAACAGTCCCAAGGATATATAAATGAAAATCTTTTGTTTTGGTGAGGCTAGCTTGAGAATTAGGTTGGTGTTAACGTCAAACTAATAAGGTAGCTAGCCTCGACTATCTAATTCCAAAGAGGATTAGAAATCATGTCTTAGACCAAAGATATAAGTTCTAAAGTCTGTTGTGTTGTTATTAGCATCACCATCGTGATCAGAATAACCTGCGTAGAATCTGCTTGTTTTAGATAGCTTATATTGCATACCTATGTTGTAAGCAGTTCCATCACCTTCTGTAGCAGATCCTGCATCAGATTCAGTATTAGCGATTGAATACTGAAGCTTCATTGGACCTGATGAGTAGTGAATACCATACCAATCTACTTCACCTGCTGAGCTGTCGAACATTTTGCTGTCGATCTCAACATCTTCGTGCATATACCATACTTTGATTTTTTGCTTATCAGCAAGTTTCATATCATATGTAATAGTATATTTTTCGTTTTCTTTATCAGCACTATGATCGTGGTTCATTGCATATACAAGACTTAAGCCTTTAACTCCTAAGTTTTTATACTCAATACCGATACCATAGTCTTTTTTGTTATTTGTTATAGCTGCAGCTTCATCGTGATTACTGAAACCTTTAATAGCAGCAAATCTGAAGTTACCTGCTTTAAGCTCGTAGAAACCAGCTCCTCTCCAATAACCTGAATGAGACATTGTGCCTTGTGAGATACCACGTGTATCTCTCATTTGAGCTAATGTGTCATGTAAGATATCGTGTTTAGCAAGATATTTATAAGGTGATTCCATAGATCCAAATTTAAATTGACCATATGGTGTCAATACGCCTAACCAAGATTGTTTGTTAGTAAATGCATGACCTTTATCTTCGTCACCCATATCAGCCTTATCAAGACCTGATGAATCTCCATCACCCATATCAATTGCCCATTCAACTTTATAGTTGATTGAATAACCATTTCCGATTGAGCTTTTACCTTTAAATCCAATACGGCCCATACCTTCATCATCGAATATTGTTGTATTCGCTTCTGAACCTTCGGATTTTGTATTGCTATATTGTGTCCATAGACGACCATATAACTGAGCGCTTGAGCCTTTCTTAAGAGCTGGTGACGCTACAGCTTCGTTTGGTTTAACAACAGAATTTGTCATTGCCCCGCCCGTGAAACCGACTAAAGGAACAGCAGTTAAAGCAAGTACAAGATATTTTTGTAATTGTTTCATATTTCCTCTTTGTTAATAACGTTAAATTTCCAATTAACGGAATAGGAAGATGTTACAAAAAGAAAGTGCATCCTTTTGATAAAAGGGTGTGAAAGATTTATGTATGGTTTATGACAGTTATATGAAATAAGGTTGGTTTAATATTTTGTACATAATTGATTCAACCTTTTTCCTAAATCATAATAAATCTCAAACAACTTGATTTTTCTGCTTTCGAAGTCAGCAATAGCTGCAGGATCAGGATAACTCCAATGTAGAGATTTAGAAGAATTTAAAAAGACGGGACAATTATCTTTTGCGTTATCACATACTGTAATTGATAAATCAAAATGATGTTCATCGCCTAAAAATAAATTAATATTTTTTGATTTAAGTCTTTCTGCTGGGTAATTAATCTCTTCTGCAACCGACAATGCGGCTGAGTTTATAGCGCCAGTTGGATTTGAACCAGCCGAATATCCTATAAATTTATTATTGGTAAGTGTATTTGCAGCTATTTCACCCATGATAGATCTAGCTGAATTACCAGTACAAATAAATATAACTTTAGATTGTTTTTTGATAAAGCTCATGCAGTACACCTTCTCTTAGACCGCTATTAGATTTATAAACGTTTCCTACATTTAACGCATCCAATATGCCATTTAATATATATAAACAAGCTGGAAGAACCTTAATTCGAGATGAGTCGATATAGTCTCTAAGTTCATTTTTATTGAGAGCAAGTTCTTGTGCCTTGGTAATTTTAGAAATTGTTTCTTTAAAATTAACTTTATCTGCACCTGCTAGTATTTGACATGAACGATATGCGGTTTTAAACGAACCTGAGGTACCGTACAAATGCTTTTTATTTTTAAACGATAAATCTGAGACTGCTTGCCTTGTTATTAATTCAGAAATATAGTTTTTAGAGTCATTGTGGTTAAATTTATTATTTTTTGTAAATTTATTTGTTAAAGACACACTTCCTAATTGTAAGCTCATAAGATCAATCATTTTATTATCTTCAACTTTTATAATTTCTGTGCTTGAACCTCCAATATCAAGTATAAAAAATTTATTATCAGATATTTTATTTGTTGACATTACGCCTTTGAAAACATATTTGCTTTCTTGATGTGATGAAATAATATTTATTTTATGATTTAGAATGTTTTCTATTGTTTTTATGAAATCTAAATCTTTGAGATTTCTAAAAGAATTAGTTGCAATAACTTTGAAAATATCTGGTTTCTGAGAATCAATGATAGTCTTAAACTCTTTGAATGTTTTAAAAAAATCTTCTCTTTTATTTTTATCAACTATTCCGTTTTTACTAGTTGATGAAATTATATCTATATATTTTTTATACTTAAAAATACTATTAATCTCATTATTTTCAAAGGTAACAAATTTTATATTAAATGTGTTTGATCCAAGATCCAGCACGCCAATTCTTTTGCCAGTATCAGCTTTCATTAAAAGTTCCATGAATCTTACATAACTCGTCCTGAGAATGTGACTTTCTATTTCCTTTTGATGGTGTCCTTTTTGTGTATTTACCTGACGAATCCAATCTCCAAATTTTAAAATTATCTTTCTTTGGTAAACTAAAAACCTCATGGTATATTCTTTCTCTAAGAGCTTCCTCTAGAATCGGGAAAAATATTTCAATCCTATTAGACATATTTCTTGTCATCCAGTCTGCGCTTGATAAATAAAGTTTAGGATTATCATTGTTGCAAAATTTAAAGACTCGTGAGTGCTCTAGATATCTTCCTATGGTTGAATACACCTTAATATTTTCTGATAAACCTTTAACTCCTGGCATCAATATACATTCACCACGAACATGAAGATTGATTTTCACGCCAGCTTGTGATGCATCGTACAGTTTAGAGATTATGTTTCTCTCAGTAAGCTGATTCATCTTTGCATCAATATAGGCATTTTTATTATTTTTCTTGTTATCTATTTCTTGTGATATTAATTTGATTATTTTTTTACGACTATCTATCGGCGATATGAAAATATGTTTAAAATTGATTTTTGCGTTGGATCCTGTGAGCTGGAGAAAAAACTTATTAACATCCTCAGCAAGTTCTTTGTTAGCTGAAATTAAACCAAAATCCGTATAAAGTTTTGCTGTTTTTTCATGATAATTTCCAGTCCCTAAGTGGAAATAATTAACCAATTTATTTTTTTCTTTTCTAACAACTAACAATGCCTTTGCATGAGTCTTGTACTTTCTTATACCAAAAGTAACTTGTACTCCAGCATCCTCCAATTTTTTTGCTATTTTAATATTATTTTCTTCATCAAATTTAGCACGGAGTTCTATAACTACTAAAACTGATATATTTCTTTGGGCAGCTTTTATTAAAAGTTTTATTATTTTAGATTCAACCGGAACCCTATATAAAGTCTGTTTTATCGACAACGTTGAATCATCTAAAACCGCTGTTTCAAGAAAAGCAATTACTTGCTTAAAATCATTATAAGGGTGATGAAGCAAGATATCGTTATTTCTTAAATATTCAAAAATATTTGACTTTTTTTTCATTGAGAGCTTATGTTGTTTTGGTATGTACGGAGTAAATTTAAGATTTTTGTTATCAATATCATGATAGATTGACGAGAACCTGTTTAGATTAACAGGGCCATTTATTTTATAAATGTCCAAATCACTCAACTCATATTGTTTTTTTAAAAATTTTAAAATGTCTCTTGGGCAGTCTTTGACAACTTCTAATCTAACTGCTTGGCTAAACTTGCGATCAGGGAGTAATCGTGTAAGAGATTTTTTTATATCATTTAAATCTTCATCTTCAAAGACAAGATTACTGTTCATGGTAACTCTAAATTGATGACATCCCATAATCTTCAATCCGGGGAACAGTTTATGTATATTCTCATGAATAATCGAAGATAAAAACATATAACATTCTTTTTCATTAGAAAGGCTTTTAGGCATCTTCGTATATCTAGTTATAGTTCTTGGAGCTGGTACGACAGCAAATTTTGGAGAATTACCAAATGCATCAGTACCTCGTAACTTCACCATAAAATTTAAGCTCTTGTTTTGAATTTTAGGAAATGGATGACTGCCTACTACATCGGGCGAGCTACTTTCTAAGATCATAGGATTAATTAAAGGTAATATTTGCTTATCGAAATAATCAGACACCCAAGACTTTTGTTTAGAGTCTAACTCTCTTCTTCTTAGAAAGACTATACCTTTTGTTCTAAGTGCTCTAAATACACTTTTTTGTAGAAGATCATACTGAAGTTTAACTATACTATTAACCTTTCGTCTTATTTCTTTTAAAAGTTTGAGGTCAGATTCTTCATCTGAAGATAACAGTCCAGATGTGTATTTTAACTTAGTTCGAATATATGCAACCTTGATTTCAAAAAATTCATCCAAGTTACTATCAGCAATACATAGATAATTCAGTCTTTCTTGAATGGGCAATGTCTTATCTGTAGCTTGTGCGACTACTCTTCTATTGAACTCCAATAAACTAAGTTCTCTTATAAAAAAGTTTTCTTCTTCCATTAGTAACTAGAAACTATGATTGTGAATCAAGACTGTAACCTGAAGAACGAATAGTTCTAATCACCTTACAATCTTCCGTCTTACTAAGTGCTTTTCTCAACCTTCTAATGTGAACATCGATAGTTCTATCGGTAACATAGACATTAGTTCCCCAGACAGAATCCAAAATTTGTTGTCTTGAGTATACACGACCAGGGTTTTGCATAAGAAACTCCAGGATCCTATATTCTCGTGGACCCAGTTTTGCTTCTTCGTCACAACAATAGACTCTATGTGTTCCTGTATCCATTTTTATATTACCGTATGTCAGAACAGTATCATTAGGAGCATCTTTGCTTCTCTTAAGTAATGCCTTGATTCTTGCAATTAATTCTGCAGGACTAAAAGGTTTGGTGATATAGTCATCACAACCCATTTCAAATCCAGATAGTAAGTCTTGTTCCTCACCTTTTGCAGTAAGCATAATTATTGGCTTATCTTTCAGGTCTTTGTTGCTTCTGATAAATTTACACACTTCAGTACCAGCAATATCCGGAAGCATCCAATCAAGTAATATTAGATCAGGATTTGTCTTTTGTATTCTCATCATTCCATCATAACCATTTACCGAATGTTCAAATTTATAGCCTGCAGCCTTTATATTGTATTCAAGCAAAGAAGTTAAAGCTTCTTCATCTTCTATAGAAAAAATAGTTGTCATTTATTTGACTCCTCGATTGCGTCTTCAAGTTTGTTATCTGTAGTGTTACGTTTAAGGTCTATATGCTCACCAGTGACTATAAAGTGTATTTCTTCAGCGATGTTTTCAATATGATCTCCCGCTCTCTCTAGTGTCTTGATAGCGAACAGTAGTTTTGTGTAAGTAAGAAGCCTCAATTTAGTTACTTTGCCTTTTATAAGGTCAACAATTTTGTCGTATGTAGCATTGTAATGATTATCAATTTGTATATCACTTTCAATGACTTCTTTAGCTTTATCTATGTCTTGTGAGACATAAGCGTCTATAACTTTTTTTAGTTGTACTTGTACAAGAGTAAGTAATCTTAAAATATCATTTTTGATCGATGTTTCTGGAATCTCTTCAAGAGTAGCAACTCTCATGGCAATATTTTTTGCATAATCACCCATTCTCTCAAGGTCCGTTGATATCCTTAATGAGGTAAGAACATTTCTTAGATCAACAGCAACTGGTGATCGAAGTGTTATGAGTGTAATCACGCCGTCTCTGATTTCTGCATCAAAATTATCCAGTTTTGGCTCGTTATCTAGGATATCTTCTGTAGTCGCTGGTGAACCAGTATCAATTACGTGATACAAAAGTTTATATTGTTCCTCAACTAGAGTAGCCATTTTCGTCACAGTTTGAATGAGATTTGAAATTTCCTCATCATACGACTTTACAATGTGTTCTCTATAATCTGACATGATTCTATTATATCCTATTACCAAACATAATTACCCTATCCTGCCTGTTATATAATCTTGTGTTTTTTCATGTTGAGGGTTTGAGAAAATATCTTTTGTCATACCAGATTCTATTAGTTCACCCATATGCATATATGCAGTTCTATCAGATACTCTAGCTGCTTGCTGCATTGAATGAGTTACGATTACGATTGTATATTGTTTTTTGAGTTCTGCGATCAAATCCTCAATTTTAGCCGTTGCTATAGGATCTAATGCCGAACATGGCTCATCCATTAACAAGATTTCAGGATTAACCGCAAGCGCCCTAGCAATACATAATCTTTGTTGCTGGCCTCCTGATAAACCTGTACCTGGCTCGAAAAGTCTATCTTTTACTTCTTCATATAGCCCAGACTTCGTTAAGCTTTCTATTACTACTTGATCAAGTTCATCTTTTGATTTTGTCATTCCATGTAAAGTTGGTCCAAAAGCTACATTTTCATAAATCGATTTTGGAAAAGGATTGGGTTTTTGGAAAACCATGCCAACTTTCATTCTAAGCAAAACAGGATCCTGACCAGCATCGTTTATATCCTGAGAATCAAGCATGATTGACCCATCAATCTTACATATTTCTACTAAATCATTCATTCTGTTAAGACATTTAAGAAGAGTTGACTTCCCACAACCAGATGGGCCTATTAAAGAAGTCACCTCTTTTTCCATAATGTTCAGATTGATTCCAAACAATGCCTGTTTATCACCATAGTGTACATTTAAATTTTTAATAGCTATTTTAAGTTGTTCAGTCATATTCAGTTCACCATTTTTTTTCTAATTTTTTTCTCAAGTATATTGCTGTTAAATTAAGTAAAATCAAAAATGCTAATAACACCATAATTGCAGCTGATGTTCTCTCTGTAAATGCTCTCTCGGGACTATCAGCCCATAGATATATCTGGACAGGTAAAGCAGTTGATGCATCCATAGGGCCCCCGGGCACGTCGACAACAAATGCAACCATACCAATCATCAAAAGTGGCGCTGTTTCGCCTATTGCTTGGGCAATACCTATAATAGTTCCTGTGAGTATTCCGGGCATTGCCAAAGGAAGTGTAAATCCAAAAATAGTTTGAACTTTGCTTGCTCCTAATCCGATTGCAGCTTCTTCTATCGAAGGTGGTACAGACTTTATAGCTGCTCTTGCAGCAATTACAATTGTTGGAAGTGTCATGAGTGCTAAAGTTAGCCCTCCAACCAATGGAGCTGACCTAGGAAGTCCAAAAAAATTTAGAAAAATAGCTAATCCAAGTAAGCCAAATACAATCGATGGAACAGCTGCTAGATTGTTGATATTGGTCTCTATCAGATCAGAGAATTTGTTTTTTGATGCTACTTTTTCAAGATAAACTGCTGATAATACTGCAATAGGAAATGATACTAGAAAAGCAATTAATATAGCGTATAGTGAACCAATAATGGCTCCCCTGACGCCAGCCATCTCAGGCTCTCTACTATCTGCGGCAGTGAATAAATATTTATTTCTTTGGAGTTGAACTAAGTTTTTAGACTCTAATATATCAACATATTTCATTTGATTTTCATCAAGTCTCCCAGCAGTATCACCTTGTCTTTTGACGGTACCTTTGATGTACATGTCTAAATCAGCTGAGGCCAAAAACCAATAATAGCCTTGTAAAGAATTAGCAACATTATTATCGAGCAATTCTTTAAATTCATATTTTGCACCTTTACTCAAAAGAGCAAGAGCAGCCCTGCGTTCAGACCTTGATTGTGTTTTCGGGAACATCTTCATAAAACTCTCGTTCAGATAAGATCTTGGATTAATGGAATTTTTATCTACTTCAGCTGGTATATCAATTTTGACAGCAACATAGGTTTGTTTAAAAGCTGATATTCCAGATGAAAAAATATTGTAAAGTAAAATGACTAAAAAAGTTATAGCAATGCTTACAGCAATCATGCCGTAGAGTTTGAACCGTTTTTCTGATGCATTTCTATTAGTAATATTATTCATATTGCTCTCTATATTTTTTTACAATGCTGAGTGAAATTATATTTAATAAAAGTGTTATAAAAAATAGAACAAATGCCAACGCAAAAGCAGATAGTGTTTTTGGACTATCAAACTCTTGGTCACCTGTTAGAAGTCCAACAATTTGAACTGTGACAGTACTCACGCTGTCAAAAGGATTAAAAGTTAAGTTTGCTGCAAATCCTGCTGCCATTACTACTATCATTGTTTCTCCTATTGCTCGCGAGAAAGCAAGAAGAAAACTACCAACAATGCCATGGAAAGATGCTGGAATAATAACTCTTTTTGTAGTTTCTGAAACTGTAGCACCCATTGCAAGAGATCCTTCCTTCAATGATTTTGGTACAGCATTAAGCGCATCGTCTGTTAATGAAGCGACGAAAGGAATTATCATGATTCCCATTACTGATCCAGCAATTAATGCGCTTTCTGAGCTCATATTTGTAAATGTTAAAAAGGCTCCCATGTCTCTGAAAAATGGTGCAACTGTTATTACAGCAAAGAAACCATAAACAACAGTTGGGATTCCAGCAAGTATTTCTATGATTGGCTTTGCATAACTCCTTACTTTGTCACTTGCGTATTGCGATAAATATATAGCTGAATACATACCAATTGGACCTGCAACAGCCATAGCAATAAATGAAATTAAAAGAGTACCTGTGAATACTGGTACAGCTCCAAAACTTCCAGATGATCCAATTTGATCAGCTCTTATAGCCATTTGAGGGCTCCAATGTAAGCCGAATAAAAAATCAAAGACGCTGACAGACTCAAAAAATCTTAATGTTTCAAAAAGTAAGGATAAGACAATACCAATGGTAACAAAGATTGCAAATATAGCAGAGGCTCTCATTATGTTTACAGTAATTTTCTCAATAAAGTCTCTTGCTTTAAACTGAACCTCAACGAGTTTGAGTGAATATCTAAAAAGAATCAAAGATATAGTCAGAATCACTACAAACTGCAATATCTTATTAATTTCTTGGAATGACTGGTAGTAATTAACAGCAGGAATGAACCCCGCATGATCAATCACTGCGTCAGTTTTGCCGTTAACAAAGTCAACCACGCCATTGACATAAAATTGAACTAGACCAGAATCAGGGACATCTGTAAAGAAATCTTTGAGAGTGGTATCGGTGATTATATTTACTATTGATGACCATAAAATTAGTAAAATTATAGCTGGAACTATCGTTAGAAAAGCAGAGTATAAACCATGATAGTGAGGTTGGGAGTGCATAATATTAATCTCCGACAAAGCTCTTGCTTTACCTTTATTTAATACAAATCCGTAGGCAGAAAGAAGAAATATTATTAATATTAAGAATTCAAGCATAGTATAGTTTGATAATGATAAGACCTAGATGTTACATTTATATTAAATTTGGTCTAACTTCTCAGTATTTGGTAAGCCTTTGTTGCTAGATACGCCCCAATAAACTGAGAGACTATAAAACCTGGCACATTACTGAAATTAATGCCTGTGTATGTGTCAGTCAGAGATCGTGCAATTGTAATTGCAGGATTTGCAAAAGATGTAGACGATGTAAAAAAATAACCTGCACCAATGTATACACCTACTAAAACACCCATGGCAACATCATCTCTTTTTTGAGACATACAAATAATAAAAACTAATAGAAAAGAAGCAATGACCTCAGAGAACATAATATTTAGACCGCTTCTGTCTTTCATGCTTAATTCAATCATATTCATATCAAACATAAAATGTACAAATATAACACCAGTAATACCGGCTAATATATGTGTCAAAACATATTGGACGAATAATTTAAATTTTAGGTCTCCTTGCAAATAAAAACTTAGTGACACTGCCGGATTAAAATGAGCACCCGAGATAGATCTGAAGGTCATAATAATGACTATGAGAATCCCGACTGTAGCAAGTGAATTAATTAATAGTGTTATTCCCTCAATACCTTGACTGATATTCTGAGCCATAATACCGCTACCAACTACGCCCATCGTTAGCACCATCATTCCAATAAATTCTGATAAAATTAATTTCATAGTTTCATTATAAGTAAAAGTATCACCTGTTAAAAAAACAGGTGATACTAGATGTTATGTAAATGTTTACTTAACGTACAAGGTTTGCAAGTGTGCTAGCATCATTTTGAAACTTAGCACGTGTACTTGCTGGAAGCGGGATCAAGCCTTTATCAACTAAGTATCCATCATCTCCTACTGCATCATCGCTCATAAAAAATTCCATGTATTCTTTCACACCCGGAATAACTCCAACGTGATCTTTTTTAACATAGAAATAAAGTGAACGAGAAACTTTGTAGTCACCTGATGCAATAGCATCAAATGTTGGAGCTACTCCGTCGATTACAGCGCCTTTAACTTTATCTTTATTCTGGTCAAGGAAGCTAAATCCAAAAACTCCAAATGAATCTTTATTAGCAGTTAGTTTTTGAATGATTAAGTTATCATTCTCACCTGCTTCTACATATGGGCCATCCTCACGAACAGTTCGACATAATTTTTTCCATGCTTTCTTATCTTTCTTCTTAAGTTTTTTAATCCATGGTATTTCATTACATCCACCGCTCAGAGCGATTTCAGCAAATGCGTCTCTTGTACCTGATGTAGGTGGAGGTCCATAAACAACGATTGGCATATTTGGAAGATCTGATCTTACTTGGTTCCATGTTTTATATGGGTTTGGTCCAGTGACTCCATCCATAATGCCAACAGGAACTTCCTTAGCTAATGCAAGATATAAATCTTTTCTTGTAAGGTTTAATGTAGGTCCGCTTTTAGCATTTGCTACAACAATTCCATCAAAACCTATTTTCATTTCTGTAATATCTGTTATGCCATTTTTAGCGCACAACTTTACTTCTTTCATTTTAATCCTTCTTGATGCATTGGTAATGTCAGGCGTGTTAGGTCCTTTACCAGCACAAAAAAGTTTTAGTCCACCACCAGAACCAGTTGATTCAATGATAGGTGCTTTGAAACCATTGTCAGCTCTTCCGAATTCTTCAGCTACAACAGTTGCAAAAGGGTATACGGTAGAGGATCCAACGATTTTAATTGTATCTCTTGCCTCAACACTGCCAATGCCAAAAGACATCAATAATGCTATAGCTAGTGAAAATTTTCTCATGTTGTCTCCATAAATAGATTTACTCGTGTGATTACACAAGATGCTCATGAAGTGATAATTAAACTTTTATTACAGATTTATGAATTAGAGCTAAATCTTGGAAGATTGATAGTGAAGGTGCTTCCGATACCCTCTTCACTAGCTATGTGAAGTGTCCCTGCATGTCGATTTACAATGTGTTTTACAATAGCTAATCCAAGTCCCGAGCTATTTTTTTTATACTGATTGGCAGATTTAGATCTATAAAATCTCTCTGATACCCTAACTATGTCCTCTTTAGGAATGCCATGACCTTGATCGATAACTTGAAATTGAATAGATATTTCTTTCATTAAAAATATAATTTTTATTTGAGTTTGTGCTTCGCTATATGTAATTGCATTGTCCAGTAAATTCTCAAAAACCTCTGTTATTTGATCTTGATTCCCTTTTACATGGTAACGTCCATCTTTATAATTATCATCAAATAAAATTTTAATTTGTTTTTTTTCTGCCAAATGATTAACTGAATCTAAAGCAGAATTTGCACATATCCATAAATCAACTTCTTCATTAGGTGTTTGATATTCAGATTCCTCAACGCGCGTTAGCGATAAAGTATCATTAACTAATCTTTGCATCCTTTCGGCTTCATTTTGAATAATTTTTAAAAACTTTTCTTTTTGTTTATCATCATTTTTTGCAGGCCCATTTATTGTCTCAATAAATCCTGTTATGGCGGTCAGTGGTGTTTTCAATTCATGACTAACATTAGATACAAAATCTGATTTAACTTTCTCAGCAACTCTTTGCGAGGTTTCATCAATCATCATTACTAGAGCATAGTTTTGTTTTTTGATTTTTATCGGAAATATTTGTGCTTGAATATATTTGTGAACCTGATCGTATATCATAAAGCTTATATCGCTTTTTTTATTATTGTTTAGTGCGACACTTAATGCATCATCAAGCTCATTAGACCTAAGACATAATGATAAATTTAGATCTTTTGCATTTTTTCCTATAAAAGAATTAAAGGATACATTCGATGCTGTAATTTTATATGTTGAATCTACTATTAGCATCGGGTTTGAATTTTGATTAAATATACTCTTATCTTTTTGCGAAATAAAAAAATCTTGTCCTCTTGTTTCATTTCCTACCCTTACAATAAATTTTTTATTCTTATCTTCTCTTTTTGATAAAAGAATATAAATTAAAACGTAAAATGAGATTACTGTTAATGCAAAAGATAGTGGAACATTCATTGCAACAGCGATAAAAAAAGTGATAAGTATGCTAATGAAAAGAAACAGAATCATTGGTGACAATTCATTTGTGCTACTGAATTAATTGAGTTCATGTTAAAATTTTACTTCATAATATCAGATATATGACAGATATAATATTCCATAAATCAAGCAAATACATTGAGGATGACATAGATTACTATGCATCTGATACACGTGATAAACACGGTGCTGTAAAGCCAAGCAAGGATATTAAAAGTTATCTTCTAGATTCATTTAACTTTGACAACAACCAAGAACTGCCATCCTTATTTTATCCCTTTCCGAAACAATCAATTGATAGAATTTACTTAGGTATTAGTTTTCCACTATATGCCAACAACTGGGGTGCAGAGTTTCTTAGATATTTAATGTATATAGTCAAAAAAGATGGTGCTGTGGTATTTCCAGTCTATGCAGAACGACAAGGTGTTGAAAAAAACTACTGGTCTAGGAGCATATTAGAAGTTGCATTTCAAAGCAGGCAGAAGTGGTGGGGTATGAGCAATATTTGGGCTGAGAATGATGGTGTTATGTCAATGAGAATTGGTAAAAAAGAACCTAAAATAAGAAACAGTACTTTTACTCACTTCATTGAAAACAAAATGCCGGAATTATTTAATAATAAAGATACGATCGCTATAGAAGCAGAGATAAAAATTCAAATAGATAACCTAAGATTAAGTGCAGTTGTTGAAAAAATTATTTTAGATCATCATGGGAGAAATAAAAAAATAAATCTAGGCTCAGTAAGTGATAATACTTTGTTGGCTATGGAATTAGCTTGTAGTGATTACATGAGCGTAAAAAATGTTCAAGTGTATACTAATAATGAGGATAGCATTAGCACATACAAAGACTATCTTCCAAAAAAAATACCATCAGATTATAAACATATGATTACAAACATAGATAATGTAGAGCTAAATAATGAGCATAATGTAATATTAATTGATGAGAAATTTATTGATGAAGAAAAAAGTCAGGCTTTAATAAAAATCTCATTAAATGCACTTACTGATGATGGATATATTATTCTAATAAATAAACAATATGAAAATGACTATAAGTCTTATCAGCACTCCCATACAGTTGGAACAAAACTCAAAACTGGATATGATATTCCGCACTATTCTGATCTGATATTTAAAGAACTTCAAGATGAGAATCAAAATAGAGAATCTGCAATTCAAGTAATCTACAAAAAAGATAATGCATGACATTTTAAATCTTATTAGCTCATTCATTTGGGGACCATTTACACTCATACTTATTTTAGGAACTGGTATATTTTTAAGCCTTGGTTTAAAAGGCTTTACTTTGACATTTATAGTTGTTGCCTTTAGACAAATTTTTAGTAAAGAAGAGAAATCATCGGATGGTGAGATATCTTCTTTTCAGTCGTTGACAACAGCCTTGTCTGCTACAGTTGGAACAGGGAACATTGCTGGTGTTGCTACAGCAATATTTGTTGGTGGACCAGGCGCTATTTTCTGGATGTGGGTATCTGCAATATTTGGTATGGCAACTAAATTTGCCGAAGCGTTTCTTGCAATTAAATTCAGAGAAAAAAATAGTCAAGGTGAGACTGTTGGTGGACCAATGTATTATATTAAAAATGGGCTGTCACAGCGATACAGGATTTTCGCATATATTTTTGCTGCAGCAGGCATGATCGCCGCACTTGGTATTGGCAATGGCGTCCAAGTTAACTCTGTCTCTCAAGTCATTCACAACGAGTTTGATATTTCCGAATTAACTGTCGGAATATTTATTTCTATACTTGTGGCTTTAGTGATTTTAGGAGGCATTAAATCCATTGGTAAAATTACATCGACCCTAGTTCCGTTCATGTCAATTGTTTACATATTTGGTGGTCTATTAATTATTGTATTTAATAGCAATGAAGTTGGATATGTATTTAATCTTATCATCACGTCAGCATTTAATGGAACTGCAGCAGCAGGTGGTTTTGCTGGAGCAACAGTATGGATGGCGCTTAGATATGGTGTTGCAAGAGGCGTCTTTTCAAATGAGGCAGGTTTAGGAAGCTCTCCTATCGCTCATGCAGCAGCAAATACTAATAATCCAGTGAAACAAGGTATGATCTCAATGCTTGAGCCTCTAATTGATACATTGATTGTGTGCACAATAACTGCATTCGTTATTTTACTGAGCAATCAATGGATTGGAGAATTAAATGGTGCTGTTTTAACTGCATCATCGTTTGAATACCTTTTTGAAAATGGAAAATATATAGTTATTTTTGGTTTAATTCTATTTTCGTTTAGCACAATCATTGGTTGGAGTTATTATGGTGAAAAGTGTGCTGAATTTCTTTTTGGCTCGAAAATTGTAACTCTTTACAGAATATTATGGGTTTTAATAATCCCGTTAGCTGCAATTATAGAATTAAATTTAATGTGGTTGATAGCAGATATCATGAATGGACTAATGTCTATACCTAATTTATTAGCACTAATTTTATTAGCACCTGTGGTATTTACAAAAACACAAGAGCTAAAAAACCAATTCAAAGCTTAAAAGATGAACATGGAAAAACATATAAAGCTTGCTCTAGCAGAGGATAGTTACAAGCATGATATTACAACTAAACTTTTATCTGTTAAAAAATGTAAAGCAATAATTAAATCTAAAGAATCATTTCATGTATATGGATTGAAATGGTTTGCTAAAGTATTTAAAACCGTACATAAAGACACTGTCGTTAAGCGTTTTGTCAAAGATAAAGATTATGTAAAGAAAAATATAATTATTGCTGAAGTCTATGGGTCAAATCATGCGCTCCTTCAAGCAGAGAGAGTAGCTTTAAACTACCTTCAAACAATGTCGGCAACATTTGATAAATGCATTGAGTATACAAATAAGATTAAAAATAAAAAAATTAAACTGCTTCACACAAGAAAAACTATACCTTTATATCGACTACCTCTCTCAGAAGCATGCTATGCTGCTGATTGCAAGCCACACAGATATGATTTATCTGAATCTATTCTTATCAAAGAAAATCACTTAACTTTGTCATCTCAAGCTCTTACATTAATACAAAGGGCTGTAGATACTAGAAAAAAAGTCGTTGTAGAAGCCAAGACAATTAAATTTGCCAAAAGCTTATTAGATTTTAAGATAGATAGAATTCTATTAGATAATTTTTCACCTGAAATGATTAAAAAATTTTTATCATATAAACCAAAAATTAAATTAGAGATATCCGGGTCGATAAATCTAAAAAATATCAATAAATATGCACTTGATGGTATAGATTATATTTCCATCGGTGATTTAACAAAAAATATTAAATCAAAAGATTTATCTATGCTTATAGTTTAGGTATATGTTAATGTTACATACTAATATAATAGCTTTAGATGAATAATTCTTTTAGTATCTCACAAGCAATTAAAAATTTTTTCGCACGAGAAGAAAAATCAGGGATATTGTTGTTGCTATTCGCAACTCTTGCTCTCATAACTGTAAATAGTCCACTTAATTCTCTTTATTACGATATTAAATATACAGATATACCAATTAATCTTGGAGAATTTAATTTTACCAAAACGATATCCCATTGGGTGAATGATGGGCTTATGGCTATCTTTTTCTTTATAATTGGGCTAGAACTAAAAAGAGAGATTTTAGAAGGTGAGTTATCGAGTTTTGACAGAATGGTCTTACCTGCAATCGCTGCTATTGGTGGCATGGTTGCGCCAGCTATCATCTATGTTCTTATTAATATAAATAACCCCGAAAATATATCTGGATGGGCTATACCAACAGCAACAGACATCGCCTTTTCGCTTGCAGTGCTATTAATAATTGGTAAAAATGTTCCACTTAGTCTGAAAGTATTTTTATTGTCTTTAGCAATCATTGATGATCTGGGGGCTGTTCTCATCATTGCTTTTTTCTACACAGCTCAAATTAGTGGAAGTTATCTTGTCTATTCACTGATTGTATTTGTTCTTTTGGTTCTAATTAATCGAATGGGTATAAACAAAATGTATATCTACATGATTCTTGGTATTTTCTTGTGGTACTTTGTTCTTAAATCTGGTGTACATGCAACTATAGCTGGAGTTCTTCTAGCGACAACTATCCCAAACACATCTAATAATGGTTTAGAACATTCCATGTTAAAAGATTTAGAGCATAAACTTCATAACTTTGTTGGAATTCTAGTTCTTCCCATCTTTGCATTTTTTAATAGTGATATTAATTTTGCAGATGTGACATTGAGTAGTGTTTACAGCCCTCTATCACTAGGTGTAATCCTAGGATTACTTCTTGGAAAACCAATAGGCATCACATTATTTACTTATGTTGGAATGAAAACAAATCTATTTAATTTGCCGGAGAATGTCACAATCAAAGATGTCTTTGGCCTTTCTCTTTTGTGTGGAATTGGATTTACCATGAGTTTGTTTATTAATGGGCTTGCGTTTACTGACCCTGTTTTGATTGATAGCAGTAAATTAGGTATTTTTATTGGTTCAATGATATCTGCTATTGCAGGTTATTTAATTTTAAAATCAAAATATCAGAATAGTAACTAATCGGAAGTGCAATCCATTGTAAGAGCTTCTGAAGCTCGAGTCGGAATTACATTCATAATATAGTGCTGTGAATCAAATTTAATTAGTAAATCAGGAGCTACCAATTCTATTGAGTCTTTAGTTCTCTTGACCACTGCTAAATTCATATTGTTTAATTTTTCATTATCTTTTTTTAAATCTAAAATGAATACAATTCGCTCTTCATAGTTGTAGCATGTAAGTTTATTAGTCATGGTTCGTCCATCTGAGGCAAAAAGGTATGAACTAAATAAGGCCATTGTAATGAAAATAAAGAATGCTCGAAGAGTAGGCATATACCCCACTATACACGTATTGATATTTTGTACAATTGGCATAATTAGTTTCCGCCGATAGTCATTTCACTAATTAATAAAGAACCGCATTTAATTTTTGAGTTCTCATAAACGTCACTTCCTATTACTTCAATGTTTTTGAACATTTCACTCATATTAGAGGCAATAGTAAAATTTGTAACAGGGTTAGATATTTTTCCATTCTTTATTAGATATCCAAATGCACCTCTTGAATAGTCACCAGTAAGTATATTCGCCCCCGAACCCATCATTTCTGTAATCAATATTCCATCATCTAGAGAATTGATGATGTCTGTGTCTGGTTTCTTTGAGGATTGAATGTTTATATTAGAGTATCCACTGTTGGCAGTTGATTTGAGATTAAGTTGTTTTGCAGAATATGTATCCAGCATGTATGTTTCGAGGATTCCATCGCTTACTAGAGACTTTTCATAAGTTTTTATCCCTTCAGAATCAAAAGGTCTAGTACCAAGACCCTCAGAGATAGTTGGATCTTCAATGATGCTTAAATGATCTGGGAAGATTTTATTACCTACGGAGTCAAGCAAGAAGCTATTTTTTTTATAGATATTGTTTCCGTTGATTGCAGAAAGAAAAGATGAAAATAACCCAACCGATAATTCAGGAGTGAAAATTACTGGACATTTTCTTGTTGAAATACTCTCAGCACCTAATCTGGATAGTGCTTTTTGAGCACTTAGTTCACCAATTTTTTTTGGATTTTCGGTTTTTTCAAAATTTCTTCTTGTAGTATATGCATAATCTCTTTCCTTGAGATTATTATCTTCTGCAATAACAACACATGAAAGAGTATAACTTGTAGAGGAATATGAACCTGCCGCACCATGAGAATTTAAAATAAGATTATTAGATTGAGAATAAGCGTACTCACAACCTTCACTATTTTTAATCTTATTGTCGTAATTAAGCGCGTATTTCTCGCATTGAACCGTGAGATCGATCAACTCATCAGTAGTAAACTCTTTTGGGAAATTAATGTCACAATCAATGTCTAAATCATTGATTAAATTTTCTTTTGGAAGGCCTTGATATTTATCTGGCTCTAAAAAAGATGCGATAGCTTCACTTTTTTCAATGGTAGATTTAATGCTCTCATCAGATAAATTATTAGTACTTGCAATACCTTTTTTTTTATCATCAATACACGTAACTGATAATGATTCATCATTGTGATATTGAATATTCTCTAGGGCACCAAAACGTGAGTTTACATCTGTGCCATATGCTGAACTTAAATGGAATTCGTATTCTTTTGATTTTGGTAGACTATCCATAATGTTTTTCAATTTGACAGTCATTTCATTAAAATTATTTGACATACTATACTTCTGTGCCGCCTACTGTTATGTCATCAATTTTAAGTGTTGGTTGACCAACTCCTACTGGAACACTTTGTCCTTCTTTTCCGCATGTTCCAACGCCATCATCTAATTTCATGTCATTAGCAACCATTGATACTTTCTTTAAAACATCAGGTCCATTCCCAATGAGTGTCATGCCTTTAATAGGGTTAGATACTTTGCCATCTTGAATCCTGTATGCCTCAGATGCAGTAAAAACGAATTGCCCGCTAGTTATATCAACTTGGCCTCCAGAAAAGTTAACTGCAAAAATTCCATCATCCACACTAGTAATAATTTCGTTTGCCGTTGAAGATCCGCCCAACATGTATGTATTAGTCATGCGAGGCATCGGTAGATGTGCATAACTTTCTCTTCTTCCGTTCCCAGTTGGTTTTACATCCATGAGTTTTGCATTCATAAGATCTTGCATGTAACCTTTTAGAATTCCATTTTCAATAAGAATATTTTTAGAGGTTGGCGTCCCCTCATCATCAATTGATAATGATCCTCTTCTATTATCAATTGTTCCATCATCGATTACAGTACATAATTCTGACGCAACTTTCTCTCCAATTTGATCTGAGAAATTTGATGTTTTTTTCCGATTAAAATCACCTTCAAGTCCATGCCCCACAGCTTCATGTAATAAAACCCCGGGCCAACCAGAACCTAGAACAACTGTTGTATTTCCAGCTTTACAAGGTTGAGAATTTAAGTTCACATCCGCAATTCGTATAGCCTCATCGCATAGCTCAAAAGGTCTTTTTGTATTAAGTAAATTTGAGTAAGTGTATCTTCCACCACCGCCAGCACTACCTCTTTCAACGCGATTACCTGATTTTAAAATTACCATAACATTAAATCTAACTAGTGGCCTTTCATCAAAACAATATCTTCCATAGGAGTTCGCAACAAAAATTGAATCATGACTTGAACTCAAATTAATGATGACTTGCTGAACTCGTTTATCTTTTTTCTTA
>CBFIBF010000013.1:0-13461 GCA_965660795.1 Gammaproteobacteria bacterium
TCAGTAACTGAAATTCTCAAATATTCAAATCGTCTTGATAACTGATCTTTTAGAGTATCATTTACAGAATTTACATTTTTCATCTTTAGATAATTTTATAGTTCTAAATTCATTTTTTTTCAAATCTACAAGCATAAGCTTATTACTGAGAGTATCATCAATACTGCATAGTAATTTTACGCATTCTGTTGCTAGAATCATTCCAACTAACCCAGTTACACTGCCTAAAATTCCTGAGCTCAAGCATGATTCTGCTTCTTGAGGTAGATTCGGGTATAAACATCTGTAACATGGTGAGTCAGTTAAATCATTTCTAAAAATTGCAACTTGACCTTCAAATTTTATTGCAGCACCACTAATTAGAGGAATCTTATTATGTAATGATATTTCATTTACATAACTTCTACTTTGAAAGTTATCTGTACAATCAATAATAACGTCATAGTTATCTAATAAATTATAATCAAAGTTCTTATCAACTTTTTTTGGAATAGTTTGAATGTTAGTATCTGAGTTTAATAAATTAAGATTTCTTTTTGCTGCGATAACTTTGTCTTCAGAGATATTATTTTCATTAAATAATACTTGACGATTCAAATTCGATAGTGAAACTGAATCAAAATCAACCAAACAAATATCACCAATACCTGATGACGCTAAATATGTAGCTGCTGGACAACCTAAGCCGCCTAAGCCAATAACTGCAACTTTTGAGTTTGATAAAGTTAATTGCCCATCAATATCGATTTCAGGTAGAACAATATTTCTGTTATATCTTAAAAGGTCTTTATCGTGAAGTTCAGCCTTTGTTTTTTTGGCTTGCATTGAATTTTTCCAATTGTTCTTTTGTAGCCTCTTTTTGATACTTGTCTTTGTATTCAGTGTATTTCATACCATACACAAGCTCTCTTGCTTCATCATAGGATATTTCAGTATCATACTTTGAAGACTCTGATACATACCATTTAGAGATACAATTTCTACAAAAATTAGCTAAGTTCATCAAATCAATATTTTGAATCTCAGGATTATCTTGCAAGTGCTTTATAATACGTCTAAAAGTAGCTGCCTCAATTTCTGTTTTTTTATCCATACCTAATAGTACTACATAACATAGATGGTATGAAATTTTTAACGAACGGAATTTGCTAGCTTTATCCCAAATAATATTACTATTAAACCGATGATATAGTTCCAACTGAACTGGTCTTCCAAGATTATTATTCCAAATAAAATAGCCCAAAGCGGTATTAAAAAATTCATAATAGATAAAAATGAAGCACCCTCTGTTTGTAAAATTTGAAAATAAATTATTGTAGCAATTGCAGTACATAGTATTCCTAAGAGGAGAATATTAATGTCAAGGAATAGGACGCTATAACTTGGATTTGATTGATCAATAAAAATTAAATAAATGGTCATAAAAAAGGTAGCAAAAAGAATTGTTCCTGTTGATGCGCTCAGTGGATCAGTAATTTTGTATTTTTTCCCATAGATAGCTGCAAAGGCATAAAGTGTTGCTCCTAATATTACTAAAAGTTGAGATTCAAATGTCTCGCTTATTGAATTATCAACAAATAAATCTTTACGATAAATCAGAACAAAAACCCCCAAGAATGAGATAACAAAACCAATAAATTTCTGTTGATTCATTTTTTCGTCTTCCAGAAAAATGTGAGAGAGAAGGATTGTTGAGATTGGCATAGTTGCCATTAAAATACCTGCCATTGCACTATCAATATTTTTTTGCCCAGTGATTATTGCAATGAAAGGAATAACAATCCCAACCAAGCTCATAAATAAATAATAGTTCAGCTGCGATATATTAATTGTGAATTTTTTATATAAAAAATATATCAAAACTACCAGAAATATTGATCCAGAAATTAGTCTTCCTGCAACTATTACTTCGGGTGTAAATGTATCTAGAGCAATTTTGTTTAATGTAAAAGCCCCTCCCCAAATTGCTGATAGCAAAATTAGAAGGAACCAGTTAGTTTTGAGAAAATTCATGTTAATATCGAATCATTGATATGAAAATTTTGTCTATAAATGTATCTGAGCCACAAAAGGTTACTTTTAATGGTAAAGAGCTTATCACAAGTATTTATAAAAAACCTGTCTCAAATAAGGTTCAAGTTACGTCGCATGGTATTGAAGGAGACAGACAAGCCGATCTCAGCGTGCATGGAGGGTATGATAAAGCTGTGTATGCATATTCCTATACCCACTATAAATTATGGGGCGAGCATTTAAAAAAAGAATTTAATGAATATGGATTAGTAGGAGAAAATTTAACGATAGATAACTTTGATGAAAATGATATTAGAATTGGAGATAGATTCAAGATAAATGATTGTGTGCTACAAGTTAGTCAACCAAGAATCCCTTGTTACAAAATTGGAATTAAAATGAATAGCCGAGATTTTCCTAGAATGTTTTCTCAGTCTGGTTTGCTTGGCAGTTATCTGAGGGTGGTTGAAGAAGGAAGCATAGAACAAGGTGATACTATTGAAAAAATTCATGAAGAGAATAATTCGATGAGTATAAAAGAAATAGCTTCTATCCTATTCTTTGACATAAAGAACATAGAATTAATGAAAAAGGCTTTAGATATTGATTCGCTCACTGAAGAGATTAAAGAAAAATTTAGAGAAAGATTAATGAAGTTAGGTGATTTTTCATCATTGTGAATTATGATCAAACGTCAAAACGTCAAAGTAATTGAAAACAAGGAAACGAAAGTCTCCTGTAGTGGTGATGAAAAATCTGGAAAACACCCACTGATATATCTTACAGTTGATGAAGGTCGTGCAGAATGCTATTACTGTGGTAGACTATTCGTAACAAAAGATGTGCATGAAAAATATCTAAAAAAGACAAGAAAAGATTTTAAAAATAATAAGATAAATGTTCAAAGAAAGACAAACTATTAAGCAGGTAGAAGAAGGTAATGATCTCGCGCCAAAGTTTGATGACAAAGGCTTCATACCAGTTGTAACTACAGATGCTAAAACTGGCATTGTCCTTATGCATGCTTATATGAATCAAGAAGCGTTGAAGAAAACCATATCTACTAAGCAAGCTCATTATTACAGTAGAAGCAGAAAATGCTTGTGGCATAAAGGCGCTACTAGTGGTCTGATACAAGATGTTAAAAATATATTTATTGATGATGATCAAGATTGCGTGTGGCTAAATGTAATCGTTAGAGGTGAAGCAAGTTGTCATGTGGGATACAAATCATGTTTTTACAGAGAAATTGATACTAATTCAAAACAACTTGAATTGAAGTTTATTGAAGAAGAAAAAATATTTGACCCTGAAGAGGTGTATGGAGATGCGCCTAATCCAACTATTTTATAAATCTAAATTTTTGACGAAAAAATTAGCTAGCAAACCCATCAAGTATAGTGTAATTGCTAAATAGAGGATACCCAGTGACATTGAGGAAAAAAAATATATTATTGAGGGTATTGGGCTATATTGCGAAAAATATCCATGTGTGAAATGTATAAAAATTAAAAGCGGTACAGATATTAATGAACCGTGAAGTATATTTTTAACTATGTTTTTTAAAAAACCCATTATTTTTTATGCGTAAATTTAGTATATCAAAAAAAAATGCTTGGTCACTGATTTTAAAAATCAATAGTTGTGACTTTGGCAACAGCAAAGAAATTAAAATTAAAGAAAATATATCAGGTAAGGATATAAGTCTGATCTATGATATTAAAAAAAATATCATAAAGAGCTCTAATTTAGCACTTGATGATGAATTAACATCTCTTTTTGAGATATTTCTACCAATAGTGTGTTGTAAAGATAAGATACAATACATAGGTCATATTGCACAATCTCTTGATGGTTATATTGCAACAAATTCTGGCGAATCAAAATATATAAGCGGTAGAGAGAATCTAGAGCATATACACAGACTCAGAGCAATATCAGATATAATCATAGTTGGAGCAAACACATACCTAGAGGATAAACCAAGACTAACAACAAGGTTAGTAGATGGTAAAAACCCGAAAATTTATATTTTTGACCCAAAAAAGATTATAAATAAAAATAAAATCACTGAAGATAGTCAAATATTTTCAGACATATCGTCTTTTAAAAAAAATATAGATACTAATAATAAAATTGTATATATAGAAGGAGGAGGGAAAACAATTTCATATTTTCTAGATAAAAAGATTCTAGATAGAATTCATGTTTGTTTGTGTCCAATAATTCTTGGAGGAGGAAGGCCTTCTTTTATTAAAAATGATGTCTTAGATTTAAACGAGATGCCATCTTATAAACCCGTCCACCATCTCATGGGTAAAGACGTACTATTTGATATCAAAATTTAGACTGTTGTCTAGATAAAAAGAAATATGCCCCAGGAAGTGAGCATAATAGATTAGTAAGCCCATAAACAATTGCAACTGTAACACTCGCAGAGACAGATAATCCCAATAAAAAGGATATGACCAAAGCTGCTGTCTCTCTAATTCCCCATCCACCAATGCTTATTGGCAAAGCCATAGAAAGAAGTATTATTGGGGCGAAAACAAAAAAACTAATTAAATCAATATTAAGGTTTAATGAATAAGCGCAAATTATATATGTAATGATATAAGTCATCACGATTATTAGTGATAAGAGAAAATGTTTGTATAGCCTCTTTCCGCTAAATATATACTTAAAGTTAATGATATACTTATTTTTCTTTTGATAATAAAAAACCAGCTTAAGCAAGATAATTAAAAAAATAATAAATGAAAAAATATACAAAGAAGCTAAATATTTCTGATTTACGATAAAGTAAATTTCAAGAGAAATAATAAAGGTTATTCCTAGAGCAATCTGTCCAGATAGTCTTTCAAATATCACAGATTGTAAAGATTTAATTATATTTCCAGATTGTTGATTGTTAACTTTAATATTAAATGTTCTATATATATCACCGATTATTCCTGTAGGTAATATGTTATTTAAAAATCCAGCAATGTAATAATATCTAATAGCATCAGTATATTTTATTGTAGACTGAGTTTTAGATGCTATGTAACTCCATCTCCATGCTGATAATGCGTATTGTAAGATACTAATTAACAAAACTATTGGGAAAAAAAGTAAATCAACTCTTGTGATAATAGCTACCACATCACTCCCGTATATCATCAAAATGATGACCATCAATAATAAAGACAATATGTAATTAAAAAATTTTTTCACTACCTGGTAACAAGAATATCCTTATGTCCTACGCATAGTTTTAATTTCTTGTGGTCTATACATTCTTTTTTATTCAAATACCATTCACTTAACATAGATCTATCTATACCTTCCATGTGATATAAAGCTTTTTTAATATCTAAAACGTATCTACGCATGAAATACTTATCTTTTTCATTAAAATTTACTATATTCCATGTTGATTCCTTTTTAGTAACTCTATATCCCAACTTCTTAGCCTTCATGGTCAAATAATCTATTGCCTGATAGCCAAGGGCCTGACCAAAGCCCTTATCCGTCATTTGATGCTTATTAAAGAAAGATAAGATATATTTATCAAAATGATGACTTGGTAACCATTTAACCTTTCCATCAAAACAAAGTGAATAAAATAAAATATTATTTTTGTTCATATTAGATAGTGAATTAGCGATAGATGATTTTGACATTAAATCAATAGCAGCAGAATAACTTATTATAAAAGACTGGTTTTCATCGAGATTATATTTTTGACAATCACTTTTCTCGATGTCGACATCAATGCTATTCTTATGTTTATTCGTCAAGATTAAGTTAAGATTATTAGAGTTTGATTTAACAATATATTTATCTTTGAGATATTGCCTAAAATTACTTTTAACTGATTTAAGAAGAGCTATATCATGATCAATAAGAATATTTTTTTTAAAAGTTATATTATTTTTAAGCAACCAGATGAGAAAACTTCCGGTGCCTGAGCACATATCAATTAAATTATAGTCGTCATACTTAGAATTACTTCTTAAAAATTTTATTAAAATATCGCTCCTTGCTGCATCATCATATTGCATTCTCATATTTATCCAAGATTTACTAAAGTAATCAGCCATTTAATACTCTCTTAAATTTATTTCCTGCATCACTCCATCTGTAAGGAGTCTTACTAATAACTGAGATTTCTTCATTTGATAAATTTTCAATAGCCTGAGCTATGGACTCATGACAATTGATATCAACATATTTTCTGTTAAAACCTTTTAAGTTTTCATGGAAAACAGGCAAATTCGAAACGACAAGAGGTATTCCAAGTGATGCTGCTTCAACATTTGCCATACCATAGCCTTCATATTGACTAAGACATATGTAAATTTTTGATTTTCTTATGATATTAATTAAATCATTATTTTCCTCAATCTTACCTAGAAATTTCACTCTCTTATTTAAATCAAATTCCCTTATTAAATTATTTAAATATTTGAAATATGAGTCATTTTTGTAACTTCCGATTATAGTAAGAGTCCAATGATTATCTAAGTATTTAAGTGAAGTGATACATGCTTCAATATTCTTTCTTGGTATCACAGAGCCGATACAAATTATGTTATGTCCAGTTAATTTATTAATAGGATTTTGATAATATATACAGTCAACAGCTGGACTGACTACATCAATATTAATCTTTTTATTAATCATCTTTCTAATGACGCTTTTCATAGTTATGCTTACTGTAATTAATCTATGTGCCTTAGAAAATAATTTTCTTTCTTTGAGTTTTAAAAATATATTGCCATTATTACTATTCTCATATGAAACAGGATGATGAATCAGAATGATCACTTCATATTTTTTTGTAAGATAATTCATCATGTTTAACATTTTAATAGCAAGTAAGCCATCAATAATGATTTTTGATTTTTTTGGTATTTTATTAATAGTATTAAAAAAACTTAGAGGTTTTTTTATCTTATTATTTAAGCATATATTTAAAAGTTTGAAAGGCTTCTTATTTAAGAATTTGAGTATACTTTTATCATACTTATTGCCGCCAGATATCGCACTTAGGTCTGGAGTAATGAAGTAATTCACTTTATATGAGCTTTGTATAAGAAGCTGAAGCCAAATGGTTTTCTTTTAAATTAACTTTAATTGAGAAAAGTTTTTTTACTGGATAACTGCTAGATTCTAACTCACTATAAATATCATCAGTAAGTTGCTTTGCCATAAATTCTGTCGTTGTAATATTCCCTTTCAAACTATCTAAATCGTCAAGATTTTTATAGTTATATTTTTCAAGTACACTTTTTAAAATGTCAGTAGCTAAGCCTATATCAATGATGACATTCTTCTCAATCAAACTTTTTGAAGATAATGTCATATCAACAACATAAGTCACTCCATGAAGATTCTTCGCTGGTCCAAAAAAGTCGTCATTTAAACTATGTGCAATAAAACAATAATCTCTTATTTTCAATTCAAACATCAGTATTTAACCACCTTACATAGACCTTTATCATAAGTTTTAGTAAAAAATTTAGGAAGGTCGTTTAATTGTATTTCTTTCTTATCAATCAAGCAATCTAAGGTATTATCATTGAGCATTTCTAGAGCCAGCGCCCTTCTTTTGAGATTGTCATACTTCCTTAGTTTATATGAAGCAATATTGCCAACTTGAGAAAAAATCATATTTAATCTTCTAGAAAAACAATTTTCGCCCATTTTTATTTGCGACTTTTGTTTTCCGTACCAACTAAGTATACATATCTTTGTATCAAGGGCGATATGATTGACTAAATTATCCAATACGGAAATATTACCCGAACACTCATAAATAATATCAGGATTTTGTATTTTATTGATATCGTTTATAAAGGGTATGCTAAGTCTTTTACAGATATTCTTCTTCTTCATATCTATATCAAACATCGCTACCTCAACTCCAAATATCTTGGATAACACATATGCCATAAGCAAACCCACTATGCCAGCGCCTATGACATAAGTTCTATCTCCAACAGAGGGTTGGCTGTCCCATATAGCATTAATAGCTGTTTCCATATTTGCGGTGAGTAAGGCTCTTTTTGCAGGGATATAATTTGGGATTAATGTTGCTAAAGATGAATTAATTATAAATTTTGATTGATGTGGATACATTGTATAAACCATTTTATTTTCGTATTTTCTAGGGCCTTTTATTACTTTGCCAACATTTAAATAGCCATATTTAATGCTGGTATTGAATGAACCTTCTTGATGAGGCGCTCGCATAAGATCATATTGATTCTTGGGTACTTGACCGTCAAAGACAATTTTCTCCGTCCCATAACTTATGCCTGAGTAGACAGCTTCTACTAAAACCTCATTGTCATCAAGTTTATATTTTAAAGTCTTAGATTTGATTGATCCTCTTTTTTTTGATGACCAAAATGATTGTGCTGTATACTGTTCCATAAATGAATTATATCAAAAATAGTCATAGTAGTTATGTTGGGTTACAACTATTTTTGTTCAATCTGTCTTACCTTGGTTTACTTATTCTACTATTTTCTCAAATTACATTTATAGAAAATCTAAAGAATATTATTATAATTTTTTTAATTATTTCATTCATCTTAGCTTTTCATTTAAAAAAGTTTAATGCTGAATTAAATATTCCAAATTCATTAACTAGCGCTAGATTGACTATCAACATATTTATATTATCGATAGTTTTCAATATAGAAAGCTATAATGAATATTTATTCATAAACTTAATTCTTATTAGTTTACTTTTAGATGGAGCTGATGGTTTTTTGTCTAGATGTTTAATGCAAGATACAACTTTTGGTAGTCTTTTTGATCAAGAGGTTGATAATTTTCTAATTCTGATTCTTACAATATCACTAGTATATAATTATGATTTTATTTTTTTAATCTTAATCATCCCAATCTATAGATATGTTTTTATACTATTAATAAGATTGAAGATAATAAGTAATCAGAGCCTTCCTCCGTCTTTTTTTAGAAAACTTATATGTGTTATGACAATTTTATCACTTGCCTTATGTAATATTTATAGCACAGTAGATTCAATCAGGATATTATTGTATATAGTATTTATATTGATTAGTTACTCATTCGTAAAAGATGCTTTTTATCTTCATAGGAGAAAATATGATTAAAAGATTTATTATTTTGTTGCTGTTACCTGTCTTTGCCTTTGCTTCCCAAGATAGATACAAGATTGACGAAACTCATTTTGCCGTAGGCTTTTTAGTTGATCATGTTGGCTATGCAAAAACTCTGGGAATGTTTCGTGAGATAGAAGGAGAATATACTCATGATTTAACTGAAAATAAAATTAATGACATCAATATAAAAATAAAAACTAATAGCGTTTTTACTAATCACACTAAAAGAGATGAGCATCTAATGAGTCCGGACTTTCTAAATGTTGATAAATTTCCTGAGATGATATTCACTGCAGATAATGTAAAAATCAAAAAAGACGAGACCATTATCAACGGTAATCTGACTTTATTGGGTATCACAAAACCTCTTGTTCTAACTGGCAAAATAAACAAAATTGCTAAATATCCTTTTGGTGGCATCATAAAACCATACGTAATGGGCATCTCTGCAAGAGGTGTTATTAAAAGATCAGAGCACGGGATGATGTATGCAATTCAAGACAATCTAGTTGGAGATGATATTGAGTTAATCATAGAATTTGAAGCAAGAAGACAATAATGTCTAAGAGCTCTCCTATTCACTCTGATAACCTAAGAGAGTATATAGATTTAGTTGGGTATAATGAATCTGAACTCCTAAAAAAAAATAGAGAAGAAACTAAAAAATTAGGAGATATTTCTATTATGCAAGTAGGTGCGGCTCAAGGTGCACTTTTATCTATACTTTGTAAAATATCTAATTTCAAAAATTGCCTGGAGGTTGGTGTATTTACTGGATATAGTTCTATATGCATTGGAACATCTATATCAAATGAATCTAGACTCACCGTAATAGATAATAATGATCAATACTTAAAAATTGCTGAGAAGTATTGGGGGTTAGCAGGAATAAAAAATAAAATTAATCTAATAAAGAGTGATGCTATGGAGGCTTTGCTGTCACTAAGAGATCAGAACGATGAAAAGTTTGATTTTGCATTTATTGATGCAGATAAATCAAATTATGAAAGGTATTATGAATTAATTATTTCAATGATGCAGAAAGGTGGGGTGATATGTATTGATAATACTCTGTGGAAAGGCAGAGTTTTTGACCATGATATCGATAACAAAAGTACACAATCAATTAGAAATTTGAATGATAAAATAAAACAAGACGTAAGAGTTGAACACTCTTTATTATCACTTTATGATGGCATGACAATTTGTTATATTAAATAATGTTTGTATATAGTCTTTATAAATTCATAGATATTTCAGATCTAAATACCATTAGAGACAAGATATTTAGATGTTTAGATAATCTGAACATCAAAGGTACAGTATTGATTTCTAAAGAAGGAATAAACATAAATATTAGTCAAGAATACGAACTTTTAGAAAAAGCTATTGAAAATATCAGTAAGGTTATTGAGTTAGATGACGTACATATTAATAGAACAGAGAGTAATGGAATAGCATTCCAAAAACTTAAAGTAAAAATTAAAGCTGAAATTATAAAATTTAATTATGAATTTCAATATAAGAATAAAAATAAGTTACAAACAGTGACTCCAGACACATGGAATAAGCTTCTAAATAATCATGTACAAATTATAGATATGAGAAATGATTTCGAGTATTCACTTGGTACCTTTAAAAATGCGATTAATCTTCGACTTAAAAACTTTACAGATTTAAAAGATAGAATCGATGAACTTGATAGACTAGATAAAAATAAAAAAACAGCGATTTTTTGCACTGGTGGAATAAGATGCGAAAAAGCCGGAAAGTTTCTTAATGAACTTGGATTTAGTGATGTTTATCAATTAGGAGGGGGTATTATCAATTATCTTAATAATAAACAAGATTATTTATGGAAAGGAGACTGCTTTGTATTTGATGATCGTATACTTCTAAAAAGTGACTCTTAGAACCTTGTCTTTAATACTGTCATAGTCATCAATATTCATTTTAAAAACTTCGATCGGTTTTTCTTCTGTCGAAAATCTCTCACTTTTTGAGTGCTTTATAATTAATTCAAAGGCATCAGGTATCTTATCTAGACTCTTAATCATAAAATTATCATTTGTGAACTTTACATAGAAATCATTATCACTAATCCTAATCCTTTGAGTTGCGAATGGCTGGTCGATGCCTTTTTCTCTAAGAATCATAAAAAAGTATCCCTGATAATTATTTTTTGAGGATACTCTCAGCTCTAGTAATGTTTTTTTATCAATAGAGTTCTCTTTAAGATCAGCAAGTATCTGCTTGTAGTTATCTTTATTTTTTATCTGAGGATGCATTAAGATTTTCTCTAATGTCTTTTGTGCTAAATCACTATCGTTGACATTAAACGAAAAACTAAGAAGATCTAATAGTGCTTGAGGATCATTTGTTTGCTTGATGTATCTAGTAAAATATTTCTCAATTGAATCTTTATTCGATGTTTCACTGTCACTTCGTAAAACAAGAATGTATTCACGTAAAACATCTGAATTATCTGGCCTTAGATTAATGGCAACCTCATAAGCTTTTGATGCTTTTTGATAGTTTTTAAGTATCGAATAAGATTTACCTAACATGAGCCATCCGTTAAAGTCATTTGGATTTGATACTAATTTTTCCTCTAACCTAGGTAAATTATCTTTAATAGTTTTTATGTTGCTTCTAACCTGTACATTTTTTTTGTAAATCTTCTTATAAATATCAACATTTGATTGTTGATAATTTAGTGAAAATAAATAAGTTATTGAAATCGTGAGAAGTGTCGTAACTATTATCAATAGCTTTGAATTATTTTGCTTATCCTTATTTATAAATAGAAAAAAAATATAGATTGCTAAAATTAGTACAAGCAGAAAATAAATCATTTTAAATATCTTTTAAACAGAAAAAAGCCTATAAGCATAATGAATACAAACGGACCAAACCATAATATTATATTTTGTTTGTTTACAGGCGGCTCATATAAAATATAGGAACTGTATCTGTCAGACAAAAACATTTTTATTTCTTCCTCATTTTTGCCAGATTTTAACATGTCTTTTATTTTTTCTTTCATGTCTACTGCTAATGGAGCTTCTGATTCAGCAAGATTTTGATTCTGACATACCATACATCTTAACTCTTCAATTAAATTTGAATATTGCTTATCAATGTCATCTGCAAAAGATATATTTAAGGTAAATAAGAGAGCTATAAATAAACTTATTCTTTTCACTTTTAGTATCTCAATAAAGGCATCATTTCTTTTTGAATTATTTGATTATTAATTGGACCTATATGTTTATAGAGAATAACTTGATTCTCATCAAGAATATATGTCTCAGGAACACCATACACTCCT
The DNA here is from genome assembly GCA_965660795.1 of Gammaproteobacteria bacterium. Classification (GTDB taxonomy): domain Bacteria; phylum Pseudomonadota; class Gammaproteobacteria; genus CACLCV01. The sequence continues at coordinate 12,487 of CBFIBF010000013.1, forward strand.
AAATCTAAAGATAGATCTCCTTGTTGATCCTTAATAATCATACGATACGGATTGCCTCTCATGCTTAGCCAAGCTAATGCATCGGTAGGATTATCTTTATAATTTATTCCGATTAGATCTATTTCTTTATTTTTAGATAAATTTATTAGATATGAGTGCTCTCTTTCACATTCAAGACACCAACTAGCCCAAACATTTATAATAGTTTTCTTACTTAAAAAATTATTATTATTAATGAGTGTATTATTATCTAAATCATATAACTCAAAATTGGGAAATGTTTTGCCTATCAATGGCGATTGTATTTTTTTAGGATCATAATAGAGGCCTTTAAAAAGAAAAAAGCTTATTAAAATAAAGATAGAGCTATAAATTAACAAGCTTCTATTCATAATGTCTTGATTTTCTAAATCTAATACTAATGATTGCGCCAAGAATCATAAAAATTGTTCCAATCCATATTAGCCGTATTAGAGGTTTATCATAAACTCGAATTGACCACTTATTTTCTGAAACCATGTTACCCAACGAAACATAAAGGTCTCTATCTAATCGGCCATTAATGCCAGCTTCGGTCATTGGTGATTCACTGGAATGATAAAGCCTTTTTTCTGGATTAATTTCAGTTATGAATTGATCGTCTTTTGACACAATGATAGAGGCTATTAAAGCATCATAATTCATTGATTTATATTCGTTAAGCTTTTCAAATTTATAATTAAATAAACCTACTTGTTTAGATTGTCCAATATCAAGCGTAAATTCTTTTTCAATCTTCATGTTTTCAGATACGCTTGCACCAACGATGAAGACAGCCAATCCAAAATGAGCAAAGTACATTCCTATCCTATTTCTTAACATTATTTTGTTGTCATATGATTTAAGTGAATCAAATAAAATATTGCCAACTATCCATGTAGCAGAAAATATACCTGTAAAAAATAAAATAGTATTAACATTATAAATTAAAGATAA
>CBFIBF010000013.1:13559-15434 GCA_965660795.1 Gammaproteobacteria bacterium
TACAAGATTGTAAAAGTTGCGGTCACTAGAAGTATATTATTTAGTAGGAAAAAACCCTCCTTAGAAAAAAGCTTCACTTCATTTTCATCTTTGAATTTGTATGAATTCAAGGCATAAGCTAGCAACCCTCCTCCTATCAAAGCAATTAACATGAGTAAGATAAAAACCCCTCTGGACGGATCGCTTGCAAATGAGTGAACTGAAATTAAAATACCCGACCTGACTAGGAAAGTACCAAGCAAACTTAGTGAAAAGGTAAATATAGATAACAATATTGTCCAACTTTTAAAGATTCCTTTTTCACTGGTAGCGATAACCGAATGAAGTAGAGCTGTTGCCATCAACCATGGCATAAATGAAGCGTTTTCAACAGGATCCCAAAACCACCAGCCTCCCCAGCCAAGTTCATAGTAAGCCCACCAACTCCCTAAAGAAATTCCAAGTGTTAAAAATGCCCAAGAAGCAAGTATCCAAGGTCTAATCCATTGCGCCCACTCTTTTTTAAAATCATCTTCGAAACAACATGCGATTGCAAAAGAAAAGACAACAGATAATCCAACATACCCCATATAAAGCATAGGCGGATGAACTATTAATCCAAAATCTTGAAGAAGAGGGTTAAGGTCATTACCATCCAAAGGAACAGTCATATTTCTATCAAATGGATTTGATGTAGCAACAACAAAAAGTAAAAAGCCAAGATTAAGTAAACCCATAATAGCTAAGAAATTAACTCTTAAACTCTTAGAGAGGTTTTTACTATAATAGCTTGCAAGAAACATCCAAAAACTTGAGACAACGCACCATAAGAGCATTGACCCTTCATGGCCTGCCCATGCAGCTGAGATCTTATATATCAAGGGTAAATTCGAATTTGAATTCTTAGCTACATAGTCTAGCGAATAGTCTTCTCCAACAAATGTAACAATCAGACATAAAAAAGATAATAAAATTATAGGAAAATGGGCTTTAGATGCAGAAAATAATATTTCACTAGAAATATTTAAATCACTAACAAGCTTAGGAGTCAAAAGAATGATGCAGTTCATTAATCCTATCAAAAGAAGAAAATAACCAATATAGCCAATCTCTATAATCATTCTTTAATACTTTTAATAGTCTTAGATTTACTCTCTTCACTCAAACCAAGAGATTCTTGTACTTCAGGAGGCATGTATGTTTCATCATGTTTAGCTAAAACCTCTTCAGCTACGAAATAATCTTTTTCTAGATGCCCTCTTATAACAACACCCTGACCTTCTCTGAACAAATCAGGTAATATTCCATCATATTTAACTGTAACCTTATTATCAAAATCTGTAACATTAAAAGATACTTTTTTAGTGCCGCTTACTCTTATCAAAGAGCCCTCTTCAACCATACCTCCTATTCTGAATATATAGTTATCAGGGAAATTACCATTTACCAATTGAGTTGGACTGCGATAATAGAGCAAATTATCATTAAATGTATTTATAAATAAATACAAAACAAAACCTAATATTGCGAGCAAGAAAGAAACATAGTAGATTCTAGCTGATCTTTTTTTCATGGGATTCCTTATTTATTCGAAATTTGTTTTTTTATCTGTCTGCCTTTATATATTAATATAAATACCACCAATACCATTGGTACTAGAACTAAAAAGTATGCCCAGAATATATAAGGTGCGTAATCAAACATTGTCTAGAATATATACTAAATTATAATTAATAAAAACAATAAGATTTTAACAGGAACTTCATAATAATACCTAGTATTTGACGTTTGTATGCAGGTTTTTCGTTTTCTTGATATCATTGATAAATGAGCCAAATATCTCTTATAAGTCTATTATCAGTTTTGGTTGTCTACTTCATATTGAGGCCTATTTAT
>CBFIBF010000013.1:15534-24919 GCA_965660795.1 Gammaproteobacteria bacterium
GAGATATGGTAAAAGGCAATAAACTATGTCATCACTGCTCACAGAGCTCTACCACACTATTTAGATGTAGATATGATAATAAAAAGGAATGGGTATTTTTATGCCAAAAGTGTCTCACAGAGATAAAAATTAAATACTCATCAAATTACCAATACGGTGGTACAAAAAAAATAAAGAAATAAAACTATTTTAGAATCGTGTTACACAATTTTCCATATTCAGATTCAATTTTATTATTTGCATAAGTTCTATTATTCTCTTGAGCAATGTAAGACCATGATTCCATAATACTTGTAATTGATAATATATAATCAGACAAAGATGATTGTTGGTTTTCGTCAAGAAACTTCTTCTGAAGAGCTTCAAAGTATTCACTATGGTAATCGTATTTTTGTTTCATTGAATACTGATTATTAAGCTTTGCTCTGAAATGATAAGCGGAGCATACTAGAATATCTTTTTGTGTGTATTCTTTTTCTTTTGCAAGCAAGGAAATGTTTGTTTGAACAGTCAATATCGAGGCTATAAAAAATGATAATATGAGTTTAAAAGTATCCATGTCTTAATTATAGCTTAAGCAATCCATTGTTTGGCTATGTTTAGAGATGCTTCTCTAAACATAGCCAGAGTGCCTACAACATAACTAAAACTTATAATCTAACGAAACATTAAAACCAAAGCTTGCTGCTGGAAGTGGAACATATGCTTTTACAAAAGAAGCATGATTTCTTCTTGTCTTGTCCAATAAGTTATTACCATAAAGCATGATATTTAGATCTTGTTTATCATTCAACCTAATTTTATTAGTATACTTGACTGCAAGATCTAGATAAGAATTCGTTGATGTCTCAATGGAAGAGAAATCTTTTTGGCTTTCTGCGTAAATCACACTCATTGAATACTTCTCATTCTTGTCACCTAGTAGTGTTAGATCTATTGTATTTTTAGCACTTGGTATTCTAGGCACGTACGTATCATCATTAAAGACTGCAGAAATATCATCTCTACTAAGGGTTAGATACAAATCTTTATTACCCCAAGTAAATGGTCTTACGTATGAAACTTCATAACCTTGAAATACGGCATCTTTTTGAGACCAATCAGCATCCTGATGTTCCCCGTCATATAAGGTCGTGCCTAAATCTCGTAAATAAATAAAGTCTTTGATGTCATTTCTAAATAAGGATAAATCTATGCTAGAAATCCCATGTTTAAAATTCAAGCCTATATCAATATTATTTGATACTTCTCTTTCAAGAGAACTATTTCCCTTTTCATATCTATTTGTAGGCCCGTGTTTACCGTCGGCAAATAGCTCAGCCATATTAGGGCTTCTAGAGACATGAGAAATACCTAAGTTGTACGACAACTTATCATTAATTTGTTTAGCAGTATTTGCTGAAAAACTAATTGCTGAGTCTTCATAATTCTTAGTCGATGTTAATCTCTCATTGAAATCATACCTAAGAGCATATGTAAGGTTCATGTTAGATAAGCTTGCTTCAGAATAATAAGCCAAAGATCTGTTGAAACTCTCAGATTTTGGTACATATGCATTACTAGAAAATGGTGACTTGGCATGTTCATAGCTCAACAATAATCTTCGTTCTTGATTTACTGAATCAAAATTAAACTTTAGATTATAAGCAGTAGAATTATTATTCATAACCTTAAAAGTTCCATCTTCTTCATGCTCTTTAATGTGAGCGTTAGTGTTGCTTACAGAAAAATCAAGAGAATTAGCAAAGCTTAAATTATCTAATCTTCCAATAAAATTATATGTGTCCGACTTATGAGCGCTGTAAATTCTATGTTCTCCTTCTTCCTCTTCTTCCTCCTCCTCTTCAGCATGATATGCTATTCCATATGTTCCTTTATTATTGATAAAAGAAAAACTGAAATAGCCCCAATCTTTAATCACAGACAATCCGATTGTTGAACTCTTGTCTGCATAATCAGAGTTATTGAGTGTATGCACCTCTGTTCCCTCTTCAAATAATGATCCCTCAGATAAATCATATTTAAAATAATCCCTTTTATCATGAGATATATACACAGCAAGATCATTTATATTCTTTTTTAGAAGAAAATTATTTGAATAACCTTCGCTTACTGTATCGTAAGATCTACCAAAGCTTATTTTCTCCTCACCGTATAACTTATCTGTTGATGAATCTGTAATGACGTTGACTACGCCACCTGTATTACCGCTATGATTAAATAGTGATGATGGTCCTTTGATTACCTCAATATGAGAAGCATGATTGATGTTTAACATAACAGGATGATCAGCGCTAAAAAAACTCAAATCACTTACATGATTATTGTTAGATAGTACTTTTACTCTACTGCCTCCAAGTCCTCTTATCACTGGTTGTCCTACTGATGTGCCATAATCAGAATTCGATACTCCAGGAATACTCCTCAAGTTTGTACCAATAGATTGTGAGGATTCAATATCTACACTAGGTATTATAGTTACAGTATTTTTATTCTCAGTCACCGAGTTAGATAATACGGATGACTTAATTTCAATAGGTGTCATATCCTCTGCATGCGCATGAGATACGACAACAAATGCTAAAAATAGCATATTTTTAAAAATGTTCATTTTTGCTCCGTTTAAGTTAATTGAAACGCTTAATTAACTGAATATGGTGGAGCTCGAGTAGAGAAAAAGTTTTTATGAGTTTGTTCTAGAAGAATTATTAATTTTGTTGATAATGTCTCTTCTAAACAATGGTGTTCTTTAATAAAAAATATTGAGTGAACTTTACCGCATTGACGGCAGGCATGTGCATTTGTAGCAATGTCATGCTCATCATGATGACAGTGATTATCATGTTTATGTTCTTGCTGTTCAAGCATAGGTGTATACTACATTATATGTCCAAACAAAAAAAGGCTGTCATCTTAGTGATATTTAGCTTAATCGCATTCTATGTGTATCAGTTCGTGATAGGTTTCTTGGTGTTACTTCTAGCAGCACACACATACTATAAAGACTAGTTTTTTATTATTTGATGGATATCAAAATAACAGCGGATAGACCAACCAGTGATATTCCTATTGCAATCAACTTTAATACTTCATGTACAATCAACTTTTTAGATTTATTTTTTTCTGCCATTGAGTTTTTATCAACTATCCAAAAACGATAAACCAGATAATTATTAAAACCAATGGAAAGACTACACTTCCAAAAGGATTAGCCTTGAGTAACTCTAGTGACATTTTTGGATTACTTAACCAATTATTCAAAAACTTGTACAAATCAGTAACTACCAAAACAGCAATTGCAGCAAGTATCAAGTATAAAACTATATCAGGCATCTAAAAGAAGTATAAAGTGCATGGTCATGATCTACAATCATGATCTATTCACAATCAAGGTTAAAATTTATACTTTGTACTTATTTGAAGCTCATTATCATCTTTACCATAAGTATTTAACTTACTTTCAAAATGAACCTTTAAATCGAGTGCATCAAAATATTTTGTTTTAAAACCAACTTTATAATAATCATAATCTGCACCTTGGCCTATTGATTGCCCCTCAGTTATATCTTCACCAAATCCAACTTCAGCAAAAGTTTGATAATCATTAATCTTTATGCTTCGTCCAATCACTATTCTTTGCTTGGTTTTTTCATATGTGCCATCTTTTAATTTCATTTCATGTTCAGATCCCACATAGTTGTAATCTCCTGCCATCGTTTGTCCAGCAAATAAGGCAAGTGTTAACACAATTACATTATTCATATTCATCTCCTTTTATGATAATGAGAATCATTATCATATAAAGACTTCATGAAATCAATACTTGAATTAGTTTAGATAAAGATTAATATACCCCATATGGGTATATTAAGAATATTAATTACGTTATCACTTTTAACTACGACAGCTTTTGTAGAATCTCGACCTATTTCATGGTCTGGTGGTTCTACATTAATGTATAAAACAAATTCTATGATGTCTTCTTATTACTATCACTATTCACCATCTTATCTTTATTCAGTTGGTGCAGAATATATCAATGACAGATATTTTAATGATCAATATATTAATATTAGATCAACTTATCTTTTAGATAGAAAGAATACAAAATCATCACAAAGAAATTTGTATTTAACAGGTGCTATATCTACTAAAAAAAGTGAAGATTTTTACTATGGAATACATGGTGATTGGGAGACGAGAAGATACTTCTCCTCATTTTCAGCTATTAATAAGAATACAGTATCCAAAGATTTCTCAGAATATGAAATGCAATTAGGTGTTGCCCCATATTTAGGTGATTATAATGAATTACATACATGGGTTATGATTAAAACTAAAAAAGACACATTAAATAATGAATGGGATACCTACCCATTTTTGAAATTGTTTAAAGGTGATTTTCTTTTAGAATTGGGTACAAAAAACTCCCATTGGGACTTACACTTTATGAAGAGATTTTGATTTAGGAGGCATATATGTATAAAATATTTTTAGCTTTTATATTTTTGTTTACTGGTAGCTTGCATGCAATGGATAACCCGCATGATCATGGTTCTCATAAACATAACAATATGACAGGCGTAGATGGATCTAAGACTGTCCTTGATCAAAAAATATATAATGAGTTCATTGCTGATTTAGGCACTTCTCAAGTAGTAATCATAGATGTAAATGGAATGGTATGCGATTTTTGTGCTAGAGGAATCGAGAAGACGTTTTACGATGATAAGTTAGTAAAAAAAGTACTCGTAAGTCTAGAGAAAGGTAAAGTTCTAATAGCCTATGATAATGCTAAGAAGGTTGATTTTGGAGAAATTAAAAATATCTTTTTATCAAATGGTCAATCAGCTACAGGAATGATTCTTAAAAAAATAACATGAAATTAAAAGAAAACTCATCTAGGCTTGGTTTATTCTCTCTGTTAGCGTCATCATCAACCTTAATATGTTGCGCTTTACCAGCACTATTTGTTACGCTTGGTGCAGGAGCGACATTTGTATCAATAGTTAATACCATTCCTCAGCTTATTGTAATATCGCAATACAAAGTCTATATATCTATCTTTACTCTAATTCTTTTAATCGTAGCTGGAGTTTTGATAAAAAAAGCTGAACTTCTTCCATGCCCGGTAGATCCTTTATTAAAAGATGCATGTCTTAAGACTAGAAAAAGGACTTCTAAAATTTACAATATTTCAGTAGCTATTTTCATTTTTGCAAGCTTCTTCACATACATTCTCCCTATCTATTTATAAAATGTCACATCACCCTTCTCATAAAGAACAGTTAGCATCTCTTAAAAGAATTGAAGGTCAAGTAAGGGGCGTAATTAAGATGATTGAAGATGGAAAATATTGTATCGATATACTGAATCAAATTAAAGCTGTGAAATCTGCATTAGTAAGAGTTGAGTCTAAAGTACTCAATAAACACACTGAGTCTTGTATAAAGCAGTCGTTTAAAAATAAAAGTGAGCTGAACACTAAAATAGAAGAATTAATTAAACTAGTTAACAAATGAATCAGTCTGAAGACAATAAAATCGAATCGATAGATAAAAAAATCAAAGAAAAGGAAAAAGCTGAGCAAATTGTCAAAGATTATCTCAAGCCCTCGTGCGATGAGGAGATCACAAAGAATGAATATCCAATATTAAAGGAATAGTCTTGTCTGATTTTATTAAAATTCTTAAAGGAATAATAATAGCAATTATTGTTTTGACTATCTTTGCATATCTTGGAGTATATATAATTTCACTTGTTATATAATTTAATTACGAATAAGGAATATAGACTATGACTAAATGGGAATATAAAACATTTACATCAACCGGTGGTCTGAGGATTGCAGTTGAAGAAAGCTCAAGTATGGGTGAAGATGGTTGGGAATTGGTGACTATTAATTATTGCAATGATTACCGCGAATGGGTCTTCACATTCAAAAGATCAAAAGATTAATCAATTTTCTATAATAACTATTCTACTGTTATCTCAATCTTGTCAGATATGAGTGGTTTATCATGAGGTATATGAAGGTGGTTTCCCAAAAGGAGTTGTAATGTATGCTTACCTTTAGGTAATTCCAATTGTGTTTCTGATTGGCCTTTACCAAAATGTAAATGATTTTTATCTGCAGGAATTGGCATATTCATATTGGGAAGTTTTTTAAGATTTATTAATAAATGGTGATGTCCAGACATTGGTTTATCTACACCAGCAGGAACAATTTCCATACCCTCTATGCCAAATTCAACTCTAAAAGGACTTGTGACAACCTCGCCATTACTCGGCGTAATGAAGAAAATTTTTTGTTCCTGATTTGATTCAATACCAGAATAACGAGAATATGAAAAAGCATTGAATGCAAATAATAAAGTCATCAGCATGATTAAGTAACTTTGTCTCATAAGATTAGTTTAATATATTTTAATTTTTTTATGTAGTCAGATGAAATTATTCTTATATAATCTTGGAATAAATGACTAGAAAAAAATTCATAATGAGCGCAGAGGAGTGGTGTACGTTACCAGAACTTGATGTGCCTGCAATAAAAGCTCGTATTGATACGGGTGCTACAACATCGTCTATTCATGCGGTCAACATCAAATCATTTGAGAAAGATGGTCAGGACTATGTCTCATTTGATGTATATCCATTAGATAACAAAAACATATGTGTCCATTGTGTTGCCCCTCAAAAAGATAAAAGGTTAATAAAGAGCTCGTTCGGTGATAAACAGATGAGATATGTAATAGCTACAACAATCAGAGTTGGTAAACAAATTTGGGAAATTGAGCTTACACTCTCCAATAGAAGTTCAATGGGTTATAAAATGCTCATAGGCAGAGAAGCAATTAACCAAGACGTATTAATCGACCCAAACTCAAAGTTACTTCAAGGAGATAAGACAGAAAAAACAATCTCAAGATTATATAAAAAACAAACAATAAAAAAATCAGGTCTTCATATTGCTCTTTTAGCAAGTAATCCTGGATTATATAGCAACAGAAGAATCATCGAAGCTGGAGAGAAAGCTGGTCATAAAATGTCCTTTTTAAATATTAAGCAATGCTACATAAAACTAGATAATAAATTCCCACAAATTCATTATAGAGGTGGCGAAGTTATAAATAATATAGATGCAGTTATACCAAGGATACGACCTAGTCAAACATTCTACGGATGTTCTTTAATTAGACATTTTCAATCTATGAATATATTTTGTCTAAACAATTCTGATGCGATTAGAAATTCACGTGATAAACTTTATTCTCTTCAGTGCTTACAAGAGATGAATATTGATATCCCAGTTACAGGATTTGCCAACTCTCCAGTAGAGACTGATGAGCTTATAGATATGGTAGGTGGATCTCCGCTTATAGTGAAACTTTTAGAGAGCGCTCAAGGAAGAGGTGTTGTTTTAGCTGAAACTAAAAAAGCTGCTCAATCTGTAATCAACGGTTTTAAAGCTCTAAAAGCAAACTTACTTGTTCAAGAGTTTATTAAAGAATCTTCTGGCCAAGACATAAGATGTTTTATATTAGGTGGAAGAGTGATAAGTGCATATAAAAGAATTGCAGCAGCTGGTGAATTCAGAGCTAACATGCATCTTGGTGGTTCTGCAGAAAAAATCATTATTTCAAAAAGAATCAGAGCGCTTGCTGTTAAAGCATGCAAAGCACTTAATCTTGATGTCGCTGGAGTCGATATCATTAACTCAAATCGTGGACCACTAGTTTTAGAAGTTAATTCCTCACCTGGTTTAGAGGGTATTGAATCAGTAAGCCAAAAAGATATAGCATCACTACTGATTAAACATATAGAGAAAAAATTAAAGTTCAGAAGAAGTGCTTTAAAGATTGCCTGAAATAGAAGTTAGTTGTCACGGGTGAAACAGAATATCGCTATTTATAGCTATATATGGATAGTCGAAATGCCTATATTCCCATTTTAGGTTGTAAAAATATGTACCGATAGTTATCTTTATGATTATGAAATATATACTTAACGAGAGAGTTATAATATTAATTGATAATTACCACATCGATTTATCAATATTCGATGCTAAAGTAATGATAGGCTATATGACCAATTGAAAAAAAATATAGATTTTAATCATTTAGAGTATGAGATACATTCTATTTTTTAATAAAAATGTCACTGAGATATAATAATCTAGCACTATAATTATTATATGGATTATACAAAAAGATTTCTCTTAAGAACATCTTTATATGCAAGTTTGTACACCTCAGCATTGACTAGTTTTGCTTTTGCAAAAGATTCAAGCTGCTTACTCAAATTGAATGCAGCTGATGAAAACGACATTATGCTTCCTAATGGTTTTACATCAAGGATCATTGCGATATCGGGACAACCAGTTCTAAACTCGTCAGGAAAAAACTGGCATTTTGCTCCAGATGGCGGGCATGTTTTTAAAACATTAAGCGGCGGATGGATTTATGTTTCGAATTCAGAAGTCAAAAATAATGGTGGTGTTGCGTCGATAGTTTTCGATAATAATGGAGAGATAGTTGATCATAGAATAATTTGCCACAACACAAGCAATAACTGTGCTGGAGGGCCTACCCCATGGAATACCTGGCTGACATGTGAGGAAGTACCAAATGGATATATTTATGAATGTGATCCTGCTGGAGTCAAAGTTCACAAGAAGCTGCCAAACCTTGGAAAATTCATGCATGAGGCAGCGTGTATAGATTCAGAAAGCAAGATTATGTATATGACGGAAGATGACAAGAGTGGAGGTTTTTATAGATTTATACCTTTAAATAAATTTTCAAAAACACCTTATATGAAAGGCCGTCTAGAGGTTGCTCATATAAAAGATGATAAAGTTGTTTGGAATAAAATACCTCAGCCATCAGCCTCATATATAGAAATTAAAAATGGTCATAAAATTACTATAAAACCTTTAATGTTTCGAGCTCCCAATAAGAGAACAATGTATACCCCTTTTAATAGAGGCGAAGGGATGAGTATAATTGATAAAAAGGTTTATTTTTCCACTACTGGTGACAATAGAATAAATGAATATGATATAGAACAAAATAGTCTATCAGTTATTTATAACGGCACTGGGCCATTAACTGACCCGGATAATATTTCTGTAGGACCCTCTGGTTCATTGGTTGTAGCTGAAGATTCAGGAAATATGGAACTTGTTGCAGTCTCTAAAAAAATGAGGAAAATGTTTCCAATACTCAGAGTTACTGGACATAAAAACTCTGAAATTACTGGCCCTTCTTTTACGGAGGATTTCACTAGACTATACTTCTCATCACAAAGAGGCAGAGACGGGAAGCATGGAATAACTTATGAAGTGAGAGGTCCTTTCACATCTATTCTGTAGATTAGGATATTT
>CBFIBF010000014.1:0-8707 GCA_965660795.1 Gammaproteobacteria bacterium
GAATCAATAGAAGGTAAAAGAGGTATGCCTAGAATCAAACCTCCATTTCCTGCCGTAGAGGGCTTGTATGGCAAACCTACAATTATAAATAACACTGAAACGCTGGCTACAGTTCCATACATTATAAAAAATGGCGCGGAATGGTATAAAAATTTAGGAGCTGACGGTTCCTCTGGTGTGAAAATGTTCTGTATGAGTGGTCATTTAAATAAACCTAAAGTCATAGAAGCACCCCTAGGAACACCATTTTCTAAACTACTTGATGAATGTGATGGTGTATTAAATAATCATAAGCTAAAAGCTGTAATTCCTGGAGGGTCATCTGTACCCGTTGTAAAAGGGGAAGATATTCTTGATACCCCCATGGATTATGAGCCATTACAGAAAATAGGAACCATGCTAGGTTCTGGCGGTATAATTGTTATGGATGAGACTACTTGTATGGTGTCCGTCCTCGAGAGGATATCAAGATTTTATTATGCCGAATCATGCGGACAATGCACTCCTTGCAGGGAAGGAACAGGATGGTTGTATAAAACTCTGGTGAGAATAAGAACTGGAGAGGGCACACAATCTGATTTAGATTTACTAAATCGTATAGCTAGTCAAATTGAAGGACACTGCATATGTGCACTAGGTGATGCTGCTGCTATGCCAGTAATAAGCTTTTTGAAAAATTTTTGGGTTGAGTTTGAATATTATGTTGATAAGAAACAATCTATGGTGATGTAAAGTGGATATATATATTAACAACAAAAAATATAATGCCAATGATAAAGAAACTATTATTCAGGTAGCTGATAGAAATAATATTCATATACCTAGATTTTGCTATCACAAAAGATTGAGTGTTGTAGCAAGCTGTAGAATGTGCTTGGTCGAAGTCGAAGGAGCAAAATATCCTCAGCCTGCATGCTCTACTTTAGTTACACAAGACATGAAGATTAACACCAAAAGTTCAGAAACGTTAAATGCACAAAAAAATACTATGGAATTTTTACTCATCAACCACCCACTTGACTGTCCTATATGTGATCAGGCAGGTGAATGTGAGCTTCAAGATGTATCACTAGAGCATGGTGATTATAAATCATCATATAAGGAATTAAAAAGAACCGTTATAGACAAGGATATGGGAGCTTTAATTTCCACTGAGATGACAAGATGTATTCATTGTAGCAGATGTGTTCGTTTTGGAGAGGAGGTAGCCGGTATAAAAGAACTTGGTATGACTGGAAGAGGAGAAAATACTAAAATTGAGACTTTCATCAATAAAAGTATGACATCACAGTTATCTGGAAATGTAATTGATTTGTGTCCAGTTGGAGCGTTGAATAATAGCTTATATAAGTATAGTGCTCGTACATGGGATCTTAAGCAAACATGTTCAGTATCATCGAATGATTGTCTGGGATCTAGCATTTATTATCATACTTATGAAAATAAAATTAAACGATGCATTCCTAAAGAAAACAATGACGTCAATCTTTCTTGGCTGTCAGATAATGATCGCTATGGTTACGAAGGTATTATGTCTGAAGATAGAGTTCTTGGTTCACTTCTTAGGCATGATGACAAATTGATTCCAACTAAATTTGAATCAGCCTGTGATTTTTTTGTAGATAGTATTAAAAAACATTCTATAAAATCTAGCGGATTTATTTCTGCCCAGTCAACTTGTGAAGAGATGTTACTTTTTCAGAAAATATTAAGAGAAAACAATATATTTAATATTGACCATAGATCAAAAGAATGTGATTTTAGATATCAAGATAACTATCCCATTATTCCCTCTTTCGATATTAAGCTTTCTCAAATTAAAGATATGGACAATATCATTATTCTTGGAGCAAATATTACCAGAGAATTCCCTATACTTTCTGTTTTCTTGAAAGAAGCCTCTGATAACAAGGGCACAAGAATACATTCGTTTGCAACATATGAATTCAAGGAAAATTTTCCAATAGTTAAATCTGACATACTCAATAGCGCTGAACTGGAACAACTGTTTAATGATGAAAATGAAGGATTATCCTCTATTGATATTAATAAAAATCAAAATAATCTTATTATTGTTGGTCCTTCATTATCTTATCTTTCAAATTATTCGATTATATTAAATAACATCAGTCAATATGCAAAATCAACTAATGCGAATATTGCTTTACTAGGCGATCAAGCTAATACAGCTGGAGCTTGGGCAATGGGTGCAGTACCTCATCGTTTACCAGGAGGGACCCCAGTTTCAAATCCTGCTGGTATTGACCGCGATAGCTATACTAATAACAAGGAATTGCTTATATTTTATAACCTTGAGCCAGAGTATGATTTTTCTAGCGATAACATGATTATTGAACAACTCAAAAAATCAAAAGTTAACATATTTTTCTCGTCATATATGACCCCTGCAATAGAAAAGTATGCTGATGTTGTTTTTCCATTAGCAACTCAAATTGAGTCTACTGGTAGTTACATAAACATTAATAAAACACATCAACGTTTTAATAAAGTACTAGACCCTCTGGGAGATAGTAAAGATGGGACCAGCATTCTGCTCACATTAGCCAATAAATTTGATATTCGTTCTAATCTAGAATTAATCAATAATGAATTAAAAGAAATACTGTCAGCTATAAATATCGATAATAATTATGTTTTTACTAAAAATTTAAAGAAGACAAATGTTAGCGAAATGTTAGAGAAAATAATAATAAGAAACCCTAATTCTAGTAATCCAACTCTAAGAAGATGTGAATCTATCCTTAAAACTCATGACAAAGATAATTATATGAGTTTACCATCAAACAAAATCTCAAATGAATCTGAAGAATGTATCATGATGGAAAATGACAAAAAATTAAAACTTAAAATTAAACAAAAAACTCATGATAAACCAAATAATGCTCTACTCATAGATATTGGGGGAACCCATGCATACAAGGTTGGAGCTTATAATTCATTAGTCGACCTATAATATGGATATTGTTTTCTACATAATTAGCACTTTAGTTTCAATATTGTCTGTTGTAATACCTCTTTTTTTAATAGTGGCATATGTTACATATTCTGAACGAAAAATAATTGGTTTTATGCAATCAAGAATGGGTCCTACCAGAGTTGGCCCATCAGGTCTCTTACAACCAATAGCTGATGTTTTAAAATTAGTTTCTAAAGAAATAATTATCCCATCACAGGCTAATAAGGGAATATTTCTCACTGCTCCAATGCTTATGCTTGTACCCTCATTATTAGTTTGGTCTGTAATTCCTTTGTCTGAATTTTTTATTATTTCAGATATTAATGCTGGTTTATTATTTATCTTAGCTCTTACATCACTTAGCGTTTACGGCGTTATTCTCGCAGGCTGGGCCTCCAATTCTAAATATGCTTTTCTTGGTTCAATGAGATCAGCTGCTCAAATTATTGCATATGAAATTGCAATGGGCTTTGCTCTTGTTGGTGTTTTAATGTTATCTGGTAGTTTAAACTTGCAAATAATAATTCAAGAACAATCTGGTTCATTTTTAAATTGGTTTTGGTTACCTTTATTTCCATTATTTTTAATTTATTTTATTTCCGGTGTTGCTGAAACAAACCGAGCGCCATTTGATGTTTCTGAAGGTGAATCAGAGATAGTTGCTGGTTTTCATGTTGAATATTCTGGAATGGCATTTGCTATGTTTTTTCTTGCTGAATATATGAATTTAATTTTAATTAGTATTTTAGCAAGTATTATGTTTTTTGGCGGCTGGTTATCTCCTTTTCAAGGTACATTTTTAGATTCATATTTCTCATTCATACCTGGTTTTGTTTGGCTATCTACAAAGACAATTATTTTTATTTTTATATTCCTCTGGTTGAGGGCTACCCTTCCAAGATATAGATATGATCAAATTATGCGATTAGGCTGGAAAGTTTTTTTACCAATAACATTCTTTTGGTTAACTGTTGTAGGTATACTTATATACTTTAAATATTTGCCGTTATAAATATGAATAATTTAATTAAATTTATCAAAAGTTTATTTTTCCTTGAGATTCTCAAGGGTCTTACAATTACCGGTAAGAAGCTTTCAAAAAAACCTATCACCGTGCAATATCCAGAAGAAAAAACTCCATTATCAACCAGGTTTAGGGGACTGCATGCGCTCAGAAAATATCCTAATGGCGAGGAAAGATGTATAGGCTGTAAACTTTGTGAAGCAGTTTGTCCTGCATTAGCAATCTCTATAGACACGGAAGAGAGAAGTGATAAAACACGAAGGACCACTAAATATGAGATTGATTTATTTAAATGTATTTATTGTGGATTTTGTGAGGAGGCGTGTCCTGTAGATGCCATAGTAGAGACAGGAATTTTTGAATATCATTTTGAACGAAGGAAAGATGGTGTAATGAATAAAATCGACCTTTTAAAAATTGGTGATATGTATGAAAAACAAGAACTTATAGACAGAGATATAAATTCCAAATGAACATAGAGTTAATTACTTTTTTTATTTTCAGCGCCTTACTTATATTCACATCAATTAAGGTTATTTCATCATCAAATCCAGTCTTGTCAGCTATTAATTTAGTCTTTTCATTTTTTTTATCCGCCGTCCTTTGGTTACTTCTAGGAGCTGAATTCCTATCCATAATATTAATATTAGTTTATGTTGGAGCAGTTATGGTCTTGTTTTTATTTGTTGTGATGATGTTAGATATAAATATAGCAAGAAAAAAAGCAGCATATATAAAATACCTTCCATTAGGATTGAGCGTTTTTATAATTTTTAATCTATTAATAATAGATTTCTTTATAAATACCTTCGAAAATATTAATTACAATGCTGTTAACAATATAAACATTATTAGTGAGAGTAATACTGAAAACTTAGGTTATTTACTCTTTACAGAGTACATACTCGAATTCGAAATTGCGGGACTGATTCTTTTGCTTGGTATCATTGCGGCTATTGTTTTGACATATCGGAAGAATCCAGATAATAAATTTCAAAATCCATCGAAACAAATAGAGGTTTCAAAAAAAGATAGATTAAAAGTTATTACAGGATTAAAAGAGTAAGATGATTCCCATAAGCTATTATTTAATTTTAAGCACTATAATATTTACGCTATCTATAGCAGGAATATTCCTGAATAGAAAAAATATCCTTGTTTTACTTATGTCTTTGGAGCTTATGTTTTTATCTGTAAATTTTAACTTAATCACTCTTGGAAATTATCTGGGTGATTTAACTGGACAAGTGTTTGTTTTTTTTGTCTTGACAGTTGTTGCAGCTGAGTCAGCAATTGGACTTGCGCTTTTAATAGTATTGTTCAGAAGTAAGAAATCTATAGATGTAGACGATTTATCGGAGCTTAAAGGTTGATCACATTAGCTAGCTTACTATTGCTGTTTCCATTATTTGGAACTTTGTTGTTGCTATTCTTTCAGAATTCATCTAAGAAATTGACCTCTATAATTTCTAACACTTCAATATTGGCAGCATTCGTATTATCTATCTACATGCTATATTCATTTTATTCGTCTAATTTTGGAGCAATATCACATAACATATTCACTTTTGCTGACGTTGAGCAATTCTCATTACACTTTGGATTATATATTGACTCTTTGTCTTTAATCATGTGTTCTGTTGTAACATCAGTGTCACTTCTAGTTCACTTTTACTCTATTGCCTATATGAAGGATGACTCTTCGTATAATAGATTCTTCATCTATACAAACTTCTTTACCTTTTCAATGCTTTTAATTGTTCTATCAAATAATTTTTTTCAACTATTTATTGGTTGGGAGCTTGTAGGTCTCTCGTCTTATCTTTTGATCGGTTTCTGGCTAAAGAAGGATACAGCTATCAATGCAAACTACAAAGCATTCATTGTAAATAGAGTCGGTGACGTTGGTCTATTGTTAGGCTTATGTTTAATTTTTCTAATTTATGGAAGCACAGATTATGACCAGATATTTAACTTAAAGTATTCAATATTTTCTGATCAATTAAATATATTCGGCTATTCATTTAATACTCTTAGCGCTGTTTGTTTTCTTTTGTTTATCGGAGCAATGGCAAAATCTGCTCAAATACCGCTACACTTTTGGTTACCAGATTCTATGGAAGGTCCAACGCCTATTTCCGCATTAATTCATGCTGCTACCATGGTAACAGCTGGAATATATATGGTTGCACGTCTATCTCCACTCTACGAACTAACTGATGATGTTTTATTATTTATATTATACGTTGGTTCATTAACTGCATTTTTACTTGGACTGGTAGCACTCGTGCAAAATGATATAAAAAGAATCATCGCATACTCGACAATATCTCAATTAGGATATATGACTGCAGCTCTTGGCGCATCTTTGTATTCTCTTGCAATGTTTCATTTGATAACACATGCCTTTTTTAAAGCTCTGCTCTTTCTATGTGCAGGTTCTATAATAATTAAATGTCATCATGAGCAAGATATAAGAAAGATTGGTGGTTTGAGAAAATATATGCCTATTACATATTTAGCTTTTCTATATGCTTCTTTATCGCTGATTGGTTTTCCACTGACCTCTGGATTTTATTCAAAAGAGACTATTATTGATGCTATTGGTTATTATGGTCATACAGTACCATATATTTTACTTTTACTGTCTATTTTCACAACAACCCTTTATACATCAAAAATATTTTTTAAAGTATTCTTCGGCGACAGTACAATTAGCGATAAGTTTAAATCAAGTGATGAGGAAAATGATAAAGAAATCATTTACCCTTTATTCATACTTACTGCTCCTTCAGTATTTATTGGTCTATTCATTTATGACCCGCTAATGAATGGTTCACTTTTTCAATCGTCATTAGCCTCAAGTTCTCTTGTGTCGTCTTTTTATAATGATTATGCAATTAATTCATTGGAATTTTTTCTGCATTCATTTTTGACAATTAATTTCTTAATATTATTTGTTGCTATTCTATTCAGTTATTTCTTTTTTTATAAAAAATCATTTGAATTTGGAGTACCAGATACTATAAAAAAAATTCTCACCCAAGAATATGGTTTCAATTATTTATCTTCAGTTCTTATACCTAACTACCAAAAGAAAATTACAGAATATTTATGGAAGAATATTGATAACTCTACAATTGATAACGGCCTTGTAAATAATACTTCTAATCTACTTAGTTTGATTTCAAATAAAATAAAAAAAATTCAGACAGGGTATATATATCATTATTCATTGGTAATCATTTCAGCTTTGATTTTATTACTAATACTTTCCCGAGCTAGTTAATAAATGATTGATTATCCTATTCTTAGTATTTTAATTTGGTTACCAATTATAGCAGGGATTGCGCTGGTAGCTTCTAATAACTTAAGTAAATCAACTTCCTCAACCATTGCCTTAGTTACAACGTTATTAGTTTTAATTATTTCTATACAACTTCTTCAATATTATGATAGTGACTCTATTAATTTACAATTTGTAGAAAAAGTTCAGTGGATATCTGGCTTCAATATTTTTTATTATTTAGCTGTTGATGGCATTTCCGTTTCTTTAATTATACTAACCGCTTTTATAATTTTTTTAATTGTGATTTTTACGCTATCAGAGCAATACGATAACAAATCATCATATTTAGGTTACTTTCTAATTTTGGAAGGTTTGTTGATGGGCACATTCTCTGCATTTGATAGTATTTTATTTTATATATTTTTTGAAAGTCTACTGATCCCTCTTTTTTTAATCATCGGTATATGGGGTGGTCCCAATAGAAAATACGCAACTTTAAAATTGTTTCTGTACACTTTATTTGGCTCAGTTTTAATGCTCGTATCCTTGATTTATCTTGGAAATTTAGCTCAATCATTTGCAATACAAGATTTTTATAGTCTAAATCTATCTCTTCAAGAAGAAACTTTAATTCTTATAGCATTTTTGATTGGTTTTGGAATTAAAATTCCTATGTGGCCTGTTCATACATGGTTACCTGATGCACATGTGGAAGCCCCAACAAGTGGATCAGTTATTCTGGCCGCTGTTTTACTTAAAGTTGGTGGTTATGGAATGATAAGATTCATGTTACCTACCGTAACTGAGGCTGGTATTTTATATAGTGAATATATGATCTATCTATCATTAGTTGCAATAATCTATATTAGTTTTGTGGCATACGCGCAAGAAGATATGAAAAAACTCATAGCATATTCATCGGTTGCTCATATGGGCTTTGTGACTATGGGTATATTTCTAGTATTTAACCTTCTTAGTACAAATACAGCTGCTGCAATAATCGGTCTTGAAGGAGCTATGATTCAAATGATCTCCCATGGCTTAATTTCTGCCGCTCTTTTTTTCTGTATCGGAATTTTATATAAGCATTCACATTCTCGTCTCATAAAAGATAATTTTGGTGCAGCGCAATTCATGCCAATATTTTCTTTCATGATGATTTTTTTTCTCATGGCTAACTCAGGGCTACCAGGCACATCTGGTTTTGTGGGTGAGTTTCTAGTAATTAGCTCCTCTTTGGCCTCAAGCTTCATGTTTGGTTTACTAGCAGCACTTTCGTTAATATTATCTGCATCGTACTCGCTTAAATTAGGTAAGAATGTTTTGTTTGGTGACAACCCAAAGAACAGTCAAGACTATGCTGAATGTAGATTTAATGAAAAGATAGTCTTAAGTATTCTAATTATTTTTGTAATAT
>CBFIBF010000014.1:9073-10380 GCA_965660795.1 Gammaproteobacteria bacterium
TATTAAAATTGAATACTTCACAATATCTATTTTAGGAATAATAGGTACTATGGTCATGATTTCAGCTTACAGTTTATTAATGCTGTATCTAGGAATTGAATTATTATCATTAGCTTTATATGCTTTAATCGGATTTAATAAAAAATCAGGTTTATCTTCTGAAGCTGCCATCAAATACTATGTACTTGGTGCTATGTCGTCCGGAATACTTCTTTTTGGAATATCTCTAATTTATGGTTTCACAGGTTCAATAAATTATTTTGAAATTGCAAACCAATTGAACAGTATGAATAACACTAGCATTGAGTATCTTGGAGTAACATTTGGGATTATGTTCATTACTGCAAGTCTATGTTTTAAATTTGGTGCAGCACCGTTTCACATGTGGGTCCCTGACATATATCAAGGCTCACTAATCAGCACAACTGTTCTCTTGAGTACAGTCCCTAAAATTGCAGTTTTCATAGTATTTTTAAAGCTCTATTATATTCCATTTTTAGAGCTAGAATATATTTGGTCTGATATTTTAATTTTTGTTGGCGTGCTGTCAATAATTATTGGTAGCATTTTTGCTTTAACGCAAGAAAACATTAAAAGATTACTCGCATATTCTGCGATATCGAATATTGGTTTTATATTATTATCATTGGGTCTTGTTTCTGATGGAGGAATTCAGGCATCTCTGTACTATACAATTGTGTATTCTTTTACAGCTCTTGCTTCTTTTGGAGTGATTACACATATTACATCAAATAGCGCTGGAGTAGAAAATATCTCGGACATTGCAGGATTATCAAAAAATCATCCTTACTATGCAATATTAATTTTATTTACAATGCTCTCTTCTGCTGGAATACCTCCATTTATTGGATTTCATGCTAAGTTAATAGTAATACAGACACTTGTTAATCAATCTCTTGTTTTCCTATCCATAATTGTAGTGTTAATGACTGTTATATCCGCATATTACTATTTGAAAGTGATTAAAAGTATTTATTTTGAAGAACGAGAAAACCTGATTGCAACATATTCAAAAAATAATATTATCCTATCAATCAATGTGCTTCTACTTTTGGGCTTAGGAATTTTCCCTTATTTGATATTTGATTTATCTCAGTATTTAACGAGTATCTTATCAGCGATAAGCATTTAACTTGAAAAAATACATTATAAATTATAGACTTCGATTCAATGCGGGGTGGAGCAGTCTGGTAGCTCGTTGGGCTCATAACCCAAAGGTCGTAGGTTCGAATCCTGCCCCCGCGACCAAAAACTTCTAATAAATTTCATATATATCGTTTTTTGAG
>CBFIBF010000014.1:10651-21502 GCA_965660795.1 Gammaproteobacteria bacterium
GGTATCATCTCCAGGTATTAATCGTCCTCTATTTAATTTAAAAGATTTTATTAAATATCAAGGTGAAAAAGTGTTCGTTGAACTCAAAAGGAATCTTAATAATCAAAAACGATTCACGGGCACATATTATATTGAAAATGAATTAATAATGCTTTCTGACAAAAAACAGACTATAGAAATAAGTATGAGTGATATAAAAAAAGCTAATCTGATAAAGGAGATCAAGATATGAATAAAGAAATCCTTCTTATAATTGACAGTGTTTCCAATGAAAAAAATGTTGATAGAGAAATAATTATTGACGCAATGGAGCATGCTCTAGCATCTGCTGTAAAGAAAAAATATAAACTTGATAATAAGACACAAGATGAAATAGACGTTCAGGTAGTTATAAATCAAGATGATGGTACTTATAAAACATATAGAAGATGGGAAGTTGTTGATGAAATGAAAGTTGATGATGAATATCAAATGAAAATGCTTCTCGAAATTGCTCAAGAAAAAAATTCTGAAATTCAGCCTGGAGAATTTATAACGGAAGAAATCGCATCCGTTGAGTTTGGAAGAATTGTTGCACAAACCGCAAAACAAAATATTGTATCTCGTTTAAAGGCCGCTGAGAGAAATAGAATTGTTGATCTATATTCTCCTCGTATAGGAGAGCTTTTGTTTGGTATTGTTAAAAGAGTAGATAAAAATAATGTTTATCTTGATTTGAGTTCTGTAGAAAATGGCGGAGTCTCTGAAGAAGCTATGATTCTTAAAGATAATCTCATACCACGAGAAATTATTAAACCAGGTGATAGGATTAGAGGATATTTAATGGATGTTCAATCAGAATCTAGAGGTCCTCAGCTTTACATATCAAGAAAATGTCCAGAATTCTTAATAGAACTTTTCAGCATAGAAGTTCCTGAAGTTGGTCAAGGAATAATTGAAATCCTTGGCGCCTCAAGAGATCCAGGAGTAAGGGCTAAAATTGCTGTGAAATCAAATGACCCAAAACTTGATGCAATCGGTGCTTGTGTAGGCATGAGAGGCTCTCGAGTACAGTCTGTATCTAATGAATTAGCTGGAGAGAGAATTGATATAATTCCATGGGATGAAGATCCAGCAAAATTTGTGATTAATGCAATGTCACCGGCTGAAGTCTTGTCTATTGTTGTCGATGAAAATAGTAAATCCATGGATATAGCTGTATCCGAAGAACAGCTTTCTCAAGCTATTGGAAGAGGTGGACAGAATGTCAGGCTAGCCAGTGAACTTTCTGGCTGGAATTTGAATGTAATGAGCAAGAGCGAAGCAGATGATAAGAATGCAAAAGAGGAAGAGGAAACAGCAATTAAATTTCAGAACAGTCTTAATGTTGATAATGATGTTGCGAAGATTCTCGCAGAGGAAGGTTTTACAAGCATAGAAGAAATTGCTCTTTGTGAGCTAGAGGAACTTGAAGAAATTGATGGTTTTGATCAAGAGCTTGTTCAAGAGCTTAGAAAAAGAGCGACAGAAGCGTATGAACAACAACAAAAAGAGATCAATGATAAAAATTCTCTAGAAAACTTAGATAATTTAACTGATGATCAACTAACTTTACTTAGAAATAATGATATATTTACTATCAATGATGTAGCTGATTTATCTGTAGATGAACTATTAGACTTTATTGATATATCTAATGAAACTGCAGGCAAAGTCATTATGCAGGCGAGAGAAAGTTGGTTTAAGGAAGAAAATGAGTGAGAAAGATAATATAAAGCTTAAATCAGATACTTTATCCTCCAGAAAAAGTACATCGTCATCTGGTGTTCATGTAAAAAGAAAAAGAAGAATAGTTGCTAAAACGTCATCTTCAGTAAATAAACCGTCCATTAATACTGAAAAGAAAGAAACATCTGCCAATGAGGCAGTTATTAAACCAAAAGCTAATAAATTAAAACCATCTACTCAAGCTCAACCTATTGAAGCAAAAACTCCAAAAAAACATAAGGTTGATAAGGATGAAAAAATTGAGAAAATGGAAAATAAAGAATTACATCTAAAGCATCCAAATAAAAAAGATAAAAATAAAAAAATTACACCTAAAGTTCAAGACATTCAATCAACTCATAAATTTGAAAAACCAACTGAGCCTGTTGTTAGAGAGGTAAAAATTAAGCAATCTATGACTGTTGCTGAGTTAGCAGGTCAAATGGCATTAAAAAACTCAGATTTAATTGCAAAAATGATGGGGTTAGGAGTAATGGCCACTGTGAATCAGTCGTTAGATCAAGATACTGCTGTTCTTATAACTGAAGAACTTGGGCATAAAGCAATGATTATAAATGAGTCCGAAGATGAGATAATCACTACACAAAAAATTAAAATTACTGAGGGTAAACCAAGAGCGCCTATTGTCACAATTATGGGTCATGTTGATCACGGAAAAACATCATTGCTTGACTACATCAGAAAATCTAAAATAACTGAATCTGAATCTGGCGGGATAACACAGCATATCGGTGCATATAAAGTTAAAACTAATAATGGTGAAATTGCATTTCTAGATACTCCAGGACACGCAGCTTTCACAAGTATGCGTGCAAGAGGCGCGCAAGTCACTGATATAGTTATTTTAGTTGTTTCTGCTGATGACGGCGTAATGCCTCAAACCAAAGAGGCAATAGAACATTCAAAAGCAGCTGGTGTTCCTATGATTGTTGCAATAAATAAAATTGACAAAGAAAATGCAGATCAAGAAAAGGTTAAAAATGATCTTGCTGCAAATGACGTTGTTCCAGAGGACTGGGGTGGCGATACAATTTTTGTACCTATATCTGCACTAACAGGTGAGGGCGTAGATAATTTACTTGATTCAGTTGTATTACAAGCTGAGATATTAGAATTAAAAGCAAATGATCAAGGACCTGCAACAGGTATAGTAATTGAATCTTCTCTCGATAAAGGAAAAGGGCCAATAGCTACGATACTTATTCAAAATGGTATTTTAAATCAAAAAGATTTCATACTTGTTGGTCAAACATTCGGTAGAGTAAGAGCTTTGTTTAATGAATTTGGTAAACCAATAAAGAGTGCAGGTCCGAGTACACCCGTTGTAATAACAGGTCTTTCGGCAACACCGAATGTTGGGGATCAACTTATATCCACAGATGATGAGAAAAAAGTCAAAGACATTGCATCGTCAAGAGAGAGAAAGCAAAAAGAAATTGAAATGCAATCGAAGCAAAAAAACTTTTCAATAGAATCCTTTGGTGATGCCAGCAACAATAAAAAAATTATTAACTATCTTATTAAAACTGATGTGCAGGGAAGTTGTGAAGCGATTATCAGCAGTCTCCAATCTATCGAAAATCCTGATGTTGGCCTAGATATTGTCTATAGTGGAGTCGGAGGAATAACTGAATCAGATATTAACTTAGCTGTAAGCGCAGGTGCTCATGTTATAGGGTTTAATGTTAGGGCAGATAGTAAAGCTAAAAAACTTGTTGAATCTCACGAAATACCACTCAAATATTTCAGTATTATTTACGATTTAATAGATAATGTAAAATATGATTTATCAGGTGAATTAGAGCCTGAAATTAAGGAAGAAATTATAGGTGTAGCAACTGTAAAAGATGTATTTCGTTCATCCAAGCTTGGCGCTATTGCAGGATCAATTGTTTCAGAGGGAACAATTCAGAAAGATCAACCTATTAGAGTTTTGCGTGATAATACTGTTATATACGAGGGTGAACTTGAATCTTTGAGAAGATTTAAAGAGGACGTGAAAGAAGTAAAAAGTGGCACAGAATGTGGAATAGGGGTTAAAGACTATAATGATATTAAAGCAGGTGATCAAATAGAAGTGTATAAAAGAACGGAAATTAAACGCTCTGTATAAATGAACAGGATGAATAAAATTGAAGATCTTCTTCACAAAGAAATTGCAAACATCATACTTACACGAATCGATAATCCAGAGGTTAAAAATACTGTCACAATTACGGACATCAAAGTATCAAAAGATATTAGAAGTGGAATTGTTTATTTTACAACTTTAAATGATGACTATAAAAAAATTGAGAAAACAATAAATTCTCTTAAACCTATTATCAAATATCACTTATCGAGGAATGTTCATCTCAAGCGTATTCCAGATATAAAGTTTATTCATGATGATACTAATATTAAAGCTCAGAAAATTAACAAATTAATTGATTCACTAAACTAATAACTTGTGTTTGACGGCGCAATTCTAATTAATAAGAAAAAATATCTTACCTCAAATAAAGTACTTTCTTTATTCAAGAATAAGACTGGTATTAAGAAAGCGGGTATTTTTGGCATTCTTGATCCCTTGGCAAGTGGTGTACTACCAATAATTTTCGGGCAAGCAACAAAATTTATTCCATATCTATTAAATGATAAAAAAACTTATAACATTGAATCTAAACTTGGTGTTTTTAGTGATTGTGGTGATTATGAGATAGAGCCAAAAGTATATAGTGATGAACAAAAAAAAATTAAAAAACTAACTAAAGATATCATCAAGAAAACACTTAATAATTTCCTTGGTGATTATCTACAAACGCCACCGATGTATAGCGCAACTAAGTATAAAGGCAAACCATTGTATGTATATGCTAGAAACAATGTAATAGTCAAAAGAAATGAAAAGAAGAGGTATTTGTATAACCTTAAGTTCAATTCTCTAGATAATGATATTTTAAAATTTAATGTAACATGTTCATCTGGGACCTATATAAGAACTTTAATACAGGATATTAGTGACCAATGGGGAATTCATTCCTGCCTTTTTAATCTTAAAAGATTGAGTGTTGAGCCGTTTCAGAAATTTAAATCAATTGAAATTGACGATATTGGAAATCTAAGTAATCAAAAAAATATAATCGATATTTCAACAATGCTTGATGATTTACCTGAAATTATATGTAGTGACGAAGAGGTTGGAAAACTACACCATGGACTGTTAGTAAGAAAAGAAAATGTCAAAATACAGCAATATTATAAGATTATTTGCGGTAGAAATATTTTTCATGGTGTTGGATTTTTTAAAGATGATCATTTATGTCCTAAAAGAATGATGAAAAGGTGATATTTAGTTTGTATTACTTCTTGGACATGATAAAATCGCAACGTTAACAATTTAGTAAGAAAATATAATGGCGTTAGATAGTAATACAAAAGCAGAAATTATACAAAAACATAAAACTTCTGAGAAAGATTGCGGATCAAGTGCAGTACAAATAGCTCTTCTTACAGAAAATATTAATAAGCTTACTAATCACTTTAAAGAGAATAAAAAAGATAATCACTCTAGACAAGGTTTGCTTAAAATGATTATGAAAAGAAGATCTCTTATTAAATATCTTAAAAAAACTGATATTGAATCATACGAATCGCTAATCAAAGAACTAGGACTCAGAAAATAATGCACAAAAAACAATTTGATTTAGGCTCTCAATCTGTAAAAATTGAGACAGGCCTCATTGCAAAACAAGCAAACTCATCAGTAACAGTAGATATTGATGGGACAGTTATTTTAGCTACATTAGTTGCATCATCAGAACCCAATGAGAGGGATTTTTTCCCATTAACAGTTAATTATAATGAAAAAACCTATGCTGCTGGTAAAATCCCTGGAGGATTTTTTAAACGAGAAGGTAGACCAACAGAAAATGAAACACTGATAAGCCGTCTAATTGACAGACCTCTACGTCCATTATTTGCATCTACCTACAATCAGGAGGTTCAAATTGTTCTTACATTAGTTTCACTTAACCCGGAAGTTGATTCAGAAATCCCTGCAATGATTGCAGCGTCTGCAGTGGTTAAACTTGCTGGACTACCATTTAATGGAACACTGGGTGCTGTGAAAGTTGGTTTCATAAATGATCAGTACATACTGAATCCATCTTCTACTGAACTTTCAACATCTAAACTTGATTTAACTGTAGCTGGTACTAGTAATGCTGTTCTCATGGTTGAATCTGAAGCTGATCAGTTGACTGAAAAACAGATGCTGGATGCTGTTAATTTTGGGCATCAAAAAATGCAAGTCATTATCAATGCCATCGATGAGCTAGTTGCAGAAGTTGGTATTACTCAACAAGAAGCACCAATAGCAGAAGACAATTCAGAATTGTATAATTTAATAAAATCATCTTATGGAGATCAAATATCCTCTGTATATCAAATAACAAATAAGCAAGAAAGGTATGAGAAATTATCTACTCTTAAAGATGATGTAATTTCCAAAGAATGCAACACTGAAGAAGATAACGCAGATAAAATTTCAAAAGTATTTGATTCTATTAAAAAAGATATTGTAAGAGAGAGGATTCTATCTGGAGAGAAAAGAATAGATGGCAGAGATACTATGACTGTCAGACCTATAAGTGTACAAACAGGTGTTCTACCTCGTACTCATGGTTCTGCTCTTTTCACCAGGGGTGAGACACAAGCGCTAGTTGTAACTACACTTGGCACTAATAAAGATGCACAAATTATAGATTCATTGAAAGGAAGAATTGAAGATTCATTTATTTTTCATTACAATTTTCCTCCGTATTCTGTTGGTGAGATTGGAATGATTGGTTCACCCAAGAGAAGAGAAATTGGCCACGGTAAACTGGCTCGAAGAGGCGTACAGGCTGTGATGCCCTCACAAGATGATTTTCCTTATACAGTAAGGGTCGTGTCAGAAATAACTGAGTCGAATGGATCCAGTTCTATGGCATCTGTATGCGGCTCAAGCTTATCAATGATGGATGCAGGCGTACCTTTAAAAGCACCAGTAGCTGGTATTGCAATGGGTCTAGTTAAAGATGGCGACAGGCATGTGGTGCTAACTGATATACTTGGTGATGAGGATCATTTAGGAGATATGGATTTTAAAGTAGCTGGTACCTCAACAGGTATCAATGCACTTCAAATGGATATCAAAATTGATGGTATAACATCTGAAATTATGGAAACCGCTTTAAATCAGGCTAAAGATGCAAGAATACATATTCTTCAATGAGATGAATAAAGAATTAAGTTCAGCTCGTGAAGATGTCTCAGAGTTTGCTCCAAGATATACAACCATGAAAGTTGATCAATCCAAAATTGCTGAGGTAATAGGCAAAGGTGGTGCAGTAATCAAATCTATAGTTGAACAAACAGGAGCAGTAATAGATATAAATGATGATGGTATTATTAAAATTGCTGCATCAGATCAATCCAAAAGCGATCATGCAAAATCAATTATAGAAGAAATTACGTTAGGACCACAGGTTGATAAGATTTATGAAGGTAAAGTTGCAAAAATTATGGATTTTGGTGCATTTGTAGCAATAACGCCAAATAAAGATGGGCTTGTTCATATATCGCAAATAAGTGAAGACAGAGTTAAAGATGTAAAAGATGTTCTCTCTGAGGGTGATAATGTAAAAGTTAAAGTCCTTGAAGTTGACAAGCAGGGAAGAGTTAAATTAACGATGAAAGGAATCAGTCAGGACACCGACACCTAGTCAACTTGGGTTTTTTCTAACCTCTCGTGTCTTTCTTGAGCCTCTATAGACAAAGTAGCGATTGGCCTTGCTTCTAATCTTTTAATACCTATTGGCTCACCTGTATCCTCACAATATCCATATGATCCATCATCTATTCTGCTTAAAGCCTGGTCAATTTTTGTTATTAATTTCCTTTCTCTATCTCTGGCTCTTAATTCCAATCTAAATTCTTCTTCCTGCGTAGCAGCGTCATTTGGATCTGATAATTTTGATGAATCTTGTTTCATATGATCCATCGTTTTTTCAGCTTCTTCCATGAGCATTTTCTTCCACGAATGTAATATTTTTTTAAAGTGTTCAATTTGAGGAGCAGACATGTACTCTTCACCTTTCTTTAGTTTATAAGGCTTAAAATCGAGATATTTTTCAAGATTAGATGACATATCAGATTAGATATTTTGCAATTACTTTATTACTATAGCAAGTCTTTTTTCTTCTTTCTTTCTACTTCAATTCGTCCATCAATCATCTCTATAGTAAACAATCTATGATGTTTGGCATTCTCTGAATTTTTAATAATTTTATCTTGTTTATCTCTTATGATTGCATAACCTTTTTTGAGAATATTCTTAGGATTAATTTGCTGTATATGATGAGATTTTAATTTAACTAACTCCTCAAGTTGAATGAGTCTATTTGATAGAGTGTTAAAAATCATATTTTTGTATATTTTTAAATTATTTACTGAGTTAATATTTTGTACCTTTATATGCTTCAGGGCTTTTGTTTGATTATTTAATTCATTATCGTAGACAACTTGGTTCTTCTTTAAAGTCAAATTCATAGCGTTTTTTAATTGCACAGTATACAGTTTGAAGTTTCTAGCAAGCGAAATTACCTTTTTATGTGGCGCATTGACTTTAATTAATGATGAAAGGTTAGATAATCTTTCTGTCAAAAACTCAAATTTTTTAGAGACAACTCTGCCAAGTGACAAATCTAATTGAAGTAAGCTTGATCTAATGACCTGAATATCAGGAACAGCTGCCATTGCTGCAGCAGTAGGAGTTTCTTTCGTCAAATCAGAGGCATAATCTGATAAGGTAATATCTGGTTCATGACCAATTCCTGTTATTGTTGGTATTGAAGACTTTGATATTTCTCTCACAAAAGATTCATCATTAAATGCCATCAAATCTTGAAGAGATCCCCCACCTCTGACGATTAGTATTACGTCAACCACTTGATCCGAATTTATTTTTTTTATTTGTTTTATAAGATTTGCTGGAGCATTATTTCCCTGAACTAATGTGGGATACACATGTAGACATGCTAATGGATATTTTTCATTAAGTTTAGAACAAACATCCATCATTGCGTGACTGTTGTTTGCTGTCAATATACCTATATTTTTCGGAAATTTAGGTATTTCTTTTTTATTATCAAATACTCCTTCTTCTGATAATTTCTTTTTCAGCCTTTCAATTTCTTTCTTAAGAAAGCCATCACCATATTCTGATACTTCCATGACGTTTAGTTGGAACTGACCAAATCCAGCATAAAAATCTACTCTAGCTGTAACAATAACTTCCATATTAATATAAGTTGATACTTCTAATGAGGCAGTGCTACCTTTCCATATAACACAACTAACCGTTGAACCGCTTGAAGGGTCTCTTAGCTTAAAATATTGATGCCCTCTAGATACTCTGTAATCAGTAATTTCTCCTTTTACAGAGACAGGATATTCAAAAAAAGCTAGTATCGCCTCTCTGGCCTCAATGTTTAGCTCAGATACATTGTATATTTTCATTTTTTAAAACTTTCAGTAAAATCATTTTATATGTATAATATAGAATGGTAGCAACATCACATCAATCTAACTCTAAAGTTTTTTCAGATGAATCACTCGCATTTGATGATGTTTTATTAGTACCAGCATATTCTGATGTACTCCCTGTAGATGTAGACATATCCTCACATCTAACAAAATCAATAAAACTTAAAACTCCTATATTATCAGCTGCCATGGATACTGTGACTGAATCCAAGATGGCGATAACACTGGCCAGCGAGGGCGGCATAGGAATAATTCATAAAAATCTATCAATAGAAAATCAAGCAAAACAAGTAAGATTTGTAAAAAAATATGAAAGCGGCGTGATAAATGATCCAATCACAGCTGATGTGTCATCAACGGTATCAGAAATCAATCAAATTACAAAAAAATATGGTATATCAGGCGTACCAATTGTTGAGAAAAATAAGGTAATAGGAATTGTCACAAATAGAGACTTAAGGTTTGTTGAGAATTCTCATACGAAGGTGATTGATATTATGACCCCTAGAGATAGATTAATTTGTGTTGGTGAAAGATATAACAAAAAACAAGTTATAAATCTTTTAAAAGAGAATAGAATAGAAAAAGTTCTTATAGTTAGCAAAAAAAATGAGTTAAAAGGAATGATAACTTTCAAGGATATCCATAAATCATCAACTTATCCAAATGCATCTAAAGATTCAAATGGCAGTCTTCTAGTCGGCGCTGCTGTGAGTACAAGCAAAGAGTCTATAAACAGAATAGATGCTTTAGTTTCTGAAGGTGTTGATATTTTAACTTTGGATACCGCGCATGGTCACTCAAAAGCTGTAATAGATACACTAAGATACATTAAAAAGAATTATCCAAAACAACAAGTTATTGCAGGCAATGTGGCCACAGCCACAGCGGTTGATTGTTTAATCAAAAACGGAGCAGATGCAGTTAAAGTAGGTATTGGTCCTGGCTCGATATGTACAACCAGAATTGTAGCTGGTATCGGTGTGCCTCAATTATCTGCTATTTATGAATCATCTAAAATATCAAAAAAACATAAAATACCTATTATTGCTGATGGGGGAATACGTTATTCTGGTGATATTGCAAAAGCAATTGCAGCAGGAGCAGATACCGTGATGCTTGGCGGACTATTAGCAGGAACAGATGAGTCACCCGGAGAAGTCGAGTTATTTGAGGGAAGAGCTTATAAATCATATCGTGGAATGGGATCTATTGGCGCTATGCAGAGCGGATCTAAAGATAGATATTTCCAAGACCATGCAATAGAATCAAAAAAACTCATCCCTGAGGGCATAGAAGGAAGAGTTCCATATAAAGGTTCAATGAAATCTATCTTATATCAACTCATGGGAGGTTTAAAATCTAGTATGGGTTATTTAGGGTGTAAAAATATTCGAACTATGAAGACGAAAGCTAAATTTATAAAAATATCACACTCATCAAAAATAGAGAGTCATACACATGATGTGACAATCGTCAAAGAGCCACCTAACTATCAACCAAGATAATGCAAGC
>CBFIBF010000014.1:21711-23536 GCA_965660795.1 Gammaproteobacteria bacterium
TATTTTCACTGGGTATTCCAATACTAGGAATATGCTATGGAATGCAACTTATAGCAAGAGAGTTTGGTGGGAAAGTAGTTAAATCATTGAAAAAAGAATTTGGTCATTCAACATTCAATATAAATAAAAAATCACAATTATTTGATGGTTGTGATAAAGACAATACACATGACGTATGGATGAGTCATGCTGATAAAGTAGAGATAATACCTAGCAATTTCGTATCAATAGGTAATAGCAATAATTCGAAAATATCCGCGCTAGAGAATGAAAAGAAACATATTTATGGACTTCAATTTCATCCTGAAGTAACACATACAAAAATTGGAAAAAAAATATTACAAAACTTTGTAAAGATATGTAGGTGTAGAAAGACATGGACACCAAAAAACATCAGCCAAGATATGATAAGCAAAATAAGAGATGAAGTAAGAAAAGAAAAAGTTATCCTAGCATTATCTGGTGGTGTAGATTCTTCCGTAGTTGCTGCAATTCTAAGCACTGCAATTGGCAAAAATCTAATTTGTATCTTTATTAATACTGGATTACTTAGAAAAAATGAAGTTGAAGAGGTTATTAATATTACGAGAGCACTTAATATTAATCTAAAAGTGGTTGATGCTTCAAGAAAATTTCTCTTATCTCTTAGAGGAGTAAATGATCCTGAAAAAAAACGAAAAATTATCGGAAAATGCTTTATAGAAATATTTGATAGAGAAGCAAAAAAAATTAAAAACGTAAAGTATCTAGGACAGGGCACCATTTATCCAGATGTTATTGAGTCGTCATCAAAAAAATCCAAATCTGATGTTATAAAGTCCCATCATAATGTTGGAGGACTTCCAAAAAATATGAAATTTAATTTAGTTGAGCCAATTCGAAATCTTTTTAAAGATGAAGTTAGGAAAATTGGTAAACAGCTAGGTTTGCCTAGTAAGCTTATTGAAAGACATCCATTTCCTGGCCCTGGACTTGCTGTCCGAATACTTGGTGAAGTAAACCATATAAAAATAAAAATATTACAAGAAGTAGATTATATATTTATTGAAGAACTTCGCTCTAACAATTTATATAATAAAGTTGATCAAGCTCTCTCTGTTTTAATACCATTAAAATCAGTTGGCGTAGTAGGTGATAAGAGACAATATGGATTTGTAGTTGCTCTCAGAGCTGTTAATACAACAGATTTTATGACAGCAACCGCTAGTATCATTCCACATAATATTTTGAACATGATATCAACTCGTATTATTAACGAAGTTGAAGGTGTAGCTAGAGTTGTTTATGACATTACTTCAAAACCACCAGGTACGATAGAGTGGGAGTAGTTTTTCTTTTGTAAGTAATTGATTAATAACGATTTATGACTTACACATTACTTTCACATAAAGAAATCAGTCGTTGATTTCCTTAGTCTTTTTTCATACAGTTACACAAAATGTTGCAAAAACGTGTGACTACTGAAACTCGTAGTAACTCAGAGACTAAGATTTGGCACTGAAGAAACAGCAATTTGCTGAAGGCGAAATAGCAATATTTGACGAAGCTTGTATCTACAAGCGAGGTGAGTATTGGCAGTTTCGTATGTGGTTGCCAAAAGAAAACAAGAACCGCAACAACAGACGACACCAAAAGACACAGAACGAACAGACTTCACACCTATTCGTCCACAGCCTCCGTTACCAAATCAACAAGACGACAGAGTTAAACGCTAAAAACACACCAAAAGCGCACAGTTTGTAGCTGTTTGACTGTATGTGACACAGTGACTGACTGGCATAGTGAGGCGCTGTGCAAATACTTTTGTCACAATACAACACGTTAC
>CBFIBF010000015.1:0-21426 GCA_965660795.1 Gammaproteobacteria bacterium
AATATTCAATATTTAATATAAAATGTCCCTTTTTATAGGATAATCATAATTATGACTACTAACATCATGCCCACTTACAACAGGAAGCCAGTTTGGTTCACTAAAGGTGAAGGTGTGTATTTATATGATAATGATGGTAATCAATATCTAGATGCCTTATGCGGTCTGGCTGTTACAAGCCTAGGACATTCACATCCCAAAATATCTCAAACAATTAAAGATCAATCTGAAAAACTTATTCATACTTCAAATGCGTTTAATATCACTAGTCAAGAACAATTAGCTAAACGATTATGTCAGTTAACTGGGATGGAAAATGCATTTTTCTGTAATTCAGGCGCTGAATCTGTAGAAGCTGCAATTAAGATTGCAAGAAAATATGGCCATGATAAAAATTATAAAAACCCTAAAATTATAGTCATGTCTAACAGCTTTCATGGCAGAACTATGGGCGCTATGAGTGCTACTGCTAATACAAAATCTCATGATGCCTTTGGCCCGATATTAGATGGCATGATTAGAGTCAATTTTAATTCAATCGAAGATTTAAAGACTGCCCTTCAGAATCATACTGAAATTAGCGCTTTAATTCTTGAACCCGTTCAAGGAGAAGGAGGGATAGTTCCATGTGATGTCTCATACCTTAAAGAAGTAAGAGAAATATGCACAGATAAAGAAATACTTCTAATGATTGATGAGGTTCAATCGGGATTTTGTAGAACAGGTAAATGGTTTAGCTATCAACACAGTAACATTAAACCTGATGTTGTCATGGTTGCTAAAGCACTCGGTAATGGTGTTCCTATTGGAGCGTGTCTAGCAAGAGAAGAAGCATCTCGTGTTCTTGAAGCAGGAATGCATGGCTCAACATTTGGGGGAAATTTTCTCTCGACATCTGTAGGACTAACTATTTTAGACATAATGAGAGAAACAAGGCTTTGTGAGCACGTGAATAAAATTAGTAAAGTCATGCAACATGAATTAACTACTAGAATTAAACCACTTTCCTCAGTTAAAGATATCAGGGTCTTTGGTATGATGATAGGCATAGAGCTTAAAATGAACTGTGCAGATTTAGTAATTAAAGCTTTGAAAAAAAGATTAGTAATTAATGTCACTAAAGATAAAACTATTAGATTACTACCGCCTTTAATTTGCGAAGAAGAACATGTTTTGAAAATAGTTGATATACTTGAACAACTCATACAGGAGAATTATGAACAGTAGACATCTTAGATCACTAATAGATATTAATCCTCAAGAGTTCAAGCGCATTATTAAGAAAGCTATTGATTATAAAAAGATGGATGAAAGTAATTGTATTCCGAACACACATACAAACAAAACACTTGCTATGATTTTTAAAAAAAACTCAACACGTACAAGAGTAGCATTTGAAACTGCGATGTATAAGCTTGGCGGCCATGCAATTTTTCTAAGCGAAGAAACAACTCAACTGAAAAGAGGAGAGGATATATCTGACACAGCCAGAGTGTTATCAGGTATGGTCGATTTAATTATGATGAGAACTAATTCACATGAAGAAATTAAAGAGCTTGCTAAATTTTCCTCAATACCTGTTATCAATGGTCTATGTAATTTATTTCATCCATGTCAGTTGCTAGCAGATATGCAGACTATCAACGAAATCAAAGGCGATGACTTTAACAAACTTACAGTTGCATGGATTGGTGATGGTAATAATATGTGCAATTCTTATATCAATGCATCTAAATTATTGGGATTTAAGTTAAAAATATCTACCCCAAATGGTTATGAGCCTGATAATTACACTCTCGAGAAATTTGGAGAAAATGTTGAGTTGTGTGATATTCCGGGCTCTGCAGCAGATAATGCAGATGTTGTCACTACTGATGTTTGGTCTAGCATGGGTGATGAAAATGAAGTTGAAGAGAGGAAAAGGGCATTTAAAAGCTATCAAGTGAATATGAATTTAATGTCAAAAACAAAAAATGATTCAATTTTTCTGCACTGTCTTCCAGCACATAGGGGAGAGGAAATTGATAATGACATTTTAGATTCAAAATATAGCAAGGTCTGGCAACAGGCACATAATAGATTATATAGCTCTATGGCACTGATAGATTTTCTCTTATCAGAAGATAGCTAGAGATCCTCAACAAGCTGGCGTCTTACCTGGTAATCATTACAACCAAGAATCGCGCTTATTTTTTTCTTTATTTCCTTTATGTTAGCGTTCATGATGATGTTTTTTATCTCAGGAATTGCCTGAGGATGCATACTAAATGATTTAAGACCTAGCCCTAAAAGTAATTTCGTAAATTGTTTTTCACTTGCCATTTCTCCACATACAGCTACATCAATACCTGATTTTTCACATTTATCGATAACATCTTTTATAATATGAAGGACCGCTGGATTTGAAGGATCATATAAATTTGTAACTTCATCATCTATTCTATCTGTAGCCAGTATGTACTGAACCAAATCATTAGTGCCTATCGACATGAAATCTACATGCTTGGATAATACACTAGCTTGTATTGCGCAAGCTGGCACTTCAATCATAATTCCCAGTTCATATGTATTTGTATAATTTTTTTTCTGTTTGTCTAACTCTGCCTTAGCTTCATCAATAAGTTTTTTAACTTGATTTACCTCATCTAATGAAGTGATCATTGGTATTAGTATTCTAAGCTTTTTATCCAAACCCGCCCTTAACATGGCCTTAATTTGTGTTTTGAAAACATTTTTTTCAATTAGGCTATATCTAATTCCTCTTAGACCCAGAGCTGGATTTTTTGCTATTTGCCCTATTCTTATATTTTCTGAGACTTCTTTGTCTGAACCAATGTCAAGCGTTCTCAATGTGACTGGTCTATCTAGAGCTTTATTGAAAACTTTTTTATAAGCCTTGATTTGTTCAGCTTCTGTTGGTAAGTCATTTCTGTTCATATATAAATATTCTGTTCTGAAGAGACCAACTCCATCTGTATTTGAGTTTATTAGTTTCACTTCTTCAGACAGCTCTAAATTACTCATGACATCAATTTTGATTCTATCTCTTGTAACTGCCTTTTTTACTGCAAGTTTATTATAAGATTTTTCAATACTACGATTAATGGATTTAGTCTTTCTGTAATGTTTGAGTTCAAAGTTACTTGGGTTAACTATCACATTATCATTACCAGCATCTAGAATTAGTGTATCTGTATTTTTTATAAACTCCACTGATGATGATACATTTATAATCATTGGAAGAGCTAAACTTTTACTTAAAATAGAACTGTGTGATGACTTGCTGCCATGAGAGCAGATTATTCCTAGGCCTTTGCTATGGTGAATATCAATAACATCCTTTGGAGTAATGTCATCAATTATAATAATTTTATTCTTCAGATTCTCATTATTAAAGTTATTATTATTTTTCTTTGATTGCAGTAAATCAAGTAAACTAATTATCATTTGTTTGATATCAGCTAGTCTTTCTTTTATATATTTATCCTCAACACTCTCAAATGATTTTTTTATTTCTAAATATTCTGATGAAATTGACCAATTTACAGTACAGTATTCATTTTTTATTTTTTTTAGAATGTTATTTTTAAAACTATTATCATTTATGAAAGTTAACTGCATATCCATTAACTTAATAATGGTCTGATTATTTTTTATTTTGTTTATGGATTTTTGGTATTCTTGTCTTAATCGTGATAATGCCTTTTCAAACTTTTTAATCTCGTCTTTAACTTGGGACTTTCTAATATAGGACGGGGAGTAGTTGATATTATCTTTGTTGACAATAATGGCATTACCTATGCATATACCACTAGAAACTCCAATACCTGTAAGTATGATACTCATTCTTCTTCATTAAACTTTTCATTGAACAATTTTTCAATAGATGACATGGCATCATCTTGATTATCACCATCAATTTGAACTTTTATTTGAGTTCCCTGTGATGCAGACAACATTAGTATTTTCATAATACTTCTAGCGTCTGCTTTTTTATCGTCTTTTAAAAGATTAATTTCACATTTGTATTTATTAGCTATGTCTACAACCTTCGCAGCAGCTCTGGCATGCAGTCCTAATTTATTGGTTACTTTGAGATCTTTGGATATCATTTACACTACAGCAACTCCCTCTGTACCTCCTTCAATTGCTTTTTTGGATAACTGACCCAGAGTTTCTCCTGGATAATTGAATACATTCAATATCATTGAAAGATTTAATCCTGCAACAATTTTTATATTTTTATGTTCTATTGATGAGGCAATATTTGATGGAGTAGTTCCTATCACGTCTGTTAAAACTAAAACTCCACGACCTTTATCAAGAAAATTAACATATTTTTCTGCCAATTGTTTCATATCATTAGGCTGATCATAATTATCAACAGATAATAATTCGACCTGAAATGGATTTTTTCCAAATACTGATATAGCCGTCAAAAGCAATTGCTTACCAATATCGCTGTGAGTAATTATTAATATACCAACTTTCATATTATATAAATTCTAAATTATCTGACTCTAATATTGTTATAATATCGCTACTATTTCTTGCATGCCTCAAGTCTTTTCTTATTTCTTGGTTATCAAGTTTTTCACTTATGCAGGATAATAATTTCAAATGCTCCTCAAAACCTTTACTTGGGACTATGATTGATACAATTATATCAACATTTAGATCATCAATATTATCAAATTCAACTGCATCATTTAGGAGTATTATCGATAGGTAAGGATAATCAATATTTTCAATTCTTGCATGAGGGATGGCAACTCCTTTACCAACAGATGTAGAGCCAAGCTTTTCCCTCTCATATAGTTTATGGAAGATCACGTCTTTTGGTATACCTGAGGACTGATAAAATATTTCTGCAGCTTTCTCTAATATGATTTTTTTACTTTTAGAATTATCATTAATAATTACATGAGAATCATCTAATTTTACTTTAATCATTAATAGCTCTCTTTCTTTCATTAGAACTTGGTATTTTTAATTTTTCTCTGTATTTTGTAATAGTTCTTCTAGCTACAGATATTCCCTTGTTTTTGAATAGTTCTGATATTTGATTATCACTGAGAGGCTTTTGTTTAATTTCACTATCTACAAATGTTTTTATCATTTTCATTATTGCTTTGGAAGAAACCATTTGACCTGTATCGGTGCTGAGTTCAGAGGTAAAGAAGTATTTCATTTCAAAAACTCCTCTTGGAGTTTGGACATATTTATTACTTGTTGCTCGTGACACCGTGGATTCATGTATTCCTAGAGCTTCTGATACATCTTTTAGAGTCATTGGTTTTATTCCTATGTCACCATTATTAAGAAAATCTAATTGTTTTTTAAAAATCTCCTTACAAACATTTAGAATAGTAATATTTCTATTTTTAATAGATTTAATTATGAATTTTGCCTCGTTGTAATTTTTTTTGAGATAATCAATATCTGTTTTAATTTTGCTTTCTTTCATTATTGAAACATATTCTGAATTTAGCTTTAATGGAGGTTTATTACTTGTCAATTCAGTAATCCATTTATCATCTCTCTTATATATAACAACTTCAGGCAGTATCTGATAAGAATCAAGTTTTTTAGAAATTATTAAACCTGGTTTCGGATTGAGCTTCTTTACTAACTCAAAAGCTTTTTCGTTGAAATCCTCATTTTTACAAATAGAGGAAATTTCCTGATCAAATTTTAAGTCATGAGATGAATCTATTTTACTTAGTGACTTAATTATTCTCATTGCTTCATGATAATAATTTGAGTCTTTATAGAAACTATCAAGTTGAATAGCCAGAGAATCATACAAATCTAGTGCACAA
Source organism: Gammaproteobacteria bacterium (assembly GCA_965660795.1). Lineage (GTDB taxonomy): Bacteria > Pseudomonadota > Gammaproteobacteria > CACLCV01. The sequence continues at coordinate 5,823 of CBFIBF010000015.1, forward strand.
GTTCCAACAGGTTCAAATCTTTGTAAAGTATGTAGAACATAAAATATTTCTTGGAACGTTATTTCGGCAATTCTATTTGCTTGAATAAAAATATCATTCAAATCTTCTGTCAAGTAACCATTGTCATTAACACAATCAGTAATTATTGATGCAATTAGTCTTTCATCATCTGATAAAGAGGACATTTCAATTTGTCGATTTAAAAACTCTTTGAGACTATCATTTTTTTTATAATATTTAAGTACATCCTCTGGATCAGAAAGAGCGGAGTTACTTGTACTGCCGATGTCATAATCAGTTTGTATATCATCATTTTTTTCTAGAAGTGGATTTTCAAGAATTAGTTCGTCTATTTCTTTATCTAGTTCATATGTACTCAACTGCAATAATTTGATTGCTTGTCTTGTTTGTTGAGACAAAACCTTCGTCTGACTAATCTTAACCGTTTGAAAAAGTTTACTCATAACTTAAATGATTCACCTAGGTATACTTTTTTGACAATCTCATTTTTAACAAGCTCCTTTGCTTTACCAGATGCAAGAACTTTTCCAGAATTTATCACATATGATCTATCACAAATTTTTAGAGTTTCTCTGACGTTATGATCTGTAATAAGTATACCTATATCCTCATTCGCTAGTTCTGAAATAATTTCTTGTAAATCTATAACTGATAACGGATCTATACCAGCAAATGGTTCATCAAGCAGCAAGAATTTTGGTTTCAAGGCTATTGCGCGTGCTATTTCAACCCTTCTTCTCTCTCCACCAGATAAAAGAACACCTTTTGTGTTAAGAAATTTTTTTAAGTCAAATTTTTCAATTAAATACTCTAAAGTTTTTTCGTTTTGATTTGAGTTCATTTTATTATTAATTTCTAGAATAGAGAGGATATTATCTTTGGCTGACAAATCACGAAATATCGATGGTTCTTGAGGAAGATAGCTTATACCGTGTTTAAATCTATTATGGGTTGGCTCTTGAGTTATATCCTCATCATCTATGATGATTTTTCCATTATCAGCCTTAATCAATCCAACAATCATGTAAAATGTTGTAGTTTTACCAGCACCATTTGGACCAAGAAGCCCTACTATCTCTCCTGAGTTTACCTCTAGAGAGATGTCGTGTATGACAGCTTTACTATCATATTCTTTTTTTAAGTTATCGGATTTCAATATTGACATATCAATCCAAGCTGAATGTTGTTTTTACTTTCTTGATAATTGAATCTTTGAGTTTTGATGCCGACTGATTCTTCACTATCCATTTTTTTGTCTTAGTGTTGTAAATCATCTGATTACCTTTAATTGTTCTTGTGTTGTCACCGTCTCTGATTTTCCTCTCAGCATTACTAAGTACCGAAATTAGGCCACTTTCAAGGTTAGCTGATAATCCATTTCCTGTAGTAATTGAATCAGATGTAATTATAGTAACATCTCGGTCAGTTTCGACTAAATCTTTTGATAAATAAAAAATCGCATAAGATGTATATAATTTAAGAATGCTGACATTCGATGAGTCAGTCCTATTTATGTAAACATTATTCTTGAGATAAATTTCAATCATTTCACCTGTTGGATCAAAAGCTGTGTCAGATAATATATTGGTAGAAAAATTAGACTTATATAACTTTAGATTAGGATTCTTAATAAGGGTGGCATTATTTTCGTATTTTTCGAGATATTGTCCACTTAACTTCCACTCAGTAGACATAACTGTATCAATTTTTTCTGACGAGAAGTTAAATATTTTATTTTTAATTTTAGTATCTTTATCAGCAGTACTTGCAAACAAGCTGCTCATTATAAATATGATTGTTATAAAAAATAAAAGTAGTAGCTCAGGCTTTTTCATTTATGATTTTAGAAAAATAAATAAGATCACAAACATCTCTTATAGCTCCGTTTCCACCACTCCTGTTAGTGATCCAATCAAAATTAAGCGACTTAAGCAAGGCATTGGAATTTGGAACGATAACAGATAATCCTACTTTCTCCAAAAGCTCAATATCAACTGTGTCATCTCCAACAAAACACACTTCCTCATGAGGTATAGATAATTTTTGTTCATTAAAACTTTTAAGTTTATCTCTGCTACCTTGTATTATATATTCTATGCCTAATTCTTGACCACGATGGAGAACTGAACCTGTCTCTCTTCCAGAAATAATCATTGTTTTTATGCCTATGGATTGAATAATTTTTATTCCATGACCATCTTGAGCAAAAAACCTTTTCTCTTCATTACCATTGGCATCAAAATATAAACCGCCATCAGTCAATACGCCATCAATATCAAATGCTAATAAATTTATCTGGCTAGCTTTTTGAATTAATTCTTCTGTATACAAAGATTTGTAAAAAGGAATATATTTTTTATTATCTAACATTTCAATTTATTGATTTGATGACATCTTTTAAGGTTACAATCCCAAGAATTTTTCTTTTTTCTATTACAGGTAATGCATCTATGTTATTTTCTTCCATGATATTAAGTGCTTCAGCAGCAAGACTATCCGGAGCAATCAATAACGGATCAGTAGTCATAATATCTTTTAAGATTAAATCATTAAATTTCGTGTTCTTTTGCATTATCCTCTTAATATCACCATCGGATATTACGCCTTGAATATTACTTTTATTATCAACTACTACAGCGAGACCTAAATTTGATTTGGTAGTCTTTTTTATTAAGTTGATAAATTTATCAGTCACTTTTAACAGCGGAATGCTTTTTTTAGTCATGATACTTGAGACTGTAATTAATAATCTTTTTCCTAAAGCACCCTCTGGATGTGTTTTTGCAAAATCCTGAACTGAAAAATTATTCATTTTAGCTACAGTCAGTGCAAGCGCGTCTGATATAGCAAGAGCACACACTATACTTGAAGTCGGTGCTAAGTTATTTGGACACGCTTCTTTTTCTACAGATGCATCAAGTAAAACCTTGGAATGCTTAGCAAGAGTTGATTTTATATTACCCGTGATTGATATTAAGGTGCATTTTAGAATTTTCAATAATGGAAGTAACTTTATAATCTCTTCTGTTTCTCCTGAATTAGAGTAAATAATTACCGCATCATATTTTTTGATGACCCCAATATCGCCATGCAAAGCATCAGCTGGATGAAGAAACAACGCAGAGGTGCCTGTACTACTAAGCGTTGCCGCCATTTTCATTGCAACGAAGCTTGACTTACCCATTCCCAAAGTGATTATTTTTCCGTTTATGTTAGATAGAATTTGACATGCTTCATCAAAATCATTATTGATTAGTTTTGCTGTTCTTCGTAAAGCACTTATTTCTTTATTTAGAATCTGTCTGGCAAATTGCTTATTTGAAGTTTTCATTTTTATTTAAGTATTATCAATATATAAATACAATATATCGTTATTAACAAAATAGAGTATACAACCTTTATAGTATGTTTTGTTGATTTAGTTATTACATAAAAGAATACTGTAGATAAAAAAAGCAATAAAATGTCACGTAAAAATGCATTAGAATCAATGATTGCGGAATTGATGAGTCCAGCAATGCTCATTGCAACGCCTATGTTAAAAATATTCGAACCCAATATGTTCCCAATTATAAACTGCCCCTTTCCTTTTCTTGCGGATTGTATTGTAGTTACTAATTCAGGTAAGCTGGTTCCAAGCGCTGTCAAAGTTAATCCTATTACATATGCGCTTACTCCAAACATGAGGGCAATATTAGTAGCGCCATCTATAAAAAATCTTGATCCATATATTAGTAACGAAATTCCAATAATTGCATAAACAAGTATTTTTAAAATATTAGCTTCTATCATGTTTTCACAAGATTCTAATGGAATTTCATTTTTTGAATTAAACAAAAATAAAGATAAAGTGAATAATGCAAGTAAAACATATGAATCCGTTTTATCGAAGATGCTATCAGGATAGATAACCCCAAAACATACTATAGTTAAAATTATCATAGTAAAAAAGGGTAGACTTGGAATAAACATTGTTTCTTGATTTTTTTTCATAAATAATACTGCAAAACAAAATACTAATGCTATGTTAGAAATATTTGAACCTATTGAGTTCCCGACAGCGAGTATGGTTTCATTTTGTAGAGCAGACTCAATAGAAATAAAAATTTCTGGTGCAGATGTAGCAATTCCAATTAAGAAAAAACTTGCTATAAAACCTGAAATTGAGAGTTTTTTTGCAAATTCATCTGTAGATGTGATTAGAAGGTTTGCTCCATAAATTAAGAAGACAAGTCCTATTGATAAAAATAAAATGGCATTTAACATAGTTAAACCAAATGGATTATTAATTTAGAAGGTTTAGTAATTAATCTCAAGAACGTCTATTTCGAAGTCTTGTACGTCTTTGCCATCAGTAACTAATTTCGCTCTTCTTTGAAGGTATGACTCTCTCAAGAATATGTATTTATCTTTCGCCGCTGTATCAAGAATTTTTGTAGCTTTGAGCAAATTGGCTCTTGTATCTATGACATTTGTTGCCTGTATAGCTTGTCTCTCTTCGTGGTGCAACTCTGTATAAACTGGTGAAATACTTTTTTCCATCATTACATCTGCATAGAAGCCAGGAGCATCTCTAAATGAACTTGGTCCAAAAAATGGAAGTACTAAATATGGGCCTGAAGATATACCATAGTAACCAAGAGTTTGACCAAAATCTTCTCTTTCACGTTGAATACCTAGCGATGTAGCTACATCAAAAAGCCCAAGTATACCCACGGTTGAATTTATTGCCAGTCTAGAGCTTGACGTAATGGTTTTATCTACTTTCATTTGAAGAGCACTGTTTATGATAGTGTTTATCTCTCCAAGGTTGTTGAAGAAGTTGCTAACACTTCTCTCTACAGGATCAGGCGTCACATAACGATAACCCTTTGCAACAGGCTCTAGAATATTATCATCTACAATTTCATTAAATCCGAAAATCGCTCTATTCATTGGCTCTAAAGGATCATTATCAGATGAGTATCCATTATTTGAAATAGACATGGTTCCAATTATTAATAATGTCAATAAAGATAATTTTTTTACAACCTTGTGCATCATATAACCAGATTATATACTAAAATTATGAATGTGATTAAAAAAATATCAATCTTAGTAATGTTTTTGTGCATTTCTAGCTTAGCACATACATCAGACACTCCTGATGGTTTTTTGAAAGATTCAGTCACGGAAATTTCTGATTTAATATCGAAATATAAGGATAGATTTGAAAATGATGAAGAATTTTTAAGAGATAAGATGAACACTGTAGTGATGCCTAAATTAGACATTGAACTCATGTCAAAAATAATTCTTGGAAAAAAAGTTTGGCTTAACTTAACAGATAATCAAAAAGAAAACTTCACAAGTGCATTTCGCTATAGAATGACAAGTACATATATGAAATCTATTACAGCTTTTGATGGAGAGAAGGTCCAGTTTTTACCTTATGTACCAGGTGAAAGAGATAACATCGCCTATGTAAAGTCAAAGTATCTCATACCCGGTGGAGATATTGATGTTCATTACAGACTTATAAAAACCAATTCTGGCTGGAAGGTCTACGATATTATTTTTGATGGAATTAGTTTAATGAAAAACTACAGGGTGGATTTCAGAGAGCATGTTTCAAAAAAGGGAATAGATTCACTTATAAGTACTCTAAATAAATAGATTATCAAAGCGGTTTCAATGAGATAAGCAGTCTTGGTAGTAAGGTCAGGACTGATATTAACGCAACAAACATAGCAAGGCCTGTCAAAGTACCAAAGATTATTGTAGGAATAAAATTTGATAAGATTAAGATGGAGAAGCCAAAAATTACTGTTATACCTGTAAAAAATATTGCTTTACCTATACTAGAATGGCACACGCTTACAGTTTTGAGGTAGTCCTGATAAGTATTGTATTCTTCTCTATATCGATAAATATAATGAATGCTATTGTCAACTGCTATTCCAACAGTAATAGCGGCTATAGTAATAGTCATCATATCTAATGGAAGTTTCGTTATACCCATTATTCCTAAAACTAATAATGCTGATAACAGATTAGGCACTATTCCAATTACCATTAGCCTAAAAGATCTAAAGAGTAGCAGAAACATTAGTGCAATAATCAGCATTACAAAACCTAAAGATTTAATTTGCGAATCAAATAAACTTTGAAGCATATTGTTGTATAGAATGAGTATGCCAGTTACAGTGATATTATCTGATTTCAAGTAAGGGTCAGTAGCAAAATCAGATTTAATGGTATTGATAAGTTCCGAACGCCTGAGGTCTTTATCAGAATCAAGTATACGAACACTAATTCTTGCCTCATTATGTTCAATTGATAAATAAGGATTAACCGCAATATCTTTAACTTCGTCAGGGAGTTTTTTATAAAGCAAAGACATTTCAAGGCTATTTAACTCTTTATTATCATTTACAATTTCAGCAACCCGAATTGATGAAGCAAGAGATAACACTTTACCTATGTATTGGTTATTGTCTAGATAATCATGAACATATTTTATTTTATTAATTTTTTCTGTAGTAAACCAATTTGAACTTTTGATGTCCTCGTCGCCACCCAATAAATCATCAAAATCATCATCTATAGAATTCTGCGGATTATCAAATTTTAAAATTATATCCATTGGCGTTGTTCCACCCAACTCATTGTCTATCAATTTCATTCCTTTATGGATTTCAGTATCTGATCTGAAGTAATTTATAAAACTGTTTTCAACTTTAAGCTGAAAAAGTCCATAAAGCGTAATTATTGAAATAAAAACTGTTGCTGTATAAATATATTTTCCATGATTACGAGCAACATTTGCTAGTGTATCCGTTATCAATGAACTAGTTTGACTGCTATTGATTATTGAGTTTTCATCATTCGAGAGAATTATAATTACACATGGAAGCAGAGTAAAAGATGTTATAAAAAGAGTAGTTAGCCCGATAACCATCATATATCCAAAATCAATAACGGGCTTGATGTCACTAAACACTAAGGATGCAAATGCAACAATCGTGGTTAGTGCGGTATAAAGACATGGCCAAATCATTTTTTTCATCGTTTCTGATATTGAGTTAAATTTACTATTTTCTTTTGAACTGTATATTTGCCTGTATCGTACAATAATATGAATATTCATCGATAATGTTAAAATAAGCATAAGAGATATAAAATTAGATGATATGACTGTAACCTTCCAGTCAAGATATCCCAGTAATCCAATCATAAAAAGAACAGCATAAATACAATTAATCACTGGGGCTATAACCCAAATTACTTTTCTGAAGATTATGATTAGAGTCACCAGAATGAAAGCCAATACACCGATGCCAAAATTAACCAAATCATTTCTTATAAAAGTAATCATATCATCAGTAATCATTGGTATTCCGCCAAGCCTAATCTCATATCTTTCTGAAGAGTATTTATCTTGTATGACTCTTAATTCTTTTATCAAGGCGCTGATATTCTCTTTTTCTTCTTTTGCAATAGAATCATAAGCTGCTTTTGATTCGACGTACTCATCTTCATAGATGGGATTGCTTGAATATTTTTGATAGAGGATATCTCTTTTGTTTAATGCGTCTAAAAGATTTTGATTTTTTCTTATTACTATTTGCATCGCAGAAGTTTTTGCATCAGAGCTAATGATCAAATCTTTATATATCGGGCTAGACAATATTTCTTCTCTAGCTAATTTTTTATTTATATCTTCACTTAATATGTTTGGAACTTCACTGATCAGTTCCGTTAATGGTTTTTGGGAACTTATAACTAATGGAATATTAGTAATCGAGGTAACAGATTCAACATAATCAGCTTTAGTTATCTCGTGTGTTAGAATTTTTATAAAAGATAGTGTTTCTGGTGAAAATATATCTTGATAGTTATCCGTAACTGTTAATATCATAAAATCACTTGATTTATATTTTTCGTTGGTATCACGAAAAATTTTTAAATCTTCATCATCGTCAAGAATCAGAGTGTCTGCAGAGGCATCTAGCTCGAAGTATTTAATATTAACTACAGAGAAAGATAAAATTAATGCCAAAAAGAGTAATACCGTAATAGGGTTACGGAGAATGTAACGCTCATACATTAACGATATTCTTTTAAGCATAGCTTTATTGAGTATAAACTTTTAGAATATCGAAACAAACTAAATATATTCATGGATAAGCTTTTAATAGACGGTCAACAATCATTAACTGGCTCAGTAAAAATTTCAGGAGCTAAGAACTCTGTTTTACCAATGTTGTGTGCATCTGTTATGGTTTCAGATGGTTTAGTTGAACTTGAGAACATTCCTCACCTTCAAGACGTTACAACAACCACAAGACTCTTAACTCAGATGGGCGTTAGCGTTACTATGGATGAACTAATGCATATTTCTCTAGATTCATCAACAATTCATACACTCTATGCCCCATATGAACTTGTAAAGACAATGAGATCATCAATTTTAGTTTTAGGACCTTTATTATCTAGATTTGGTGAGGCTAAGGTTTCCCTGCCAGGAGGGTGTGCAATTGGAATGAGGCCCGTTGATATGCATTTATCTGCATTAGAGAAAATGGGAGCAACAATATCTGTTGAAGGTGGCTATGTATCTGCAAAAGCTCATAAACTAAAAGGCACGACCATAGTTTTCCCCAGTAAGTCTGTTACCGGAACTGAAAATGTAATAATGGCTGCAACACTAGCTGAGGGAAAAACGGTGATAGAAAATTGTGCATGTGAACCCGAGGTATCTGACTTGTGCGATTTTTTAATTAAGATGGGTGCAAAAATATCAGGTCAAGGAACAAATGAGATTACAGTAGAAGGCGTAAATAAACTTAAAGGTACAACACACAAACCTTTGCCTGATCGAATAGAAGCTGGAACTTTTATGGTTGCTGCAGCAATTACTAAAGGTGATGTTGAAATACGCAACATTATTCCATCTCACTCTAAAGCTGTCATAGATAAACTTACTGAGTCAGGAGTTGATATCAAAGTCTCAAAAAATTCAGCGAGAATAAAAATGAAAAAACGTCCGAAGGCAGTAAATATTGAGACCAATGCTTATCCATTATTTCCCACTGATATGCAAGCACAGATGACAGCACTAAACTGTCTTGCTTCAGGTGAATGTATTGTTAAAGAAAATATTTTTGAAAATAGATTTATGCACGCACAAGAGCTCTTAAGGATGGGAGCTAAAATTAAAATAAGAGAAAATACAGCAGAAATTACAGGCATCCAGGAATTAAATGGCGCTCCAGTAATGGCTACAGATCTCAGAGCTTCTGCCAGTCTAATTTTAGCCGGTTTAGCTGCAAAAGGAACCACTGAGATTGGAAGAGTTTATCATATTGATAGAGGTTATGACTGTATTGAGGAGAAACTACAGTTAATTGGTGCTAGGATTTCAAGAAAACCTATGTAAAATGCATATCCATGATTAGATTAGCTATAGCCAAAGGTAGAATCTTGGAAAAGTGTAACGCTATTTTACAAAAAATTGGTATTGAGTGTAAATACAATCCAATAACATCTAGAAAATTAATAATCCCTACTAATTATAAGAATTTGGAGGTTATAGTAATTAAAGCCTCTGATGTACCGTTATACATTGATTCAGGCAAAGTTGACCTCGGTATCGTTGGTGTTGATACACTTATGGAAGACGATAAAGAAAATCACTATAGACTGCATGATATGAAACTATCACAGTGTAGGCTAGTGGTTGCAGGCAAAGCTAAAACTAAATATTTTAATAATATGAAAGTTGCTACAAAATATCCGAATATTACTAAAAGTTATTTTGAGCATATTGGATTACAGTGCTCTATTTTAGAACTTTATGGTTCAGTGGAGTTAGCACCTGTATTGAAACTATCAGACTTTATAGTAGATATAGTAGAAACTGGAAACACTCTTAAAGAGAATGGACTTAAAGAATATGATAAAATTTCAGACATCTCATCTTTATTGATTGCTAACAAGGTTTCTTACAAAATCAAAAGGGATGAAATTAATTTTTTTCTGGATGAAATAAAAAAATATGTCCAATAAGACTGATGATTTAAGAATTATAAATACTCAAGAGCTTGTTAGTCCAAGAGAGCTTATTGAGTCTATGTCCCCGTCCTCTGATGGTATAGAAACTATAATTAATGCCCGAGAAGAAATATCTTCAATTTTAAATAAATCCAGTAAAAAATTTATAATTGTTGTAGGTCCATGTTCAATTCATGATATTGATGCTGCTAAAGAATATGCGACTAATCTAAAAAAATTAAACCAAAGTCTTTCAGATAATTGTTTGATAATCATGAGAGTTTATTTTGAAAAACCAAGAACAGTAGTTGGTTGGAAAGGCCTAATAAACGATCCAGATCTTGATGGGTCATTTAAGATAAATAAAGGCATTAGGTTAGCCAGACAGTTACTAATAGATTTAGCAGAAATGAAAATACCATGTGGCCATGAATTTTTAGATTTAGTCAGTCCTCAGTATGTCTCAGATTTAATAAGTTGGGGCGCTATTGGCGCGAGGACGACTGAGAGCCAAAGCCATCGTGAATTAGCATCTGGATTATCTTGTCCAGTTGGTTTTAAAAATGGAACTGATGGAAGTCTGCAAATCGCGATAGATGCAATGAACGCAGCTAGACATTCTCATAGCTTTCTTTCAGTAACCAAAGAAGGTAAATCAGCTATATTTAATACCTCAGGAAACATGGATTGTCACATAATACATCGTGGCGGTAAAAGTAATGTTAACTATACATCAGAAGATGTTAAGGAATCCTCAAAAATACTTGTAGATAATGGCATGTTGCCTAATATTATGATTGATGCGAGTCATGCGAACAGTCACAAAAACTATAAGCTACAAGCTAATGTTGTTGATGACGTGATACAACAATTATTATCTGGCGAAAAAAATATTATAGGATTAATGTTAGAAAGCAATCTTGTCGAGGGAAATCAAAAAATTGACGATAAAGAAAAGCTTAAATATGGACAAAGTATTACCGATTCATGTATTGGTTGGAGCGAGACCGAAGACCTTATAATAAGTATTGATGAAACATTGCAAGAGATAAATGAAAATTAAGATTTTAAATTCATCTCGAGCTAATTTTAATACCAAACTGTCTCAGTTTATATCATTCAAACAAGCGAACTCATACCTTATAGAGCGAGATGTTCAAAAAATTATAGATCATGTTCAAAGATATGGCGATGTTGGATTACGTAAGTTTATTAAACAATATGATAAAACATCTTACAAAAAAATTTCTGATTCAGTAGTAACTAAAAAAGAAATAAATGCTGCATATTCATCTGTATCAAAAAAAACTCTATCCAGTCTTAAGCAGGCTATGCGTAATATTAAGAAATTCTCTAATAATCAAAAATTAAGAAGCTGGCATTTCAATATTAAGGGCTCCAAAATAGGTGAAAAAGTAGTACCTATTGAGAATGTGGGAATCTATGTGCCTGGCGGCAAAGCAAGTTATCCCTCTACAGTTCTAATGAATGCTATTCCTGCAAAGATTGCTGGGGTAAAAAATATTATCATGACATGCCCTCCTATTAAGGGAAAATTAAATCCGCTAGTTTTAGTTGCAGCTGATTTATGTGGAGTTGATAAGATTTACAAATTTGGTGGAGCACATGCTATTGCTGCGCTTGCTTATGGCACACAAACTATCAAAGCAGTCGATAAAATCGTTGGACCTGGCAACATCTATGTTGCTACTGCTAAAAAGAAAGTTTTTGGTAAAGTTGGTATTGATAGTTTCGCTGGGCCATCAGAAGTACTCATAATCGCAGATAATAATACTAATCCAGAGCTTATTGCTACAGATATGTTTGCTCAAGCTGAGCATGATGAACTTGCTCAAGCAATTCTTTTGTCAACTAGCGATAAGTTAATCAGTGATGTTAATAAACAAATTGACAAGTTATTAATTCATCAAAGAAGAAAAGACATAATAAAAAAATCTCTTACCTCTAGAGGCCTTTTTATAAAAGCAAATACTATTAAGAGTATAGTTGAGATAGCTGACAATATTGCCCCCGAACATCTAGAAATATTTGGATATGATCGATATAAATTAGAGGATAAAATAAGAAATGCAGGCGCAATATTTATAGGAGAAAATAGCCCTGAAGTATTTGGAGATTATTGCGCAGGCCCGAACCATGTATTGCCTACCAACGGTTCGGCAAGGTATGCTTCACCCTTAGGTGTTTATGATTTTCTAAAACGTACAAGTATGATGAGGATATCAAAATCTCATTCTAAAGAGTTAGCTGAAATAGCATCACAATTGGCAGACTGCGAAGGATTGAATTCACATTCAAATTCAGCAAAATTAAGAAAGTAACTATCTATTTATAGTTTTATGAGATTCAGGCATTTGGGCAACGTTTATTGTTGTTTTCAAAATGCTATTGTCCCTCAAGTGTTTAACAGTAATTTTCTGATTTACCTCAAGTGACGCAACAATTTTAACTACCTGTTTAATGTTTTTGATTTTCATATCATTAATAGCAAGTATTATATCCCTTGGCTTTAGTCCAGCTAGGTCTGCTGGTCCATTTTTAACAACTTTTGTAATCATGACGCCATTTGTAGTATCGTAAGCCGATAAGCCAACATATCCTCTGACAACTTGACCATATTCAATTATCTGCTCTATGATATTTTTCACTAAATTTGATGGGACAGCTAGACCAATTCCATCACTTCCTCCACCCAAAGATAGATTCATTGTATTTATCCCTATCAGTTGTCCTGATGTGTTGACCATAGCGCCGCCTGAATTACCCGGGTTAATTGCTGCATCAGATTGAAGAAACTCATCAAGAGGATTTTCAGTAATATGACCACTATTTGTTCTAGAGATTATACCTTGAGTTAGTGTTTGGCCTACACCAAAGGGATTTCCTATTGCTAAAACGATATCACCTATTTTTGCTTTCGTTGAGTCTGAGAATATTATTGGTTCACCAATATAATTGCTTTTTAGTAATGCGATGTCTGTTATGGCATCTGTGCCAACAATGGCAGCGGGAAAAGATACATTATCGGATGTAATAATCTGAATCTGACTAGCACCTCTGATAACATGTTCATTTGTTACAACATGACCTTGATCTGTAACAATAACACCTGATCCACGTCCAATATTTGTTTTGATTGTAACTACAGAATCTTTGACAGATGAGTAAATTTGATTGAAGGAGCCTTTAGATATATTAGCCACACTCGTTCCTGATTCAGTCACTTTAATAGATACTGTTTTCTCTAGTGTGAGAGAGTATGCTATAAAACCAGCAAGTATTCCTATCACCACATATTTAGTAAGTTCTTTAAGCATTGTTAAAATTAGTATGGTTAAAGTATATATTAGAGAATGATTATATGATATATTAGCCCCAAAATTGTACTTCAAAAACATGGACGAAAATAAAGGTAATAAATCTCCAAACAGAAGAAAATTTCTTACAAATCTCACTAAGGTGATGGGTGGTGTAGGAGCAGTGTTCGCTGCTATTCCATTCCTATCCACAATGTCTCCTAGCGAAAAAACTAAAATGGCTGGTGCACCAGTAGAGATAGATTTAACTGGAATAAAACCAGGCGCTTTCAAAATTGTAGAGTGGAGAGGTAAACCTGTTTGGGTAGTTCATCGTACTCCAGAGATGCTAGCTAAAATTGAAAATCAAGTCGACTATTTAGCTGACTCTGAATCAACAGGTGAACATCAACCTCAATATGCACAAAACAAATTTAGATCTATAAAACCTGAGTATTTAGTTTTACTCGGCGTATGCACACACTTGGGATGTTCACCACTTTACAAACCAGGAGAAAACAAAGATTTAGGTCTAGAATGGAAGGGGGGTTTCTTCTGTCCATGCCATGGCTCAAAGTTTGATTTGTCAGGGCGCGTACACAAAGGTATGCCCGCACCATACAATTTAGAAGTACCACCTTATTACTTTGCTAGCGAAACAAAACTTATTGTTGGGGAAGACAGCACATCATGAGCAGATTAATCGCCTGGATAGACGAGAGGCTTCCTCTAACTAAGTTTGTCAAAAATCATTTATCAGAATATTACGCTCCTAAAAACTTTAATTTCTTTTATTTTTTTGGAAGCTTAGCCCTTTTCGTTTTTATTTTACAAATTATTACAGGAATATTTCTTACAATTAACTACAAACCTGATGCAGCATCTGCTTTTGCTTCAGTAGAATACATCATGAGAGATGTAGAGTGGGGCTGGTTAATAAGATATATGCATTCAACCGGCGCCTCATTTTTTTTCATAGTTATCTATCTGCATATGTTGAGAGCGTTGATGTATGGATCGTATAAAAAGCCAAGAGAACTTCTATGGCTGTTTGGTATGTTTATTTTTGTTCTTCTAATGGCAGAAGCATTTATGGGTTATCTACTCCCATGGGGGCAAATGTCATATTGGGGTGCTCAGGTTATAATCTCGCTTTTTGGAGCAATACCATTTATTGGCGAGTCACTTGCTCTTTGGATTCGTGGCGACTATGTTATCTCAGATGCGACCTTAAATAGATTTTTTGCATTCCATGTTATAGCACTGCCTCTATTGCTGTTTGCAGTAATTTATCTACATATTGCAGCTTTGCATACTGTAGGGTCCAACAATCCTGATGGCATAGAAATCAAAGAAAATAAAAATAATGACGGTGTTCCAATTGATGGCATCCCATTTCACCCATACTACACCGTTAAAGATATCTTTGGTCTTGCAGTATTTCTTACTATATTTATGTTTGTTGTATTCTTCCTTCCTGAGTTTGGAGGATTTTTTCTTGAAAAAGATAATTTCGTACCAGCAGATCCGCTTAAAACTCCTGAACACATTGTTCCAGTTTGGTACTTTACGCCATTTTACGCAATACTTAGAGCAATACCAGATAAATTAGGAGGTGTCATTGCTATGGGCTTAGCAATTTTTGTTCTCTTCTTAATGCCCTGGCTGGATAGATGCAAAGTCAAATCAATAAGATACAGATCTACTACTTATAAAATATTACTCATATCATTTGTAGTGAGTTTTATAGGATTAGGCTATATAGGTATGAAGGCAGCAACTCCAACACTAACTCTACTTGGTAGATTATTTACCATAGTTTATTTTGCATTTTTTGTTCTACTTTATATAACAAGTAAAAACGAGAAAACCAAACCAGTTCCCGATAGAGTAACAATGCATGATTAGATTCTGTCTATATTTATTCCCTTTAATGTTAATTACTCAACTTGCTCACACAGCATCTGTAGGTGAGCTTAAGCCTGTGTTTATAGATTTAGGAAATAAGGCCTCATTACAGAGGGGAGCACAAATCTATTTTAATAATTGTGCCGGGTGTCATACGCTTCAATATCATAGGTATAGTAAATTTGTTGATGATTTAGGTATCAGCGAAGAAATGATTAAGTCTAATCTTATACTAACAACTAATAAAGGTGAGAAAACAAAACTTGGATCGACTGTCCTAAATTCTGTAAATCCTGATTCAATTAAAGAAGTTTTTGGTGTTG
>CBFIBF010000016.1:0-16735 GCA_965660795.1 Gammaproteobacteria bacterium
GATTGATTTAATTTCTTCAACCTTGTGTTGATATTGCCCCGTATCTC
The DNA here is from genome assembly GCA_965660795.1 of Gammaproteobacteria bacterium. Lineage (GTDB taxonomy): Bacteria > Pseudomonadota > Gammaproteobacteria > CACLCV01. Next base: position 48 of record CBFIBF010000016.1, read on the forward strand.
AATCACTTTTATTTTTTTACACATGCTTTTTAACAAGGCTTGTCTTCTCGGACTAGAGGAGCCAATTTGTCCTTCAGATATTTTAGCAAGCGATTTATGTTTATTTGACACGAAAACATCAGATGGATCTTCCCTTTTCATTACACTAGTTATGGAGAAAATCTTATTTATTTTAGCAGGAACATCTTTCATAGAATGAACAGCAATATCAGCGCTACCGTTTATCAATGCACTTTCAAGCTCTTTTAAAAAAAGCCCTTTCCCACCATCTTTTTTAAAGACTTCTTTGCTAGCCACATCTCCTGTTGTGCTCATCGGCACAATCTCTATTTTTTTAAATATTCCTTTTTCAATAAGATGGTTTTTTACTATATTAGCTTGTTTCAAAGCTAGAGGGCTTTTTCTTGTTGCAAGTTTTATATTATCGAGCATAGTTGTATATCAGTAAATTCACATATAGTATACTGGCAATATTCGAGATATAAACACTTCTAGAGGTATATTGTGAAAAACTCAACTTGGTCTGGTAGATTTAAAAAAGCACTTGATAATGAAGTGCTTGAATTTTCTGAGAGCATTAGTATTGACCATTTACTTTTTGATGCTGATATAAAAGTCTGCATTGCTCATGTTGAAATGCTTGCGACATGTAAGATCATAACCAAATCTGAATCAACAGCTTTAGTGAAAGGACTTAAGCAAGTAAAGAAAAGATACGATGATGGTAAGCTGTCCCTATCAATCAAATATGAGGACGTTCATATGAATATAGAACAAGCTTTGACTAGAGAGGTTGGTGAACTAGGCAAGAAAGTTCATATGGGAAGATCCAGAAATGATTTAGTAGCTACAGATTTCAGACTGTACTTAAGAGATTGTGCTGATACCATTATTAAAAAGATAAAAGATATTAGATATGCTATCGCATTAGTAGCAAAAGAGAACTCTCATGTTTTGTTTCCAGGCTACACTCACATGCAACTTGCACAACCCATTACATTTGGCCACCATCTTCTAGCTTGGCATGAAATGTTTGAGAGAGATGAAAAAAGAATGAGTAATGCAAGAGATGCTCTAAACGTTATGCCCTTGGGCAGTGCAGCATTATCTGGAACCCCATATAAAATTGACAGAAAATTAGTAGCTAAAAAACTTGGATTTGACACTGTATCAGCAAACTCAATGGATGCTGTAAGTGATAGAGATTTCGTTTGTGATTTCGCCTATGCAGCGTCCATGATGATGGTTCACTTATCTAGAATATCTGAAGAGCTAGTTTACTGGATGAATACACATATCAAACTTGTTGATATTGATGAAAGCTTTTGCACTGGTTCATCTATTATGCCGCAGAAAAAAAATCCAGACGTGCCAGAGCTCATCAGAGGCAAATGTGGCCCCGCAATTGGATCCCTATCATCTCTTTTGATTTTGCTTAAGGGATTACCGCTAACTTATAATAGAGATCTTCAGGAAGACAAAGGCATAATTATAGAGACAATTTCAGAGGTCATGTCATGTCTTAACTTAATGCCAAGACTAATCACCACTTTGAATGTTAATAAGCAAAGAGCTCTTGAATTTTCTAAGAGTGATTTCTCAAACGCAACAGACCTTGCAGACTATTTAGCTATGAAAGGCGTTCCTTTTAGGAGTTCACATGAGATAGTAGGAAAAATTGTAAGCTACGCAGAATCAAAAAAAATTAATTTAGATAATATAAAAATTTCTGAATTTAGAAAATTCTCAAAACATATTAGCGAAGATGTTTATCAGGCTATTGATATAGAAAAGTCGATACATAGTAAAAAATCTATAGGTTCAACTTCTCCTGCAAATGTAAAGAAAGCTGCAAGCAAGATTTTGTCGTCACTTAAGAAAGATGGATATAATTAGAAAGTTCTATTTTATCTATGTAGTGTGCTTTTTAACTGCTAGCACATCAGTTTTTTCTGGTGACAAAATACCAACAATTAATGAGTACTTAAACGACAAGACTGAAAATTATGATTCGTATATATATGGGCTAGAGAGCGGACTTGAGTGGGCAGCAGAATATTATTACAGAAAACACCAAGTAGAGATATATTGTAAGCCTGCAGACATAATATTACCAGTCTCTAAACTTAGGTCTATGATTGATAAAACTATTCAATCTAAGCCGGGATTCTTTGAAAAATACAAGGACGAGCCTTTGCTGGGGCTAGCACTAAGAAATGGATATATTGAGTCTTTTCCATGTCAATAAAACTTGTTAGACACAGATGAATTTTGTAATATATCTAGTTTAACAAGGTTAATTTACAGGAGGAGTAAAAATGCCGGATCATCCAGTACCACAAGGAGATGATATTATTTTACCTGACGGAACTAAAGTTGGTTCTTGGAACGGTGAGGATGTCAAAGATCTCCAAGTTGAAGTTCAAAGAATTATGAAGGAGCAAAAAGCAAGTGGAGCCGATAGAAACAACTTGCTAATCCGTTTTGGAATACCACACATGGACCAAACTCCAGATCATTTAAAAAATTTCATCGCTTACGCTCTTTGGGGCGTAGATAAAAAAGGCATGTGTCTCACTCACAGGCGCGCAGATCACTTTGAATCAGTTGAAAAAATCAACGAGAAATATGGAAGTGAAACTGCTATGGCTGCAGCTCAAAGACATCGTGACTGATATTTAATTGAGGGGGCATTTTTCTTGCCCCCTTATATTCTCTTAAACAACCAAGAACTTAAGTCGTTAATCATTGACTTACTTATTGTGTGTCCACAATCGTCAACAAATTCTGTAAAAGCTATTTTTTTATCTTCTAAATATTGTATTGATTTCTTGTGTGTGTCAATTGATATAGTTGTATCGTTACTACCATGGGCTATATATATCTCTTTTTCTTTGTTATCAACTGTAAGAGAAGACGCAGATGGAATATAACCAGAAATTGCAATAATGCCATCGCAATTAATATCAGATCCCAAACCCATTGATAGGGATAAAGCTGCACCTTGTGAAAAACCTCCAAGGTAAAGTTTCTTATCTTGTCTTAAATGCTCTTTTAATGACAGCAGGATATTTTTTTTAGCGAGTTCTAAACCCTGATCATCTTCAATAATCTTTCCATCTTGTTCTGAAGGCAAAGGGTACCATGATCGCTTACCATTATCCTTTGGTGCATTTGGCATGATTACATGGAACTTTCCGTCTAGATTAAGATTTAACAATTTTATGAATGGCTCAAAGCCCCAATTGTTTGCGCCGTACCCATGGAACCATACCAAGTCAGCTTCTGCTGAACTCCTGTCTCCAACTGTAATTATTTCAAGATCCATTAATGCTAAAACCAATTAAATCTACATGTGAATTAGACTATAATATCAGAATGTTAAACTTTTCTCGTTCTAATCTTATAACTATATTCACATTTATCTGCGCTTTGGTCATATTATCTAGTTGCGGTAATAAAGGACCTCTTACGCCACCAAAAAATGTAATTCATTCAAGTGCTATCAATTGAAAAACCTTTATTATAAAAATAATAAGTTATTTTTCGAAAATATTGATCTTGATAATTTATCGAATGAGTTACCTACACCATTCTATTTATACTCACAGAAGTCTATTAAGGAAAATATAAGTGAATATCTAAGTTCTGCTAATTCTCGAACATTGTTCTGTTACTCAGTAAAAGCAAACTCTAACATGACTATTTTAAATCTTATTGCATCTGAAGGTTTAGGTTTTGATGTTGTGTCACAGGGAGAGTTATATCGAGCTCTTCAAACGGGTGTTGGCACAAAAAAAATTGTTTATTCAGGCGTTGGAAAAACAAGAGATGAAATAAAATACGCACTCGAAAAGAATATCTTATGCTTTAATGTGGAATCTAGAGACGAGCTTATAGCTATTGATAGGGAAGCTTCGTCAATGGGTCTTATAGCTGATATTTCTATAAGAGTAAATCCCAACGTAAAGGTTGAGACCCACCCGTATATCTCTACCGGTATGAAAGATAATAAATTTGGCATTCAACATGAATATGTTATAGATATCTATAAACAGGCAAGAACATTAGAATCAATAAATATAGTAGGAATTGATTTTCATATTGGCTCCCAAATAATGTCGACTAGCCCATATTTAGAATCTATCTCATCAGTAAAAAAAATAGTAGAAGAGCTCAATGATTGTAATATTAAAATTACTCACATCGATGTCGGAGGCGGACTTGGTATTTCATATAAGGATGAAAATCAAACAGACAGATCTAATTATGTTGCAAAAATATTAGATAGTTTTAATGACATTGATGTGGATATAATCTTTGAGCCTGGAAGATCAATAATTGGCGATTGCGGAATTTTAGTTAGCACTGTTCAGTACACTAAAGAGTCAGACCACAAAAATTTTTTAATTGTTGACGCAAGTATGTCAGAGCTGATGAGGCCAGCGCTTTATGATGCTTACCACAAAATTACACCTATAACTAAGACTGAGGCATCATGCAAAAAATATGATGTAGTTGGACCTGTTTGTGAAAGCGCTGACTTTCTCGGCAAAGAAAGAGAATTAAACTGTAAAGTTGGCGATAAAGTTGTTGTTGAAGATACAGGCGCATATGGGTTCGTTCTATCATCAAATTACAACAGTCGGCCTAGACCTGCAGAATATCTTATTAGTGATGGTAAAGTTAAACTTATACGTTCAGCAGAAACTATTGAACAGATTGTTCAAAACGAAAATTGCTAAAGCGTATACCTGAACCTGACTTAATGGATAGCGATGAGCAGGCGCAAGCTTACGCGAGCGCAGACTTTTCTGATGCAAATAAAATCTTTTTGTCTAACATGCTATCTGTTACTTCTTCACTACATGGTAAAGCTATTTTAGATGTTGGGTGTGGTGATGGTGAGATAATAATAGATATTAGAAAAAGGTTTGATTGCAAGTTTACGGCAATTGATGGCTCAACATCTATGCTTAAACAGTTTTTATTAAAATCAGTTAAAAATAATATTCAGGATGTTTGTGTTATAAATGAAAGGATAGAAAAACATCCTTTTAAAAACAATAGCTTTGACTATGTGATATGTAATAGCTTGCTTCATCACGTAAAAAACCCCCAACTTTTTTGGGAGAGAGTTATCGACATAACTAAACCAGGGGGGTATGTATTTGTAATGGACTTAGTAAGGCCACATAGCCTTATGAGTCTTAACGATATTTTACAAAAGCACGGAAATGACAATCAAGTATTAATGAAAGATTTCAAGAAGTCTTTGATGGCAGCATATACCGTTAACGAAGTTCAGGAACAAATAAGTATATTCAAAGGAATAAAATCAATAATTAATATTGTCTCTGATAGGCATTTTTTTGTTACTATACATGTAGAGAAATGATTCCATATACTAAATTGAACAGCCAAGGTAATGACTTTATCTTAGTTGAGCAAAGCCATATATCATCTCAATTAACTCCTGATAAGATTAAACATTATTCAAACAGGGAGGTTATTGGATGCGATCAATTTTTTATAGTTGATACCACAACATTAGATAATGTAAATTGTGATGTTTATAATCAAGACGGATCTAAGGCCAGTCAGTGCGGCAATGGATTACGCGCTACAATGTTATATCTTCATAAAAAATATAATATAAATAAGACAAATTTAATTGTGTGCAATAAAAGTTATCCAGCAGAAATCAACGCTGACCTTATTTCTATAGATATGGGAAGCCCACAATACATTGACAATGTAATTAATGGCGCGCCAGAATACTCTATAACTAAAAATGGACTTGTTCTTACTTTGAAACACAACGATTCATCATTTAACTTTTCCTTTATTCCCATCACAATTGGAAATAGTCATTGTGTTGTTTTTTCAGACAATTGTATTGATGTAAAAGAGCGTATCAGCAAAATAATTGATGATGTATATGATAAGACCATGAACATTGGGTTCATAGAAAATGCATCTAGCTTTCTCAATGATTGTACCACTGTTGTTAAACTTACTGTAAATGAGCGTGGAGCTGGTTACACCAAGTCGTGTGGTAGTGGAGCCACTGCAGCAGCAATATGTTTATTTAGACTCTATGAACTCAAATCTGAGACCAAAGTCAAAAATTCTCTAATAAAAATCAGACAAGTTGGCGGGGAACTTGAGATTACTAAAAATTATAATCCAGATAGTTTCAAACTAACTGGCCCAAGCTCTATTGATGGTGAGGGAAATCTTGAATAGCAATGATCAACAAATAAAAATCTTCTTGAGCTATCTTAGGAATGAAAAGCTTTACACTAGGGATACTCTCATAAATTATAAAAATGACCTTATGCAATTTCAAGAGTATATGAAATCAAATCAGTCTAATATTATTAACTCTGATAAGGAGAATTTAGAGAAATTCTTCATGAACCTACACTCTTTTGGATTATCTCCAGCATCTCTTGCAAGGAAAGCCTCAACGTTGAGATCATTTTTTTTATACTTATTAAAAACTTCTCAAATTTCGTCAACGCCAATGTCGGGCGTTAAGACACCGAAGCTATCTAAAAAATTACCTAATATTCTTTCTATTGGCGATATAGATAAATTATGCGACATAAGAGAGAGCAATAATGCTGCTAAAAGAGACAAGGCAATAATTGAAGTAATGTATAGTTCTGCTTTAAGGTTAAGTGAATTATCAACATTAGATATTGATTCGGTAGATCTTGTTTCAAAATCTATTAAGGTTCTGGGAAAAGGGAAAAAAGAAAGAATACTACCTCTAGGAATGAAAGCCATTGAAGCTATAGGCGAGTGGATATCAAGAAGAGAAGAGTACAAGCCTGAAAACAATGCCTTATTTTTAAATAAGTTTGGCGGCAGATTATCTAATAGATCTATACAAAACAGGATTGATTATTGGGTGAAAAAACAAGGCTTGAATTGTAAGATATCGCCCCATACATTACGTCATAGTTGTGCAACACATTTATTGGAAGCATCTGGGGACCTTAGAGCAGTACAAGAGTTTTTAGGTCATGAGGATATAAGTACAACACAGATATATACAAATTTAGATTTTGAACACTTAAATAAAGTTTACAATAATAGTCACCCTAGGGCATAAATTATGAATACTAATGAGAAATTTCATGGGACAACAATAGTTGGAGTAAGAAGAGACAACGAAATAGTAGTTGGTGGAGATGGACAAGTAACACTTGGAAATACTGTTATGAAAAATAATGCCAAGAAAGTTAGAAGATTATACAAGGATAATGTTTTGGCAGGCTTTGCTGGTGCGACAGCAGACGCGTTTACACTTTTTGAAAAATTTGAAGGCAAGCTAGAAAAATACAGTGGTCATTTAACTAGATCAGCTGTTGAGTTAGCTAAAGAATGGAGAACAGACAAGATGCTCCGTAACCTTGAAGCTTTACTAATTGTGGCTGATAAGGACGCATCATTACTAATATCTGGTAATGGAGATGTTATAGAACCACAAGATTCAATAATAGCAATAGGAAGCGGTGGTTCTTATGCACAATCAGCCGCTAAAGCCTTGTACGAAAACACTAAACTTTCTGCTGAGGAGATTGTTAAAAAATCTCTTACAATAGCTTCAGATATTTGTATATACACCAACGCAAACTTAACTATAGAGAAGATCAATGTCTGAAATGACTCCAAGAGAAGTTGTACAAGAGCTAGATAAACACATAATCGGTCAATCTGATGCGAAAAGGGCGGTAGCTATAGCACTACGAAACAGATGGAGAAGGCTTCAATTGTCAGAGAAGATGAGCAATGAAATCACACCTAAAAATATATTAATGATCGGTCCTACAGGAGTAGGCAAGACTGAGATAGCAAGAAGACTCGCAAAACTTGCCAAGGCTCCATTTATAAAAGTAGAGGCAACAAAATTTACAGAGGTTGGATATGTTGGCAAAGAAGTAGATTCAATAATTAGGGATTTAACAGAATTAGCAATTACTCAAGTGAAATCAGAGGCCATGTCAAAGGTTAGACACAGAGCAGAAGAAATTGCAGAGGAAATAATATTAGATAGACTCCTACCATCAAGGGACAACGACTTTGTACAAGGACTAAATGATGCTGAGAAAGAAGATAATAAGAGCACGAGACAGACTCTTAGAAAAGACCTGCGAGAGGGTAAGCTCGATGATAAAGAAATTGAAATAGATGTTAATACAGCATTACCTTCATTTGAAGTAATGGCGCCTCCAGGCATGGAAGAAATGACCGATCAACTTCAAGGCATGTTTAAGAATTTATCTAACAACAAAACTAAGTCTCAAAAAACAAAAATAAAAGACGCCATAAAAATATTATCTGAACAAGAGGCAAGAAAATTAATAAATGACAATGATCTTAAGCAAGAAGCTATTCAAAAAGTGGAGCAGAGCGGAATAGTATTTATTGATGAAATTGACAAAGTTGCTTCTCGAGCTAATGCTGGGGGAGCAGATGTTTCTAGAGAAGGAGTACAAAGGGATCTATTACCCTTGGTAGAGGGTTGTACTGTTAATACAAAACATGGTCCTATAAAAACTGATCACATTCTGTTTATTGCCTCTGGAGCATTTCATCTCTCAAAGCCCTCAGATCTTATTCCAGAGTTACAAGGCAGACTTCCTATAAGAGTTGAACTAAATGCTTTATCTATAGATGACTTTAAGTCTATACTTGTAGAGCCTGATTATTCGCTTACTCAACAATATAAAGCGTTAATGGATACTGAAGGCATTGACGTTACTTTTGATAATAGCGCCATTGATAGATTGTCAACAATAGCTTGGACGGTAAATGAAAAAACTGAGAACATAGGAGCAAGAAGACTGCATACTATTATGGAGAGACTTTTAGAAAATCTTTCATTTGACGCAAGCGATTTGAAAGAAACAGAGATTACTATTGATCAAGAATACGTCGATAAATATTTAAATGAATTTGCAGATAATGAGGATTTAAGCAGGTATATTTTATGATAAGACCAACTGAGTTAAGATATATAAAAAAAACTAATATATTATCGATCACTTTCGAAGATGGTTATAGCAGCAATATGACATCTGAATATCTAAGATGTTTTTCCCCATCTGCAGAGGTTAAAGGGCACGGACCAGGCCAAGAAAAACTTCAAATAAATAAAGAGGATGTTGCTATAGATAAATTAGAGCCCGTTGGTAACTATGCAGTGAGAATAATTTTTGATGACGGCCATGACACAGGACTCTATTCTTGGGAGCATCTATATAATCTTTGTAAAAATTATAAAGATAATTGGCATAATTATCTTGAGAGACTTAAGGAAGCTGGTCATACTAGAAAAAAACCATGACAAAGAAACAAATTACATGCGACAAAGCACCATCAGCCATTGGCATATATTCTCAAGCTATTACAGCAGGGAAATTTACATTTGTTTCTGGACAGATACCGCTTAATTATAATGACATGAGCATTGTATTAGGTTCTTTTGAAGATCAGGCTGAGGTAGTAATGAATAATCTTAAACATATTGCAGAGTCAGCTGGGTGTAGTCTTGATAATTGTGTTAAATTTACAGTCTATCTAAAAAATCTAGAAAACTTTTCAAAAGTTAACGCAGTTATGGAAGCGTATCTATCTGAGCCATATCCTGCTCGTGCAGCTGTTGAAGTGAGCAGACTTCCTAAAGACGTAGAAATAGAGGTTGATGCAATTTTATATAAAGACTAAATAATGCAATCAAAATCTGACGAATTATCTCAGAGCGTTTCATCCTTAAAAGGAATTGGTCCAAAAACTAGAGAACTTTTTAATCAATTAGGAATTTATTCAATTTTTGATCTTCTTACCACTATCCCTAACAGCTTATCTGATAAAAGAGAAGTTGAATTATTAAGTCAAATTGATAACGGTGAAAATGTAGTTCTGTCTGGTGAGATAATTAATACATCAAGAACTAAGGGGTACAAACCAAACTATATATTAACAGTCAGATCTGATACAGGGATATTTAATGTACGATTTATTCATAAAATTGTTGTTTTTCTAAATTTACAAGTTGGAACGTCTATACGCATAGAAGGTAAAGCTATTAAAAAAAGTACTAAGTTAGAATTTATTCATCCAGAAGTTGAAATCATTCAACAAAATAAATCTTTGGCAAACATACTCCCAAAATATTCAACCAAAGGAAAAATATCGCAACAAAAAATGAGAAAAGCTATCCATGAAGCCTTCATAAGGCTTTCAAAGAATTATGAATTTACATGTCTTGATATTTTATTTAATAGGGATTTTAATTTTATGTCTCTACTCAAAGCTGTTAAAAAGCTTCATTATCCTGATGGCGATTATGATGATGCCGTCAATGAGTTTCGAAACGCTAAGGAAAGATTAGTTTTAGAGGAAATATATCTTCATAAACATGAGCTTCTGAAAACGTTGTCTAATTATTCAGGCAAACCATCCTATCTAATCACCACAGCGCGGAAAGAGATAAATCTTTTTATTGACTCTTTACCATTTTCTCTAACAAAAGGTCAACAAAAAGCTATTGATGATATAAATCAATCTTTACAATCTGTAAATCCAGCTAAATTCCTCATACAAGGGGATGTAGGCTGTGGTAAAACTATTGTTGCTCTGGTTGCCTGCTTTAATGTTGTTAAAAATGGTTATCAATGTTTAGTCTTAGTTCCAACTGAAGTATTATGTAATCAACATTTTGATACATTCAAAACTTATCTTGGGTCATTAGTTAACGTTGTTTCTCTTAGCGGTAAAGACTCAAAGAACAAAAAAGCTGATATCAAAAAACAACTAAAATCTGGCGTAATTTCCGTTTTAATTTGCACTCATGCTATTTTACATGATGACTACTTATTTGATAATCTTGCCCTTGTTATTATTGATGAGCAACATAAATTTGGTGTTAAGCAACGTGAAAGAATAACATCTGATTATGAAAGGCAGCCACATATAATCCATATGTCTGCAACACCAATACCAAGAACATTAGCTCTTGTGCTTTACGAAAATATGAAATATGTAAAAATTTCAGATAGGCCGAATAATCGCCTAGAGACAATAACAAAGATATTCAATAGTAATCAAAGGCAATCTGTTTATGATGCTGTAAATAATCATCTAAAACATAATATTCAAGTTTATTGGGTTTGTACTCGTGTTGAGGATAACGATGATAATCAACAATCAATCAAAAGCTTTCATGAGGTTATTAGAACACAATTCTCAAACTACAAGTGCGATATACTTCACGGGAATATGTCTTCAGAGGATAAAATTGAAATTATTAATAAATTTAAAAATGGAGAGATTGATATACTAATTGCTACTAGTGTTATAGAAGTGGGAGTTGATTGCCCAAATGCTAACTGTCTTGTTATAGAAAATTCAGAAATGTTTGGATTATCACAATTACATCAGCTGAGAGGTAGAGTAGGACGTGGTCATGCTCAAGGATATTGTTACTTATTGCATACTGAACACATAAAGGATGGTTCAATTGAAAAACTCAATTACTTAAGTAAAACAGATTCTGGTTTTGAGATTGCAGAATATGATCTTAAAAGCAGAGGTTATGGTACATATTTAGGCAACAGACAATCAGGAATGCCAGATAACTATAGGGTTACCAACATAAATGATCTTATGGACAATATCCATTACATAAAAAAATTTACATATGACCTTGCATCTGAAAAAATTAGCATTCTCAAGAATAGATGGAAAATAAAAAAGGTAAATGAAATACAACTATAAAAAAAGATGGCTTGTTGAGAAAAAGCTTAGAGGTCTACAAGAAAACCTCAAAAGGATATTAATTGATAACTCCTCACTCACAAGTAGAGTAACTGAAAACAAGAATCCAATAAAACTTATCTCATCTAGAACATATTTAACTAAACAAAAAGACAAATCTTCAAAAAAGTATTCGCTTGTTAGGGAAGTAAAAATACAAGGCTATCTTGATAACGATGTAATAGCAAAATCAACCATTCCTGTTCAGCAAATAACAGGTCAATTGACTTATATAAAATTTCTAGGAAATAAATCACTTGCAACACTTCTTTTTAAAAAACCTATTTTCTTCAAAGAGTCTATTGAGTATATTGTTACAAAAAAACATGTAGTAAGAATCACCTTTTTCAAAAGAAAAAAACATACCATCAAAGTTGAAGAAAGATTTCCTATACAAAATAATTATGAGTATATGAATCTAATTAAATGTAGACAAAATATCATTTATTGATGAATGTATCACAATATTTTGCCTCTTACTGAATTCCTCATTTCCTAGATAAACTGCTCCACTAATGCCCGCAGATAAACCTACTAAGATATTTTTTATAGTGTCTTCAATAAGTATTGTTTTTTTAAAGTCTAGTTGATACTTTGAACGAAGCATGTGCCAAAGCTGAATATCTTCTTTAACGTAATGCAATTCATGTGCACATACCATGTCATCAAAATATGGAGATAAATCATATTTCTTCAATTTTATATTAAGTGTTTTACGGTGAGCATTTGTTATTAAAATCATTTTCCTATCTTTTTTTATCTTCTTCAAAATATCAAAAACACCATCATATAATTTAATTTTATCGTAACTCTCTGGCAATCTTTTCTGTTCTTCTATGTCTATGCCCAACATATTTGACCAGTAATCTAAATCATACCAATCCATCGTATTTTTTTTATAATTAAATATTTGTACAGCTAATCTTTTAGCATCTTCAAAACTACACCCCTTCTTATCTGCAAGAACTGCAGGTATCTGGTTTTGCCAAAAATTATTGTCATATGTATTATCCAATATAACCCCGTCCATATCGAATAAGATGCATTCTGTCTCTTTAAATATCATATCTCTTACTGTATCATTTTCTTCAACTTATCACATCATGCCAAAAATTATCAAACAATCACCTATTTTCAAGAGTAAACTTTTTACCATCAACGAAGCCCAGATACAATTTGAAAAAAAAGTGCTTAATTATGAAATCATAGCTGGAACAGGAAAAGGTGCTGTTTTAATCATTCCTATTCTTGATGAGTGCGTGCTATTCATTAAGGAATACGCTGCAGGTGTTGATGATTATATGATAACTCTTCCTAAAGGTAAGATTGATGACAATGAAGACATGTATGCAGCAGCAAACCGTGAACTCCAGGAAGAAGTAGGATATAAATCTAATAATATTAAATTCATACAAAAGATATATCTTGCACCTGGATATATAAGTCACGTTACCAATATGATGACTGCAAATAAACTTGAGAAGTCTACTCTTGTAGGCGATGAACCTGAAGCTCTTGAGGTTCACAAAATACAAATATCTCAGATAAATTCATTTTTAAAAGGTTATAAAATTATAGATTCTCGTGTTTTTGCAGCTCTAAATTATTTAGAAACAAGATATGGAAAAATTTAGAAATTCAATTGATGGATTTGTAGAACTTTGTACTAAAGTTGGGCTCATACAGGTAAATGGCCAACAAGATTTAAAAATAGATTTTAAGTCAGATAAATCACCAGTAACAAATATTGATTTGTTATCAAATGAAATGATCGTAGACTACTTATCCAAAGAGTTTTCAGATGATGTTGTTATATCTGAAGAGAGTATCAAAAAAGTAGGACATGCTGACTCGTATTGGTTAATTGATCCAATTGATGGAACAAAGGATTATATAAAAGGCGGTAGCCAATATTGTATTTGTCTATCATACATTGAAAACAACTATCCTGTTTTTGGTATAATTTATATTCCCTCAACGAAAGATTTTTTTTATGGCATTAAAGGCCATGGATCTTATTTAATAAATAACTCACATAAATCGACCCGACTTAATGTAGATAGACAGATTGAGGATAATATCTATGTTAGCACTACAATTAGAAAAAGTGTTTCGAGTATATTAACTGCCAATTTCTCAAATTCAAAGATGATTTATTTATCAAGCGCAATAAAGTTTTCATGTATTGCACAAGGTATGGGACATTTTTCACTAAGATTAGGACCAACATATGAATGGGATACAGCAGCTGGTCAATGTATTATTGAAGAGTCAGGGGGGCAATTTTTAGACAAAAACCTTAAGAGGTTTTCATACGGAAAAGATACTAATTATTTAAACGGCCCGTTTTTCATATTTAATGGTGAATTGACTACATATAAAAATACAATCAATCAGTGCCTTTCTTTGATTTAATTGATTTCTCATAAGCCTTCTTGTTCATCATTTTCATTAGCTTGTATTTACCTTGGACGCTTTTGCACCAAGTAATGATTGTTTTTTCATATTCTTTTAATTTATTATTAGCCGCCATAGAATTATTTGTATGTTATTATTTTTATGATTATGTTTAAGACTTTATTATCCAAGATTTCCCCTGAAGGCTATTATAAATTTACTTCATTGATAATACCATGGCTTCTTTCTTTTGCTTTTATATTTATTTCATATGGTTTATATCAAGGCTTATTTATTGCGCCGCCAGATTATCAACAGGGAGATGCATTCAGAATTATGTATGTCCATGTACCAAGCGCATGGATATCTTTATTTGCATATTCTGTCGTTTTTATATCAGCCGTCATCTCACTAATATGGCATGTGAAAGTGTATGATGTTATCTTGTTAGCGTCTTGTAAACTCGGCGCTGTCTTCACTGTCTTCACTTTAGTCACAGGAGCTATCTGGGGCAAGCCTATGTGGGGTACATGGTGGGCATGGGATGCAAGATTGACTTCGGAGTTAATATTATTTTTTATATACATATCTATTTTACTATTACATGGCTCATTTGATGATAAAAAAAAGGCATCGTCTGCAGTAAATATTCTAGCAATAGTTGGTTTCATAAATATTCCAATCATTCATTTTTCTGTCGAATGGTGGAATACTCTTCATCAAGGTCCATCTGTCATTAAGCTGAGTGCGCCTAGTATTGCAGCGGACATGTTGACACCTCTAATTGTAACCGCACTTGGATTCACATTATTCTTTTTAGGCACAATGTTGAAATCATCTCAGAATATTCTTCTTGAATATGAGAAAAATAAATTATGGGTTAAGTCAATCTAGACTATTCTTTACACCAAATGATGCTGCAAATGGAGCAATCACCAAAAATAGAATCAATAGTAATAGCATGAATAATAATTCAGAATCATAATTCAAACCAATTGACGAATTATAAATAGCGCTTGTTCCAAAAATCAAGACTGGTATATCTAGAGGCAAAACTATAGTTGATAGGAGAAGGCCATTACCTTTCAAGCTTAATGTCAAAGATGATGCTATTGAACCAATTAGTGATATTGTCAAACTACCTATCATTAAGCTAATAAAAAGGGTTATAGAAACTGAGAGATTTCCTGTTAACAAAAAGTTTATTAGAAAGGCAATTATTACTAACGGTAGTATAGAAAACAACCAATGTGATAATACTTTGGCAAGTATACAAATTTCTAGCATATCAGAGTTAATAACAATTCTATCGAGCGTACCATCTTCATAGTCATCCTTAAACATAATCTCTATATTTAGTAGACTCACCAATAAACATGAAAGCCAAATAATTTGAGTTAGAATTTTATCATAGCCACCCAACACAGTTCCTTCTAAACTAATTGAAAAAAACGTAATTATCAGAAATAAATAAACAACCGGCATGAATATACGAGAGTTAGAGTTTAGAATAACTCTCATGTCTCTCAGAATAATTGAATTAAACTTATTCAGCATAGTTCTATATTTTTAAATTTATTTTTTGGTGAATGACTTGTTATTATTACGGTCCCATTGTCATTAATATGATTTTGCATTTTTTCAAAAAGAATAGAGGCTTTATCTTGATCAAGTCCAGTAAAGGGTTCGTCAAGAATCCAAACTTTGAAATAACTAATTGTCAGCTGTATCATGCTTATAATTTTTTTTTGCCCATGAGATAAATATTTAACTTGCAGATTCGATAATGATTGCATGGCATATGATTCTAATTCTGAAATTATAGAGCTGATTTTTTTTGTGCTTGAAAAGCTCATAGCATATTCAAGATTTTGAAGAACCGTGAGTTCATTTTTTAGACCATATTTGTGGCCCACATAAAAAATATCGTCATTGATATCTAAGTCTGAGTGGAATAATATTTCGCCTTCAGTAGGTTTGCTTAGCTTAGTTACTAATTTCAAAAGCGATGTCTTGCCACACCCATTCTCACCGTAGAAATTTATTATCTCACTTTCACTAATATCTACAGAATAGTTTTTTATGATATCTTTATCTTGTTTAGTTAAGCTAACATTTTTGAGGCTTATTAGAGGAGTGTTCACTTATAATAGCTCTGATGAGGAGACAACAATTCCATCAGGATCAGAGTATAAAAAATCATTTTCTCTAAATACTATACCAGCAAATTTTAAATCTATTTTATACCGACCTATATCTTTTTTCTGACTTTTATTCGGAACAAGGTTAAGCGCTTTGATTGAAATCTTTATTTTGCTTATCTCAAGACTATCTCTTATACATCCATTAACAATAATACCAGCCCAGTTATTTTTGGCTGCAATTGCAGCAAGATTGTCTCCAACTAAAGCACACTTCTCAGAACTTTTACCATCAACAACCATTATGCATCCTGTGCC